>JASJDR010000154.1 GCA_030065615.1 Xenococcus sp. MO_188.B8 | reverse complement strand
AATTAGATCGGTATCGTAACTTCGGCGCATTATAGAAGAGTATTTTTCCCTAGTTCTAAGTTTCTTGACTCATTCTATGATTTTTCAAACACGCTCTCTTAGGCAAAATGAAGATTTTTACCCCACTGATGTTGTGTGTTGGACATTGGCAATCTACCTATAGTGCATCTGCGTAATTGCTAATCTTGTGAGGTGGGCAAGCCTCGGCTGCAACTCAATAAAATATTGGTTAATTAATATTGCCCACCCTACTTTTACTTCAAAACTTTTGACTTTTGACTTCCCCTCCTGCTCCCCTCCGAGGAGGGGTTGGGGGTGGGTGACTTTTGACTTCTCTTGGTGCGCGTTCCTTAGACGAGGGAACCTCGTCAGGGTCGCACCGCTTTTGTAGAGACGTTGCCCTAAAGGATTTCCTAAAGGATACCGCTGCCCTAAAGGACTAGCTTCGCGTCGCGCATAAGCTTCGCGTCCATGCAACGTCTCTACTGACTTTTGAATTAGTTAAACCCTTTGTTCTTCGATATCTAAATTGAATAACATTTGCAGAGATTGTAAACAGCGATGGCGAGCTTCAATGTCCTGCTGTGATTTCAGCTGCACCATTGGTTCGTGGAGAATCTTATTCACAATTCCTCTAGTTAAGGCTTCGATCACATCTTGATGTTTCTCGCCAAATTCTGACCCAAGACGAGACAAAGCTTTTTCTAATTCTTGCTCTCTAATTCCTTCTACTTTACTGCGGAGACAACTAATAGTAGGAACAGTTTCTAAAGAACGCCACCACAACATATAATTATTAACTTCTTCTTCAATAATTCCTTCAGCTTCTTGCGCCATTTGACGACGATTTTCCTGATTGGCGGCAACTACTGCTTTGAGATCATCCACGTTATAAGCTTGTATTTGCTCCATTTGTTTAACATCCGCTGCAATATTACGGGGAACAGAGATATCAATAAGCATCAAAGACTTATTCTCAGGCAGATTAGCTTTTAGTTTAGCTTGATTTAATATGGGTTCGGTTGCACCAGTACTAGTAAATACAATATCAGAATCTGCGATCGCGTTCATCATTTCAGATAAAGGATAAAGTTGTAACTCGGCTTGGGGAAATTTCTTGGCTAATTCTTGGGATCTACGATGGGAACGATTCACAATTGCAATTTGATTGGCGCCTTTAGCTAGCAAATGTTTCACCAGTAAACAAGCCATTTTCCCTGCACCAATAATGGTAAAGCGATAGGGAGTTAAATCCGTTACTTTAATCTGAGCAAGTTCTACCGCAGCCGAACTAATAGAAACAGCTCCTGTACCAATGCTAGTTTCGCTGCGAACTCTTTTTCCTGTGGAGATTGCTTGTTTAAATAAACGATCTAATAATCGACCTAAACCTTTATATTTTTGCCCTAATTTATGGGTATTCTTTACTTGAGCGAGAATTTGACCTTCACCTAAAACTAGACTTTCTAATCCTCCAGCAACCCGCATCAGGTGGCGCAAAGCATCTTCGTGCAGCAGAGTGAATAAATGTTTGCGTAATTCGTAGAGAGATACCCGAGCTTTTTCCGCTAAGAATTGAATAATTTCGTTAACACCTTGTTCCGTTTCTTTGACGATACTGTAAATCTCCAGACGGTTACAAGTACTGATAATCGCCACTTCTTCTATGTGGGGATAACTCCTTAAGTGAGCGATCGCTTCCTCGATTTGGGCTTCGGGAATACTTAATTTCTCGCGCACTTCTACAGAAGCAGTTTTGTGACTAAGACCAACAACAATAATATTCATTTCTCGATTCTCAAGGGTTTTCGTTATAAGTTTAGGATCAAAAAGTGTTTTAGAATTTATAATTTATGATTCATAATTTTTAAAGCAGTCGCCCCCAATATGGAGACGACTGACTTCGGTGATAGGAGAGTTATTAATTCAGTTGTATAGTTTTGGGTGTTTCAAACATATGAACTGTATCCACAAAACGAGCAGTTTTTGATTGGGAAGAAATAACCAAACTTTGAGTTCTAGCCCCACCTTTGAAGAAGCGAACTCCGTTCATTAAAGTCCCGGGAGTAATACCAGAAGCAGCAAATAAGACTGTGTCACCACTAGCTAACTCCTCCGCATTATAAACTTTATCAGGATCGGTAATGCCCATTTCTGCAAGACGAGCGAGGTTACTCTCTTTACTTTCGCCAATCAGACCGGTTTTCACGACTTCAGGATCGTAAATTAGTTGACCTTGGAAGTGACCACCCAAACAACGCATAGCGGCTGCTGAGATTACACCTTCTGGTGCAGCACCAATCCCCATTAGAGCATGAATATTAGTTCCAGAGAAAGCACAAGATAATGCAGCAGATACGTCTCCATCGCTAATTAGTCTTACTCTGGCTCCAGCTGCGCGAATCTCGTTAATTAAGTCTTTATGGCGAGAACGATCCATAACGACTACGACTAACTCCTCGACAGAACGATTTAAGCAGTCTGAGATGATTCTGAGGTTTTCAGTTGCCGATTTAGTGATATCCACATGACCTCTAGCTGCTGGAGGTGCAGCTAATTTTTTCATGTAAAAATCTGGTGCTGCAAATAAACCACCTTTTTCCGCGATCGCTAAAACTGCCATTGAACCGTTTTGCCCATAAGCAACTAAATTAGTTCCTTCACAGGGGTCAACTGCAATGTCGATTTCAATCAATTCATCGGGGTTACAGTATTCTTTAGCATCTTCGCGGGCACAAATACCGACTTCTTCCCCGATATAGAGCATCGGAGCGTCATCTCGCTCTCCTTCACCAATTACGATGCGTCCCCGCATGTAAATTTGGTTCATCCGCTCTCGCATAGCTTCTACTGCTACTTCATCAGCAGTATCTTTTTCGCCTTTACCCATCCATTTGGCAGAGGCGATCGCAGCTTGTTCTACTACCTCAATAATTTCTAATCCGAGGGTTTTTTCCACGAAGATTTTCCTCCCTAGTGCAATATTGTTCCCTGGTATGGCGATGCCTACTCAAGAGAAAAGTCTATCAGAGTGCGGGATCTTCTTCGATCTTTATTAAGTTTTAATAATTTTTATGAGATTTTTCTCTATCTGTAAAGAAGCGGGTTGGAAGCTCAGGGGAAATTTCGAGAGCAGGGGAAGCTTTGAGAGCAAGAGAAGCTACGGAAACAGGGAAAGTTAACTAATTATTCTGCCTTTCCTGTCAGGAGCTTTTAAATTTTAATTTCCCCGTCAGATGTTGTTCAATAATTCTCTAAGTAATTGCTACTATTCTTTATCCAATCTTTACCATGTAACTCAAGAAATATGCCAAGATTGGAGTTAAAACTCCATATTATAAAACTTTTAATAATTTAAAATCTAATGCTTTATACTAAAAAAACTTTGCAAAAATATTGGTTAATATTGAAATACTATCGGTTCCCAGCGATCGGAATTTTTCTATTAACTATGATGTTAGCAATTATGACAGCTATCAAAGTAGAAAGAGTCTATACTGTCAACAGTAAAATTCAACTGGAATCTCCTAACAAAGATCTAATTAATTCCTTCACCACCAACAAAAATTCTAATAACAATAATCAAGATAATACCGCTCAAAAAAACAAGAAAAATACTGAAGTCACCTCGACAATCTCAACCGAAAAATTATTCGAGAAACTTAAAGTATCTGATGATTATAGTGAATCGCCAAATTATAATCGATTTATCAACAAATTAGATATCAAAAATGATTCCCGTACAGGTATCATTGACATTACCTATTCAGGCAAAGATATTAATAGTTCCAAATTTGTAGTTGATTCTGTTATTGAATCCTATAAAACAGAACATACTGCAACTAGTCTGAGCAACATAGAAGATATTAAAGGCAATATTCATCAAGAATTAGCTTTAGCCGATAAGAACCGTAAAGAAATAGCAAGCAAGTTAAATAATTTATTAACAGAATATGATCCTAATATCTTAGAATCTAAGCCAGAATATCTTACGAATAAGATTAAAGAAATTGAGGATAATATTGCATCTGCCGAATCTGAAATTCAAAAGATTGACACCAAAATTAACGAGCTAAAATCCAAACTAGGTCTTAATAGAAACCAAGCTCCAGCTTCTAATCAACTTTCAGAATCTCCTGAACAACAAAAACTCTTAAATAAATTACAAGAAATTGAATCTCAACTGATAGAAGAACGTGCCCGTTTTAGTGAAGAAAGTCCAGTTATTATTAATTTACAACAAGAAAAAGCAAAAATTGAAGCGCAAATTAATAATGGTAATTCATTCAATCAAAACTACATTTCAGTTAATCAAAATAATAGTTCTATTCCAGAAATTACCGAGCAATTAGTTGCTTCTGAAGCAGAAAAAAAATCTTGGTTAACTAAAATAGAAAGTTGGGAAATAGACAAAGAACGCTATCAAAAAGACAAGGCGATCGCACCAGGAATCAAACAACAATACAAAGAATTACGAACGAAGCAAAAAAAAGCTCAAGAACAATATGATAAGCTAGCAAATGAATCTCAGCAATTAGAAATTTTATCAGGACAAAATATTGCGAATATTAAAGTAATTACTCCAGCTCAAGTAAAAAACAATTTAGCATTCTGGAATAAAGAAATAATTATGGCGAGTGGTATTGGGCTAGGATTTATTTTTGCTTTAGCTGCTGTTTTAGCTTTAGAAAGTAAAAGTCCTTCTCTAAAAACTAGTGAAGAAATGAGCCAATTATCAGACTCAAAAGTTTTAGCAGAAATTCCTAACTTAAGAAAGTCTGATTTTCAGATTGCTCGTCGTTTACAACCAGTTGCCCCAGAAAAATTTGTTTTAGAGGCATCTTATTCTGTTGCTTGTGAAGCCTATAAAATATTTTACGATAATTTTGAGCTAACCAATGCAGATCAAGTTATTAAATTAATTACTGTTACTAGTTCTATTGTTGCAGAAGGGAAATCAACATTTATTGCTAACTTAGCAGCTTTAGTAACTCAATTAGGAAAAAAAGTTTTAATTATTGATGCCAATCTCCAGACTCCTAGACAAAAAGAAATTTGGAGAATATATAATAATTTAGGATTAACTGATATCTTAAAACAAGAAGCAGAATTTGACGATATCGTTCAATCTCCTCAGCTTAATTTAGATGTAATTACCGCTGGTTCTATGGTCAAAAATTATTTATCTTTATGGGAATCAGAACAAATGCAAAAATTTATTAGTTGTATTAAGGAAAAATACGATTTGGTAATTTTTGATACTCCTGCAATGGATTTATCTCCTGATGCTCTGAAAATTAGTCAAGTTACTGATGGGATTATTTTAGTTGGTAGAATCGGATTTACCAATCCCGAAAAACTACTTGAAACCAAAAAACTAATTGAAAAATATGATCAAGAAATTCTCGGTCTAGTGGTTAATGAAAAGTTTGATAATTGATAAGTACTTGTGCAAATTAATTTTGTGTATCTACTTAATTGAATTATGTTTTAGATCTTAGAATGGGCGTAAATATGACACCCATCCAAAAAGCTTGAACCCTTTGCCCTAAAAGACTTTTAACTCTTGACTTCCGTATTAGGTTTTAGGTTCAATCCGATGAGAATTCTAACCCTTATCCTTCGGAGCCTCACGCCACACTAACTCTCTCATTTCGTTTAGGATTGTTATAGTTGCTAATAATCGACTATTTGCGTTCATAGTCTTCCTTTACCTGATGAGTGCCACAGATGGTTAACTGGAATTCCTATCTCGAATCAATTTGTACTAATTATGCCGACTGGTGGAACATTTACACGGTCACTAACGTAGTGGGAACAAAGCAGCAGAGGCAAAACCTAAACTCTCGACTGTTAGATTTAGGTTTAAGGGTACAAACAGTTGAATCGGAGCAGGAAAAAAGAGAGGAAAGAGAAGAAAAAACAGAACAGTTCACCGTTCTCGAAGGGTTACGAAAATATGCCTCTGACCATGTTTTGTTGGTAGGTCGTCCAGGTTCGGGAAAATCCACTGCTTTAGCACGTTTATTGTTGGAAGAGGCTGAAAAAGCGAAATCGCAGCCTGAATCAAAGATTCCTGTCTTGGTTGAGTTACGCTACCTTGAAACTTCTTTGCTGTCCAGAATAAGGGCATTTCTGCATAAACACGACCCAAATTTGAATCTTGATGAAGCCACACTGAAAAATTGGCTGCTTAAGAGAAATTTATTATTGCTTTTGGATGGATTTAATGAATTATCGACAGAAAAAGCACGACAGGAGGTAAGGAGATTTCGCTTAGACTATCCCCATACACCAATGATTTTCACAACGCGGGATTTGGGGATAGGAGGAGATCTCAAAATTACCAAGAAGCTGGAAATGCTACCCCTAACAGAAACCCAGATGCGAGAGTTTGTTAACGCCTATTTGCCCGAACAAGGAGAGCAAATGCTGAAGCAGTTGGGAAATCGCTTGCGGGAGTTTGGGCAAACCCCTCTGCTATTGTGGATGCTTTGTTCTGTGTTTGTTAGTAATGACAACAGTGTACCGTCCAATTTGGGTTCGGTGTTTCGACGCTTTACCGAAAGTTATAACCTCAAACTGAAACAGGATATCCCAGTTTCTGAGGAGTCCCGCCGTTGGTGGAGTCGGTTATTACAATGTTTAGCCTGGACTATGACTCAGGGGAATTCTCAGACAGAGATTCAAGTTGCTATTTCTCGACATGAAGCTGAGGAAAAGTTAGCAGAGTTTCTGCAAGGTAAAGTTAGTTATCCGGCAGATTCTGCTATTTCTTGGTTGGATGATCTACTTAAGTATCATCTGATTCAACGGGGTGCTGAAAATCAGATTGCGTTTCGCCATCAACTGATTCAGGAATATTACGCCGCAGAAAACTTGTTGCGGCAATTACCCAGTCTTAGTGATGATGAGTTGAAGTGGGACTATCTGAATTATCTGAAATGGACTGAAACTATAGCGCTAGTGTTGGGGATCGTAGGAGATCGCACCCAGGCGGTGCGAGTTGTGAAGTTAGGTTTGGAGGTAGATTGGCAGCTAGGGGCAAGGTTGGCAGGAGAAATCAGATCCCAGTGGCAGGAAGAAACTGTTGATTTAGTATTATCTTTAGAGGTTCCTGAGTTACTCAAAATACGACTTTGGGGACTAACAAAATCTGACATAGTTATTCCAAAGTTAATTAAATTTATCTATAATCAAGATTCTTTTGTTCGTTGGAGAGCAGTAGAAGCTCTGGGGAAAATAGGAACCGAAGCGGTCATTCCCGGTCTGCTCAATGCTCTTTCTGATGAAGATTATTCTGTTCTTCAGAGAGCATCAGAAGCTCTAGGAAAAATAGGAACTGAAGCGGCAATTTCTCCGCTAATTGAAGCGCTAGAAGATGATTACTCTTTTGTTCGTAGTGTTGTAGCTGAGTCTCTTGGTAAAATTGGCAATGATAGAGCAATTTCTCCACTAATTAAAGCGCTAGAAAATGGTGACTCTTTTGTTCGTAGTGTTGTAGCTGAGTCTCTTGGTAAAATTGGCAATGATAGAGCAATTTCTCCACTAATTAAAGCGCTAGAAGATGGTGACTCTTTTGTTTGTTGGAGTGTTTCTAATGCTCTCGCCGAACTTGGCAGTGAAGCAGCAATTCCAATTTTAATCCAAAGGCTTAAAGATGAAGATCCTAGTATTCGGAGTCATATTGTTGACTCTCTTGGGAAAATTGGTACTGAAGCAGTAATTTCAAGTTTAATCCAAGCTCTGAAAGATGAAGACCATAGTGTTCGCACTCATGCAGTTATTGCATATGAAAGAATCAGTATGCCCTATGATCCCAAAACTCTGTTATTGAATACAGCGGATAATAGCAATACTTTTTACCATGCTATGAACGCTCTCAAAAAAGTTCAAGCTCGCTGCCAATACTACAATATCAAACCAAAAAAACCTCAAATCCATATCCCACCAGCCCAGCCTATTACTAATAGCCTAATGTACATTCTCCACCTCTCCGATCTTCACTTTGGCACCCTCGACCAAGCAAACCTTTGGTCTGGACAACTTGCTCAAGATCTACGCGAGGAACTGGACATTAACCAACTCAATTGTCTAATCCTCTCCGGTGATATTGCTAACAAATCTACCCCTGAAGAATACCAAGCTGCCAAGTCTTTTATAAATAAGCTCTGTATACAATTCCATATTCAGACATCACAAATTGTCATTGTTCCTGGCAACCACGATCTGAACTGGGCGCTTGCCGATAAAGCTCAGTATAAAGAAAACGGTATCATAAAAGAAGATGAGACGCGACGTAAACGTCGATTTGACCACTTCATCAGCTTTTATAAGAGCATCAAAGATCAACCTTATCCATTAGATTATGAGGATCAGGGGATTTTACAGTACTTACCAAGCCAAAAGCTGTTATTTTTAGGTTTGAATTCGGCTTGGAAACTCGATCGTCTTGAAAAAAAAGATGCCAACATTAACCCCCAGGCGCTTACTAACGCTCTTAACCAGGTGAGCCAAAATCAAGAACTCTACAGAGACTGCCTTAAGATTGCCGTTTGGCATCATCCCCTAGACAGTCCTGATGAGGATCGAATCAAAGATCGTGGCTTTATGGAACGCTTAGCACAAGCTGGCTTCCGTCTTGCTCTTCATGGTCACATCCACAAAGCTGAAAACAGTCTCTATAAATACGACCATACTTCTAACGGACGCAAACTCGACATCATCTGTGCTGGAACCTTCGGCGCATCCACTGGAGAGTTAGTCACCGCTACACCCTGGCAATATAATCTCCTCAAATTTGAAAATAATCAACTCACCGTTCACACCCGCAAGCGAGAGTCAGAAAATGGTGCTTGGGAATCAGATGCTAGATGGCGACAAGGTCAAGGAAGACCATCTTTAGATTACTACACTATCAATCTGTCCCAGAAAACATCTGAAATATGAAAACATGTGAAATATAACAAGAATTACCATTGCTTCATTTCTCAAAAGCTTCTAGTAATTGAGCACAAATAGAAAACGCATCAATTTCAGCATTAAACGCATCAGAACTAAAAGATGTATTCCTAAATTTGAGTAAGCTGTTCCAAGGCAGTATTTCCAAAATAGTTTCCATTACTTAGAAGATTACTAACGAAGTCTTCGTAACTAATGATTAAGCACCTCGAAAAATTCAAATCTTATTGAGAATAGCTTTATAAAATTAATGCTTTCAAGCCTAACTGATTCGCAACAAGGCAATTATATCGTTTCAGTTTTTGAGTAAGACAGATAGTTTGTAGGGGCGAACGGTGAAGCACTTTCGTTGGGCGGGTTTCCCGACTTGAGAAAAGTGGAGAACCCGAAGGGCTGTTCGCCCTTACGAGATATTATGCGTCTTAGGCATTTTCTAAATTGATATTAATCGAGGTGCCCAATTGTTTCTGGGGTTGCCAGAGATGTACAACCTTCGATCCGTTACGACCCCAGAGATATCACTGGAATCAAAATCTTGTTTGAAGACTAATTCCTGGCAACTGGAAGAGCAAACTGTTCAAATAACTACGCTCCTGTAATGTTCTTGGTTTCATTTTCTTTAGTTTCTAACAACTGATAACTAATTACTGAAATTAATTAGCAAACTAATTAGCGCAAGCTACACAATCATCACTAGATTCTTTGAAATCATCCTTCTGAACAGTACGGATATAGTAAACAGCTTTGCAGCCTTCTTGCCATGCCATCAAGAGTGTTTCAAAGATATCTTTAGCTTTGAGGGCTCTTTCCGGTTCATCGGGGAAATATACCCCTTGATTGAGATTAAACAGTAATTCCATCGAAATTCCCGTATCAATCCATTGTTGAATAGTAGCGACTGCTTTGATCACAAGTTTCTGATCGAGAGTTTTGTTTTCGTGGTAAAACCAGAAAGAATCTTTAATAAAAGGTGGAGCGATCGGAACGGTACCTTTAGCCCATTTATCGTAGAAGAATTTACTATAAACGGGAAGAATACTAGCAGTACAACCCTGTACTAAAGAAGAAGAAGTATTAGGCGCGATCGCGGTAATATGGGAATTACGAATCCCATATTGCTGAATATCTTGGGCTAATTTTACCCAGCGCTCCTTATTTTGAGCATGTTCTAAAAACCACTCCACCGGTTTGGCACCGATTAACTTGCCTTTATTCCATTCACTGCCAGGAAAAGCGGCATAAGCACCTCTGTCTTTGGCTAATGCCATCGAAGCTTTGGTACACCAATAACCAACTTCTTCAAAGAGTGCACTAATTTCAGAAATATTTCTATAGGTAAGGCTGCGTTTGGCTAACCAGTCTGCTAATCCCATAGCCCCCACACCAATGGTACGATATTTGTCATTATGGGCTTTACTAGCGGCAAAGGGAGGACTAGTAATATCAATTGTGTTATCGAGTATCCTAACTGCTAGCTGACAGATATGGGGTATTTCTGTTTCTGCAACATTGGCAAGATTAAGGGATACCAGATTACAAGAATGTCCTTCCACTCCTGGTTTAACATTAGAGAAGCTCTCACAGCATAAATTAACTCCAGGAATATAACCTTCATGTTTGTTCGGATTTGCCCGATTGATCGTGTCTTTAAAGGCTAAATAGGGCATTCCTGTTTCAACTTGCGATCGCATTATCTCTTTAAAGAGTTGGCGAGCGTTAACTTTTTTATAAAGCTTAATCTTTTTGCCTAGTTCAGATTCTATTTGAGCATAAGCTTCTTCAAACCCTTGACCCCAAAGAGATGCCAACTCGATTCCTAGTTGATGTTTCACCTCATAGGGATCAACGAAAGTCCATTCTGCTTTGGCTTCTACCCGACGCATAAACTCATCAGGAATTACTAATTGGGGAAACACATCATAGGCTTTGCGCCGTTGATCGCCATTTTCGGTTTGCATCTCCAGAAACTCTGGTACATCAAGATGCCAAATATCTACGCCCACAGTAACTGCACCAGCTCGGCGGCCTCCCTGGTTAACCGCGATCGCGGTATCATTAAGTAACTTGATCCAGGGTACGATACCACCAGAAGCTTTCTCTTTGCCCATTACCCAGCTACCAGTAGCGCGAATCCGCGAAACATTAACGCCTACACCACCGCCATTCTTGGAAATTCTCGCTGTATTAGTAATTTCGCTAAAAATACTCTCTAAATTGTCATCCATCGCGACAATGAAGCAACTACTAAGAGAACCATTCGGTATTCTCAGGTTAGCGAGGATGGGAGTGGCCAAAGATATCTTTCTTTCGGCGATCGCAGTGTAAAATTGTTTAGCAACAGCTAATCTATTTTCTGGTTTTTCTACTTGAGCAAGTAATAAAGCACAGGTTAGATAAGCCTCTTGAGGTAACTCATCTTGTAACAAATATCTTTTTGTGAGCAAGACGGCTCCGGCATAATCATAATCGAGATCCCAATCTGGATTAATCCAAGAACCTGCTACTGCCAATTCCTCAGGAGAATATTTTAAAATAGCTTTATCATATCGCTCTGCGGCAACTTGAAACGCGACTGTTTGAGAGTAATTATCGTATCCATAACCGCGACTTACTAGAGTATCCTTCCACAAACTCCAGATATGGAGTCTTCCCGCAACGTAACGCCATTCTGGTTCTTGAGGGCTACACATTCCCAGAGCACAATCAATTAAATTATCTTGTATTTCTCTGGTCGTGACGCCATTTTTTAATCTAGTAGTCAATCCAGCTTCTAGAGTAATGGGATTAACATCTTTCCCATAACAAGCCCATTCGACTACAGAGCGAATCTTAGTGATATTTAGATCGGTAGTAGAACCATCTCTGCGAACTACTTGAATGTTTTTCGGTGTTTTGGGCAACGTAATAATTGGTAGGGTTGGGATTTGCTGCATATAATTGGGGACTCAAACCAGTTAGTTGTCTTTGGTGATAATACTATAACCTATATTCACAATACATATGGTGTTTTTTCGAGAATATTAAGTTTTAAGTACGCCATATGTAGTTTTTGTTGTTTTTAAGCTATCATATTGACTTTGTTGTTGTTATAGTTTTCCCCAAAGTACTCGAAGAGATTATAATTTGGGGAATATTTAAGAAGTCAGAGGAAATCCAGTCGTACAACGACGGGGTCTCTCTGAGCAACACCAGAATGAAATCAATAAGTTTGTCAGTGGATAAGCAGAGCAACGAAACCTATCTAAACCATCCTAATTTCGGACTTCTTTATCGAATTTGTTTGATTGAAGATAATCAGGAGTTATTTACAACTCTTTATGCTCAACGTCTATTTTTTTTGGTAACTATTAGCACAGATGGTTTTAAGTTTGAGCCGATTACTCGTTCTGATGCGCGTTTGATGGTAGAAGTTCGTCTCAGAAAATTACGTTCCCAAAATAATTTTGATCGATATCAGGAGTTAGAACAAGCTTATAAGCGAACTTTTCAATAGTATTAAGTAGATAAAATTAATTTTGGAGCTCCTAAATTTCAATTTAGGATATAGTTCCACATTTTTAGCGAAAAAAGCTCATACCAACGAAGGGAATGTTGAGCAATTGGTAAAATATATTGATGAAGATGCCAGTATTGCGATTGCCTCTGAAATTGGTGTTGAGCCAGCACTGGTACGGATCGAAAATTTCAGAACCTTCTTTGACAATGGTTTTGTTGGTCTCGATAGTTATGAAATCGACTTAGACATTGATAGCATTGCAATTGAAGGACAAGTTGCTACTGTAACGGGGACAACTGTTGATCGTATTGTGAAAGGAAATATTGAAACTATTTCGAATCTTCTTTGGCGCAATGTGATTGAAGTGCAGGATGGAGAGTTAAAAATCATTCAGTGGGAATCTCGGATCACAGATTATTCGGTCAGGTCAATCGAGCAGTAGCAATGGTATGAGTAAGGAGTCGCGCGATGTCAAATTATCTAACAATTCGAACCACCTCTTTATTACTAGCTTTGGTCTTGGCGCTAATTCCTCTCCCCGCCCAAGCCCAAAGACGCGGGCGAGTGCAAACTAGTGGACCAAGAGGTGGCAATGTTGATGCGGCTCGTGGTCCCTTTGGAGCCGGAACCATTGACGCTGATGGGCCACGGGGAGGTTCAATCGATGGTACGCGGGGGCCTTTTGGAGCTGGTAATTTAGAAGTCGAAGGTCCACGAGGTGGGGAAGCCGAAGCTGTTGTGGGACCGCGCGGCAGAGGTAGTGCAACAATAGAAGGTCCTCGTGGGAACGAGGCGACGGTGTACGGACGGGTGCCTTCCTACTACAATATGAATGTGGTGCGACGACCCTATGTTGGGTATCCGGGCTATCGAACCTACGGTGTGTATTATGGGCTCTATCCGCCACTAGCTGTTTATCCAGGGTTGGCGTTTTTAACAGCGGGACTGTTAATCGCAAGTTTCGAAGACAACAGCGGCACAACTGTATATGTGTATCATATTGAAAAGGAGTGTGAAGTAATTGAATATCAAGTAGATGAAAATGGCAATGTGATCTCTGAAAAGTCAGTTGGCTCAGCAGATAGTTGCTAAAAGCTGTTGATATTGGTTTTTGCAACACTATCAAACATCAAATATTTTTCAAACACGCTCTCTAAGTTAAATTTTGCTGATCATTATTCTAATCTACCCAATGTAAGACATTACGAATAATAGACCAACGAGGTTCGAGAGTTGATTTAACATTACCTTTCACCCAATAGTTGTACAGAGAATTCATTGTGCCATCTGCTTGTTTCAACTTGAGCCAGACATTAAGAATATCACTTAGCTCTGAGCTATTCTCTGGCAAAATATAAGATACGGGAAACTTGACTGATGGTTGGGGAACCGCAACCGTATAACTGGGATATAAAAGAGTATAGGAGGATGCTGTTTCAGCAGATAGCACCAAGGCGTCATATTGATCAAAATCCGTAGCGAAAAAATCTCTAATGCTTTTGGTAATGGGAGTCAAATTAGCTTTCGGCAGTAAACCTCGAACTTTAGATATATAGTAAGAATTGCGTGTGGGAATCGCAATTTTTAAATTTGGCTCTGCTTGTAAATTTTGCCAAGAGCTGAATCTACTTTTTTGCTCACTTCTAACTACAAAACCTAAACTGCGAGTAGCAAAACTATGGGAAAAATCGATGTGGGCTTCACCTCTCGGGGTAAGGGGCACACTGGGAATGATTAAATCACAGTAACCACTATCAAGTCTCTTTGCAAGTTGAGCAAAATCTAATAAATCTTGTTCTTTTTCATGATCTAGGGGGACAAATTCTAAGTTAACACCTACATCTTTACTCAGAAGATGACTCATTTCCACATCCATGCCTACAAGGTTACCTTGATTATTTCTGTAGGATAATGGGTAGGCATGATCGAGATAGCAAACCCTAAGAATTTTACTGTTTTTAATTAAATCGAGTCGGGAGTTGCTATCAATTCCTTTTGCCCCTTGCCTTGCCCGGGGTAATTCAGTGTAAACTTTGCTTGGCTGAGGATCTCTTACTCGTAGTAATTCTAAGTTGGCAAGAAGTTCATTTTTAGTATATTTTTCAGGGAAAACATAGCTAAAGATCAAGTGTACAGAACCAAGAGTTACAAGAATTATAATTATGGAAGTTATTGTAAAACGAATTAATTTCCTTTTGTTAAAACGAATTAAACCCTGCATTGCACAGGTGCTTAGTATTCCTAAAGCTACGGTGTTCATTCCTGCTAATAAGGTGCCAAATCTTCCTGTGAATACTTCCACTGTGATATAAAGATTCAACATATTGAGGGGAATTTTAAATAGGCTTAGCATAAAAGTAGTGCCTAGAGTACCATCGGCAAAAAATACTGGTACTCCCGTAACTATAAAAGTAGGATACTGGCTTGGGGTTAAAGGTGTACCGACATACCAAGCAGCAAAGGGAATAAATGCTAAAGAAAGTAATTTTCCCATGTTAGGAAAATTAAAAGAAGCCGGAATAATGACATCGAGGGGAGAATCTTCTATTTTTGATTGGTCTAAATCTTTTTCATTTTGAGGTCTAATATTGTCAATTAATTTTTTGCAGGAGTCCACTAAAATTGGCAAGACAACCAATAAATTAGCAACAGCAAAAGCGGTAACCAAAGCTGCTCTTATTTCCTTGATAATGTCTTTATATTTGATTGGCGTACAAACACTAATTAATCCTGGTAAAATCCAAAAGCTGAGAACTAGAGAGATTAGACCGTGCAGAATAATGTGGATTTGTAGTCTGCCAAAATCTTCTATTCTGAGGGTTCCTGCCGCATTAGCAGCGATCGCGAATACCCCAATCGGAGATAATTTAGCGACAAAACGGGTAATAATTAATAAGCTTTCACTTAATTTTTCCATTACCTCAATCACTGCTTGTTTCTGATCAACAATAATCAGAGATAGTCCTACAGCAATACTAAATGTCACCACCGAAGGAATGATTGTATTTGCCATGGCGGAGAAGGGATTAGATGGCAAAAATAACTCGACAAAATTAATTTTTTTTGTCGGCTCAACTAAACTCTCACTGAAAAAAGATGCAGATTGCCAATTAGGGAACCCCAGGGGATAGACAATCAGAATAAAGATAATTATTGCCCAGAGAAATAATAGTGTCAGTCCAGCATTAATTCCTAATGATTTAGCGGTTCTAAAGTTTAATTTACCTAAACCAGCTATTAAAGAGACTAACATATAGGGAATAACTGGCATTTGGAACAGACGAATGTATGCGGTGCCGAGGATTTCTAATGAAGAAGTCATTTCCCCAAAAAACACACCTGCCATAATTCCTAATGCAAAGCCGATTAAAACCTGTATGGCTAAACTAGAACGGATACTACTAATTAGCTTTTTCATCTAAAGCACCGCAAAACTATCCAACTCTGCGAGCAAAATATCTTGAGCTTCAAGAGCAATAAATGAAGCTCGAAAATAATTTTTAGCAAGTTGATCAATTTCCTCCTGACTCAAGTTTAAAGCATCTGCTACTGCTTGATAATTTTTGTTAACATAACCATCAAAATAGGCAAAATCATCAGAATTTACTGTTCCCCAAAGCTATAGATTTAGCATTTACTTTAGATACTTTGTTTCATCTAATCAAAAACTTTCAGCTTGACATTTGATAATGGACAAACTGTTAGGAAAATTTGTTTCTCCTCTGGAATGAGAAGACAGGGGAATTACTTTGTTTGAGGGTTTGCTACCCCTGCTCCTGTACCGTACTAAAACGCAAATATTAAAAATCTATACTAACAGCGGCTATTGGGTTGTCTAAGAAGAAGATTTACGAGGAAAACGAGGTAATTGTACCGCAGCAATAGATTTAGGTTGATTTTCCTTATTGACTCTGGCAATTTCTGGTGCTGGCCAATTCGAATTGCTTTTAGAAGTGGCTTCTTTTTTCGCTACTGCAGGAGATACTTCCGAATGCTCCGCAACTTCAACTAAAGCTGGAGATACAGGGGTTTTCTTCAATTGACTATTAGTTTCTGACCAAGATTTGATTGGCTCACTGTTATTGAATCGAGGTAAAGAGGATGAAGCTACAGTTGGTTGCGAAAAATCCCCTGTAGAGACGTATTTTTCTACGGCAGCTCGATACTTCATAATATTTTGCTGTTGACGATCCAGCCTAGTGTGTAATTCTTGTATTTGTTTGTTGGCGGCTAAAATCTGATAATCTTTTTCATTATTAGCATCTTGAAGCTTGGCACATTCTCTTTCTATTTTGGCAGTTTCTTGTTGTGACATTTCTAACTGTTGGGAAAGATTTTTAGCCAAGTCTTGTTGTTCTTGGAGTTTTTGTTGAGAAGTTTCTAATTCTTGTAGCAAATGGGCAACTTCTTCTTGATGATTATTTAGTCTTTCCGCTTGCTGTTCAACTAATAAATTATTTTGTAGAAACTGATCATTTTGTTCTTGACATCGATTTTGTGCTTCTGCTGCTTCTTGTTCTAAAGTAAAAACTCTCTTCAGTAATTTACGGTTATGTTCTCGCAGTTTATGAGCTAATTTTTGCCAGTCAATATTTTTCGGTGTACGTTCATTAGACTGAGATTCTGAACTAATTTGAGGGTTGTTTGACGACTCTCGCGCGTCCATTGTATGGGTATTCTTCATATCTACATGGGGACGATTTTCATCATTCTCAGTCAATTGAGAATCTAAGGAAGATTCTAACGGTGGAACCCGGTTGGTATTGTCACTCATAGTTGGTTAGTTATCCCTTGTATTGTAGCGTTTATATCAAGCTTATTATTGATCATTTAACTTAGTTATCGCTACAGTTTATTTAGTTTTAACAAAGAATAATCTTTTGTAAACAGGTATAAATACTGATATGTAACAGTTGCTGAAATTAAAAACTATTTATTTTTACAAATAAACATAATATTATGCATCAAGATAAAGGTTCTGCGTAATAAAAAAAAGACCGCTTTTGAATTAATCAAGAGCAGTCTTATTCAACACACACTTTAGTTAAGAAGAAATAATAAGTTCAAATAAAAATTTAATTTATCAAGAAAATAATAAGTTGTTTCTTATATCTCTAATATACGTTAATTCACTAGAGTTTAGGTAGAGTTGAGATAAAGTTTAACCTCTTTTTGATAAACTTACCATGAAAGATGGTGTAATCACTTAACTGAAATCTTGGACAAGAAAAAAGACTGCTTTTGAATTAATCAAGAGCAATCTTATGAAACAGAGTAATAATTAAATTAAGTTAAGAGGAGATTCAATAGTTATAGAGCTAACTTACGTCAGTGTAAATAGGTATTTTTTGAGTATATACCTAATAATAGGTAAATTTATGGTAATGAAGGTGTCAAAATAGTAAAGTTAGACTGTATATTTATAAAGTTTTTATGAAAAAATCTCAGCTATTGGCTACCTATTAACTATCACTTATGATCGAAACAGTATGATTCCTAGAAGATATGAGAGATTGAAGCAGGTTTTAAGCAAAAGACAACCAGATCTAACCGTTGTCACCGAGGATGTTCACAAACCTCACAATCTATCGGCGATTATCCGTACCTGTGATGCAGTTGGTGTGTTTGAAGTGCATGGTATAAACAGCAACATTAAAGTTCCTACTTATTCTCAAGTCGCTCAGGGTAGTGAAAAATGGGTGCAACTTCATACCCATAACCATATTAAAACTGCGATCGCAAATCTTCAAGGATCGGGTTTTAAAATCTATGCTGCTCATCTGAGTAAAGAAGCAAAAGACTATCGTGATATTGATTACACCTGCCCAACAGCAATTCTTTTGGGGGCAGAAAAACATGGAGTTAGCGATTTAGCCGCTAAGTTGGTAGATGGACATATTATTATCCCGATGATGGGGATGGTGCAATCTCTCAATGTATCTGTCGCCGCCGCTGTGATTTTGTTTGAAGCACAACGTCAAAGATTAGCAGCCAAGATGTATGATCGCGTTAATCTAGATTCGGAAACCTTTAATCGTGTCATCTTCGAATGGGGTTATCCCGAACTAGCCGCTATGTACCGTCGGCGAGGAGAAGCCTATCCAACTTTGGATGAACAGGGCAACATTAAACATTAAACAATTTAAACTTACTAATTAGCGATTATTGCTATCATGGATTATTATCGCGATCAGGCGAGCCTGGCGCTTCACGAGACCTTCAGTAGTCGCTGTCGCGATCGCGAATTAACATAACTACCACAAAAAATTACCCGATAAACGGTAAAATCAGTAGCAAGCGTAGAGATGCTTGTTTAGTAGGATTTATCATTATTCTTTTATACCCAAATGCCATGGGTGCGGTGATCGTATAGTTTGATGCACTACTGCCTTCTGCCTCACCAGAAGGGTGGTTAAACTCGCTCATCATAATCTAATTCAGCAAAAGTTATGACAAAACTTGTACCCTTAGTTGGCTGCAACTCGATCTCACCTTCAAGTTGTTCCGTGAGAGTACAAACCAATTGCAAACCCAGAGATTCCGTCTGCTGAAAATCTATATTTTCGGGAAATCCAATACCATCATCGGTAATTGTCAAAATAATTTGCTCTGG
>JASJDR010000153.1 GCA_030065615.1 Xenococcus sp. MO_188.B8 | reverse complement strand
GGTTTCCGCAGCAGGGGGAGAAGGGGGCTTTATAGATTATCTTGTTGGCTTCTTAGCGTGAATTGTGTTTGTTTTGAAGCCCCCTTCCCGCGCTCGTCAATTTTGAACTTTGAATTTTGACGAGCGACCCCGATGAGTTTTACTCATCTAGGGAACGCGCGAGTTTGAATTTTGAATTCAAAAAATGGTCACCGCTAATAAAATTATCAAGAGTTGTTTTTCTCACACCTTTTAGGAGTAATGACCGCTCTCATTTTACTGCAGAGTACAACTGATCGAAAATTGAGATCGCTATAAAAGATGAATTAGAGATTGCCAATAACTCCAAATTATCGGCAATAGAGATAATATTAGTTTAAAGTTACTAAATAATTAAAATGTCACAGAGCTTCAATATTGGTAATCGATCTATTCAAAATGAATAGAGTAATTCAAACCAAAACTAAGATGATAATTAGTACAATAAACATTAATTTTTCTCAAAAAAACAATCTTCTTAAAACTTATTTGTAATATTAATAATACCGTTCCCCTCGTCCCTGTCCCGTAACCTTATTAATAACTATTCAAGCAGACTTGACATTAGACCATCCCCCGGCTCAGTCTTAATAGTTTTCCAACTATACGCAGTTTAATCCTCAATCCAACAGCACAAAAATCGAAAATCTTTGTGGCATATTCCCAGACTAGGGCACGGTTTCCCTTACAATGAGCTACTGCATGGTGTGATTACAACAAAAGATATACTAAACAAAACAACTATGGCAAAAGTTCTTGTCTCCGATCCAATCGACCCAACTGGGATTGATATTCTTTCTCAGGTTGCTCAAGTAGATGTTAAAACCAAACTCCCTATTGAAGAATTAGTGGCGATTATTCCTGAATATGATGCCATCATGGTTCGTTCAGGAACCAAAGTAACTAAAGAAGTGATCGAAGCTGGTCAAAATTTGAAAATTATTGGGCGTGCCGGAGTAGGGGTAGACAATATTGATGTCCCTGCTGCTACTCGCCAGGGAATAGTGGTAGTGAATTCCCCAGAAGGAAATACAATCGCAGCTGCTGAACATTCCTTGGCAATGATGCTGTCGCTTTCCCGTCAAGTTCCCGCTGCTAATCAATCCCTCAAAGGTGGCAAATGGGAACGGAAAAAATTCATGGGCAATGAAGTATACAAAAAAACTCTAGGCGTCATTGGTTTAGGAAAAATTGGCGCTCATGTAGCGACGGTAGCCCGCGCTATGGGAATGAAACTCCTAGCCTATGATCCTTTTGTTTCCAGTGAAAGGGCAGAACGCTTGGGTTGTCGTCTAGTAGATTTAGATTTGCTATTTTCCGAATCAGACTATATTACTCTCCATATTCCCAGAACCAACGAAACAGCTAATTTGATCAATACCGAAGCCTTGGCAAAAATGAAGCCCACTGTTCGTATTGTCAACTGTGCCCGGGGAGGGATTATTGATGAGTCTGCTTTAGCACAAGCAATTAAAGAAGAGAAAATCGCTGGAGCGGCTTTAGATGTTTTTGCCAGTGAACCCCTAGGAGAATCTCCTCTAACCGAATTAGGTTCTAACTTGGTTTTAACCCCCCATTTAGGGGCATCTACCGCAGAAGCACAGGTAAATGTAGCAGTAGATGTTGCCGAACAAATTAGAGATGTCTTGCTCGGATTACCGGCAAGATCGGCAGTTAATATTCCTGGACTCAACCCTGATGTTATGGAAAAACTCCGTCCTTATCTTACTTTGGCGGAAACTTTGGGCAATATGGTGGGTCAATTGGCTGGAGGCAGAATTGATTTATTAAATATCCGCTTACAGGGGGAATTAGCCAGTCAAGATAGTCAACCTATCGTAATTGGAGCACTCAAAGGTCTCTTGTCCCAGGCTCTTAGAGAAAGAGTCAATTATGTAAATGCTAATATCGAAGCCCAAGAACGGGGGATTCGAGTAATTGAAACGAAAGATGCGGCGGTGAAAGACTATTCTGGGGGCTCACTGCATCTTGAAGCAGAAGGGGCAAATGGTAAACATTCTGTTACCGGAGCTTTATTTGGAAGTGAGGAATTGCGAATTACCAATTTAGACGAATTTCCGATTAACGTGCCTCCCAGTGGCTATATGCTATTTACTCTGCATCGAGATATGCCGGGGATTATTGGGAAAATTGGCTCCTTACTAGGAAGTTACAATGTTAATATTGCGAGTATGCAAGTAGGGCGCAAAATCGTGCGAGGTGATGCTGTAATGGTATTGAGCCTTGATGATCCACTACCGGAAGGAATCTTACAAGAAATTACTAAGGTAGCTGGGGTTAGAGATGCCTATACGGTTAAGCTATCTTAGATCTATTGTTGTTAGCAAACCCATACTCGGGAGAAATACATGTCTGATCGCTGGTGGGAGATTATTGTACTTTGCGACCCAGTTTTAGAAGAGTCAGTTTATTGGCGACTTGATAAATTTGGTTGCTCGGGAGCTGCTACCGAAACCAAAGACGAATTGAGTTTGATTCGAGCTTATATTTCCGAGCTTGTCGCACAGTCGTTGGATCTGTCTTCTTTATCTGTCTCGTTAAATCAGGACGCCGTTATGTTAGAAACATCACCTCCTGAAATAAAGTGGAATTTGATTGAAGAAGAAGATTGGAGCAGTAATTGGAAGAAATATTGGCAACCGCAAGCAATTGGCGCTCGCTTTTTAGTCTATCCTGCTTGGCTAGATGACCCAGGCGACTCGTCAAGATTACTGTTGCGTCTTGATCCAGGAGCTGCCTTTGGTACAGGTACTCATCCCACCACTCAGCTATGTTTAGAATCGTTAGAAATGAGATTGGGGGAAGAAGATACTAAATCAAATAAACTAGTTTTAGCTGACATTGGTTGTGGTTCAGGGATTCTTGCGATTGGAGCCTTATTGTTAGGAGTGAAAAAAGTTTATGCAGTTGATACCGATCCCCTGGCGGTTAAAACTTGCCGGAGTAATGCTCAACTCAATCAGCTCAATGAATCACAATTGGCGATCACAGAAGGGAGTATCGATGAATTGTTATTCACCACCAATAAACCTGTAGACGGTATTGTCTGCAATATCTTGGCAGACACCATCATCGAGCTGTTTCCCAAGTTCAACAAAATTACCCATGAACATAGTTGGGCTATTCTCAGCGGCATTTTGTTTAACCAAGCAGATGCCATTGCTGAAACTGTCGAAGCCCATGGTTGGACCGTAGCAGCTCTTTGGAAACGCCGAGATTGGTGTTGTTTTAACGTTAGGCGATCGGAATATTAGTCAGTTGACCAATTTTTGAATCCCTTTCTTTGAAGCAAGCTTAATAGCTAGAAATATCAAATCTTTGCTAGATTATTTTTGGGAATATAAAGACTTATCAACTCCCCAGAACAACCTAAAAAGTCCTATGATTCCCTAATAATTTAGTTCAGATTTAGTTCAGTGGATAAACTCGATCAACTTCTTAGCAAGGGTAATGATCGCCTTGAAATTTTTAATTGACAAGATTGGTTAAATAATGATCGCGGAATAGCTTTAGAAACTGTGAGCTATTGACAATTAGCTATTACAAATGGGATTTCGCATAAACTAAGGAAATACGCAATCTCAAAGAGATCCACTACGCGGGGCGCGAAGTACCAGTCTTCGGCTGATCGCAGGTATTAAAAAGTTTGTATAAAAATTAAAAGTAATTCAGTCAGCTTGAAGGAAAATCATGCGCACCATTCAAAGCCAGGTTAAAATCAATTATGATTTCTAGAAAGTTTCCGTACAAAATATAGTTACGCCCATTTGAGAGGTAGTAGGAAAAATTTTGTCACTGATATTTAGTCACTTTAAGCTTCTGTTTTTGATTATTGCCATGTACTTTGGATTTCTCTCTCATGCAGCAGCTCAGCATGACGAATTCCCTAGTGCAGAAAAATCTGACCCTAGAGAACTGGGCTGGATGCAAGGCTTTCCTCCACCGCCTAACAAGCTAATCATGCAGCCCGAATCAAATTACTTTAGTTTTCCCAAGTTGCGCTGGACAGTGTGTCATATACGAGAATTGCTGCCAACTGCACAAATCAGTCGCGGTATCGGCTCGACAATACCCTTGGAATATGAGATCGATGAAGGCATCGACGCTGTGAGATTTACGCCCCTTGGTAGTCGCAAATCCATGACATGGGAACAGTCTCTCTCATCTAACTACACAGACGGTATCCTTGTTTTGCACAAGGGTAAAATTGTATACGAGAAGTATTTTGGATGTTTGAACGAAACCGGTAAGCATGCCGCGATGTCGATGACAAAATCACTGACCGGACTATTGGCCGAAATGCTTGTGGCAGAGGGTAAGCTTGACGATTCGGCAAAGGTCTCTTCTATTTTGCCAGAACTTACAAATAGCGCGTTTGGGAGTGCGACTGTGCGCCAGGTTATGGATATGACCACCGCACTTAAGTACAGTGAGGACTACTCCGATCCTAAGGCAGATATATGGATATATTCAGCTGCTGCCAGCCCATTGCCCAAGCCCCAAGACTATAAAGGACCAAACGGCTATTTTGAATATCTGCAAACAGTGCAGCAAGATGGGGTTCACGGTGACGCCTTTGGTTATAAGACCATTAATACAGATACTCTAGGCTGGATTATCTCACGTGTTACAGGAAAAAAACTTACTCAACTTATATCTGAGCGGATCTGGAGCAAGATAGGTGCAGAACAAGATGCTTATATGACCGTAGATGGCAAAGGTACGCCTTTTGCCGGCGGCGGACTTAGTTCTGGTCTGCGTGATTTAGGTCGAATTGGGTTACTGATGTTAAATGGAGGTGTTCTTAATGGTGAGCGTCTGTTTCCTCAAGTAGTCGTTGATAACATCCAGGCTGGTGGGGATAAAAATGCTTTTGCCCAAGCAGGCTATAAAACTTTGCCAGGTGGCAGCTATAAGAGTATGTGGTGGATACTGCATAACAAGCATGGCGCTTTTGCTGCTCGGGGTGTGTATGGTCAAACAATCTATGTCGATCCTACAGCAGAAATGGTCATTGTACGCTTCGCGTCTTTCCCTGTGGCCAAAAATGCTGAGATTGACCCTACCTCACTTCCTGCGTACCAGGCTGTGGCAGAGTACTTCATGGATAAGAAAAAATAGTCACAAGGTATGGCAACCAAGAAGGAATTTCTCTATATTATAAATGCGATCGCGCCAGAGGCGAGGCGCTATGCGGGGCGCGAAGTACTATCCTTCAGCTGATCGCAAGCATTGAAAAGTTTGTGTAAAAATTACAATTAATTCAGTCAGCTTGAACAAAACTTATGAATATAGAGCAACATCTAGATCAAATTGCCGAGAAATGTAAGCACTATAATATCAAGGCACTATATCTCATTGGTTCTGTTGCCCGAGGCGAGGATACAGCTGATAGCGATCTCGATTTTGTCGTTAGCTTCAATGATCTTAATCAGCCAGGAATAGCTGATCGATACTTCGATTTTCAAAAATTTCTCGAAGATCTGTTTGCTGTAAAAGTAGATCTTATTGAAGAGACTGCTATTCGAAACCCATTTTTTAAGAAAGCTATTGATAGAGACAAGAAGATAATCTATGGATGAGAGAATCTTAAAATTCTTATACGATATTCAACAGTGCATTTCGAAAATTGAGAAATATACTAAGCACCAAACCCAAGAAGACTACCTCGAAGACGAAAAGACCCAAGATGCTGTGGAGCGCAACTTTGAAATTATTGGTGAAGCTGTCAATAATATCCGCAAAATTGATTTATCAATTGCAGATCAAATTAGAGAGTCAGGCAAAATTGTTGGATTTCGGAACCAACTTATTCACGGCTACGACATGATATCTGATTATATTACTTGGGATATTATTCAAACTAAGCTCCCCATTCTAAAAGCCGATATCAACAAGATGCTAGGAGAGTAATGGTTATACATGCGATCGCGAAGAGATCTGCTCCGTGGGACGCCAAATATCAGTCTTCAGCTGAGCGCAAGTATTGAACAGTTTGTGTAAAAATTAAAAGTAATCCAGTCAGCTTGAGCAGAACTTATGAATAACAACATGCAGAAAAATTGTTATATTTAATGTTTATTTAACATAATATCCAGAAAGTTTTTGTATAATGCGTAGGCGGGTTTCGTCGTCGCCTTAAGTATTCTTACGATAGGGTAGAAGATTTGTGATCGCAGCTTCTCATTCAGTTGCCTATATCTAACAGAAAAGCTCGCATTTGCAGGTTTTCCTACTTTCATCAGAGTACCGAATTGACGTTCCAGAGCTCTCCAGAAGGCTTTTAGTTTTAAGCTATTGAGTGCTCATAACCCAATCTAAATTACCTTTATCCAACTGAAGGAACTTATGATTAAGGACAAAGAGACTAGACAATGGGCTATGTTACTTCACCTTTCACAGCTAGCAGGCTTCCTGTTTCCTCTCGCTGGCCTAATTATTCCTATTCTTATTTGGCAGCTCAAGAAAGAAGAGATGCCTGAGCTTGATGTCCATGGGAAAATTGTTGTTAATTGGATTATTTCTGGGTTAATCTACTCAGTTATTTGTTTTATTCTAGTGTTCCTTGTGATTGGAATTTTTCTCTTGATTCCCCTTGCGATTGTTGCAATTGTCTTCCCCATCATAGGAGGCATTAAAGCAAACGAGGGACGAGCTTGGAAATATCCCCTATCCATTAGCTTTTTCTAAGTTTTTTGATTGATTCGCCTATCGATTTACGTTGCCTAACCCTATTTACTATTCGTTATTCCGCACACAAGGCATTTTGTGATCGCATAAACTAAGGAAATACGCGATCGCAACAATTGCCATGATCGCATAAACTAGGAAAATACGCGATCACGAAGAGATCCGCTACGCAGGTCGCGAATTACCAGTCTTCGGCTGCTCGAAAGTATTGAAAAAAATTACAATTAATTCAGTCAGCTTGAGGTGAAACTATGCGCACCATTCAAACCCAGGTTCAAATAAATGGCGATCGCATTCTAAGCGTTCCCTTACTTAAAAATATAGCCGAAGAAACTTATCAAGTTGTAATCGTTATGAATCTAGCAATATTCAAAGTAGAATATGTAGACAAAATTATGTAGTTTATACTTATGAGCCAGCATACAAGACAAGTACTATTGTACAAGGATGAAGATGGTTATTGGATTGCAGAGTGTCCAAGCCTGAAGGGATGCAATAGTCAGGGAAAGACAAAAGAAGAAGCACTGTCAAACATCAAGGAAGCTATAGTAGGCTATGTGGCGGCTCTAGAAGAGGACGGTATATCTGTTCCAGAAGATAATTTTGAAACATTCTTGGTGGTTGTGTGAGTAAATTGCCTAGTATTTCGGGGAAAAAGTGTATTAAGGCTTTGGAAAAAATTGGTTTCTATCAAAAACGCCAAGAAGGCAGCCACATTATTATGCGAAGAGATACACCATTTGCCCAAGTTGTTGTTCCTAATCATTCAGAAATCGCTAAAGGGACATTAAGATCCATAATTCGAGATATTGAGTTGAGCGTTGAAGAGTTCATAGAGCTTCTATAGCTCTAAGTATTGTGTAAACGAGATCGCGAAAAAATCCGCTATGCGGGGCGCGAAGTGTTAGCCTTCGGCTGATCGCAACGTATGGAAAAGTTTGTGTAAAAATTACAGGGTCTTTCAAAGATGAACCTGCCTTTGATGAGGTGCTTGCTTACGGAAGAGTAATTCGTCAAGGGTATGAGTCTATTCTGGAAGCTCAAACTGAAACAGCCCTACCTGATTAAGGGGTCTCCTCTAGACGGAAACCCTCTGAACATTTACTACTGGTCAGTGTCAGTGCATTTCAGCCAGACATTCAGGGAACGAAGATCAGCCCAATTTTCATTTACGGATATTATTGCTGCGTTCCCTTCCTTTTTTGGGTCGCTTACATATGTTTCTATTTGTCCTTCATATTTTTCGTCCTTTTGCTTTTCCCAATCCTTCTTCATGAAATCGCCTTTTAGATGGATTTTATACTTGTTGGCAGAATTTCCTGTAAGGTAGACTTTTAGTTGGTTGAGATGATCCGACCAATTATTGTCTCGGCTTTGGCAGCATAGGATCTCTCCATTCTCTGCCTTTGCGTAGTATTTATCACTTTGTTTTCCCGCTTTACAAAAGCGTGCTTCGTAATGGATACTTAGTTCTTCTGGATTTAGCTTTTCAGAGGCCAAAGCGATACCCAATAGTCGGATGCCGTTGGATTTCTTGTGGGAGCTTGCTTCTAATTTGGGTAGAAGCTTTCCTTCTTCTAAGTCGTTAATGAAGAGATTGGGTTCTTCACTGACTTTTGAGTCGGATGTGCCGATGCTGGATTTGCGAATTGCGGTGATGATGGTGTTAATATCCTCTTTTCTTTCTAGTTCGATTTTTTGAACACCCTCCATCCGTTCTTCCAAGTCGGAGGATTCGCTTCGATCAGTATACGGATGTTTAGCCCATTCTTCAACGAGTAATTGAGTATCTCTAATCAACCTCTTATATTTTTGTTCATCCATCAAATCATCATTTGGCTTCTTATACATACTTTTATTCTCATCGTAGTACTTTATCGTGTTAAGGTTTTCTTGGCAGTCGAGCATTTTATACTCATATTGATGGATTTTAACTTCTTTCTCATAAAAATCAAAATCGGGAGCTGGACTTGGATAGATATTGGATTCGAAGCCAACAATGCTAGCCTCTTTTTCGTCAAATTTTGTTATTTCTGCCGCTAAGGTTAAGAAAAATGCCAAGAGGTTTTTGTTGTTTTGTAGTTTTTCATTGTCCGAAATCAAATCAGATTTGATATTGTGAGCGACTTTAAACGTCCCACTGTATTCTTGGACAAGTTGATTGAAGTCTGAGTTATTGTCATGCTCTCCGGAGCCGCTGCCATTTTCGGTTACGATCTTGGCTTGAAGTTCCCGTTGCTTTTCCTCTTTCTCTTCTTTTGAGCTACACTGAAAAGTAAGTAAAATATGTACATAGAAACCTCTGTTTACTTTATTGATGTAACGACATCCATAGTTGCGATAAAAATCTTTCTCTTTACCTTCACCTGACAGCTCTTTGGCCATTGGTGCGTAATTATCTGATTCAGAACTTAGAGCTAAGTATTGACCCGATGCTATTTGTGTCACGTGAATAATAAGGTTGAGTGCGTGTTCGGAGATGTTTTCTTCGCAAATTGTTGAACTGCTGTGTCCGACCTTAAAAAAACCGAGATTGACCTCCAGACCGCTCTTTTTGGCAATCTTTTCATGGAGTTGTTGCTGCGAGTCAACAAAATCATAGGAGATGGATGAAGCATTTAGTCCTTCCGTTATCTGCGGTTTTCCTACAATCTTATCAAGGAATGCGCACTGATCGCTTACCTTACCTTCAGTAAAAGCCTGTAGACCTTTTCCGATTTTATAAATCTTTGAAAAATCATCATCATCCGCAGGGTTATTAGTTAAGAGTTCTTCCAATGATGCTGGAATGTAGGAAGCTAATTCAGGGTTTTCAGTGGGATCCAATTCAGGGTTTTCAGTGGGATCCAATTCAGGGTTTTCAGTACTTAGTGTCTGCATAGCCGATTTAGAGTTTTCAGTACTTAGTGTCTGCATATGTTTTTATTGTGTTTTTACGATGACAACTATTGTCAGCTATTTTGTTTTGCAGAGACATCAGGTATAACACTGAAATCTTTAAAGATTTTTTAATAGTAAATTCTGGTAGATTGATGAAAATACTAGTAATTTACAATGCTAAAGACTTAATTATATAAGAATTTCAGGATATAAAAATTTTAGAGAAAAAAGGGGAATCTTAAAACAAGGGAATGAGTAAAAATTATTTCGAGGATTATAGCTATGGATATAGAAAATATAAATCTAGAAAATTGGATGGAAACTTGTTATCCAATTCTTCAAGATCTACCAATTACGGATATTGTTATTCCAGGAGTTCATCACCCAGCATCCTATTCATTTATGACGGGAAAGACCGGAAAGTTCGTGACTCAAAACACAAATATCTATCAACAGTTAACCGCTGGAATACGGTATTTTGATTCAAGACCTGCAAAATATGAAGATCAAGAAAATAAAATTTTTGAGTATCATGGAGGTAAAAGGGGAGATGACAAGAGAAGCTATGGAGCTAGTTACAATACGCTCTTGCGACAATTTAGAAATTATTTTGATGGCTATAATACACTAGTTTCCTACGGATCTTCACCTAATGTATTGTCACTAGCTGAAAATAAATTTGCGATACTGTATCACAGCAAAAGAATTTTTAACTTATCCACTGATGGCAACAAGAACGAAACCGTTTTCTCTACTCAACTATATTACCGAGTTGGAGAATTTGAAGAAGCGACTAATCAAATTAAGTGGCGTGAAGAACAAGCGTATAATTATGGTCAAAACCCTGATGCTGTTGTTACCCAAAATGGGACAATTGTAGAAGTGCATAAATCTGAGAACAACGATAATCTATGGTATACGATAGGAAAAATCATTAACGATATTCCAACATTTGATTTACGACTTAAAGGCAAATACACAACAGGTGTTCAACCTTCTTTAGGTATAATAAAGAAACAAGATCATAAGGAAACAGATTATAGGGAATTAATATTGGAAGTTCACAAATCTGAAAATAATAATGGTTTGTTTTATTACCTATTTGAACTGAGTAAAGATGAAAGCACATTGGAAACAATAAACTCTGGAAAGGTAATATGCGGAGAGACACATATTGAAGGAGAGTTTATTAAACAACTTAGTCTCCCAAATTGTAATAAGTCTCTTTTGTTTTTTAATGATGCAAACAAGAACTTGTATTTTGTTATGGCAGAACTGCAAGAAAATACACAGAAAACTAATGTTCAATTTTCAGAACCTATTCAAATACCTGACATAAAAGGGAATAATGTCAGTACCGTATTAATGTCCCAACCTGTCGAAAATCAATTTGAAATAGCTCTAAGTTACAATACAACTACTGTAAAGGGGAATACAGTGCGAAGCTATACTAAATTGTTGATTGATGAAAATGGTGAAATAATTGATCCATTTCCTGAAACAAATTTTAAAGATGAATACTTGACATGGAATGCACAATCAGCAGCACTCTATAATGCAGGAAACAATAAATTGCTATCGTTTGAATCAGATGATGATCTATTACATAATATTTGGTATCAACCGATAAAAATAAATGAGTCAACTTTTGAGCAAGAAGCTGTTGAGTCAAGTCAATCACAAAAGAAAAAAGAGTTTACTATTTTGAGTTTGTCGCATAGCGATTTATCTCAAACGGATGCCGAATACTTGCAAAAAATATTTGAACACTTTTTACCTAATTTAACCGTACCTAATGACAGTATTACATTGAATAAAGATTCTCTTTCAAGCATTTTAGATCAGAGTTATCAAATGATCGTTTTGTTTGATATAGAAGATACTGATATTGAAATTAGTAAAGAGAACAATGTTTTTTGGAATACGCAGAATAGTTTTAGCAATCCTTGGCATAAAGAAAAAAAATTGGATTCTAAATCTAAATATTATGAAAAAATTTATCAATACATAATAGACAGACCCAACGATCGTAACAAAATATATGTTTTGCAATCTCACTTAACTGAGAACAATGATTATTCAACACTTCTTAACTGGGATAGACAGTACGAACCTATTGCTAATGCTTACCTAATGTCCCAAAGTAATTTGATGATAGAAAATAACATAAATGTAATTGAAAGCAATATGTTAACTCCATTTTTGACACAGTTTTCGATAAAACTAAATGAGGAAAAATATAGACGACGTACTCAACTATCTCTATTATCAGTACAGTTGGAATGAATAAAATTTACGCCTGTGGCTTATCATAAATATTATATTTTATCTGGGTAATTAATTGTGATGCTTCTCTAGGAACGTGAATTACCTTAAATAATTACCTGATCTATTTAGCTAGTGCGATCATTTGATCTTGTTGGGTGGGCACTGCCCACCCACTATTATTTCTGTCAGAATATAGGCTATGAGACTTTGATCGTTACAGCTATAGTTTTCAGTATTAAACGGTAGCTGTTTTGCCTAACCATTCACTGTAGCGGACGCGTAGACGAAAGCGTCGGGCAATTCCGAGAGTTGGTCTTGTGCCGCTTACCTCAAGGCTGTTAATAATTCATTCCTTCAATTTCTCCTTCGGCTTCATTAACAATCTGTCTCAAATCATCCAACATCTTATTGCTAACTTCTTGCCACATACCCCTTTGACTCGCTTCCAATAATCTTTCCGCCATATCCCTTAAAGCCCAAGGATTTTTATCCTGCACAAATTGTTGTACTTCTTCATCTAAAACATAAGCCTCGGCTACTCCTTGATACATATAATCATTTACCACTTTAGTCGTCGCATCATAGGCAAATAAATAATCAACCGTTGCCGCCATTTCAAAAGCTCCTTTATAACCATGACGCATTACTCCTTGAATCCATTTGGGATTAATAACTCTGGAGCGATATACTCTAGCAATCTCTTCGCTTAACTTTCTCACCTTCGGATTACTAGGAAGGGAATTATCACCAAAATAAACTTCAGGATTTTTACCCGTTAAACTTCTGACTGCTGCGGTTAATCCTCCTTGAAATTGATAATAATCATCGGAGTCTAATAAATCATGTTCGCGGTTGTCTTGATTTTGCAGAACTATCTGTAATTCCTTAAGTCTAGTTTGAAAAGATTCTGGTGCAGAATGACCTTTTCCTTGGGCATCATAAGCATAACTACTCCAGTTAATATATGCTCTGGCTAAATCTTCGTCGCTTTGCCAATTTTGAGATTCGATTAAACCTTGTAAACCCGCACCGTAAGCCCCAGGTTTCGAGCCAAAGATCCGATAGCTAGCTCTTTGTTGTGCAATAGTTGCTTCTAATCCTTGCTCTTGCCAATAGTTAGTTTCGATCGCAACTCTTTCGGCTAGAGGATTAATTTCTGCTGGTTCTGGTAAATCTGCCACCGCTTGGGTTATTTTATTCAATAGGTTGAGTATATTGGGGAAGGAGTCACGAAAAAAGCCCGAAACCCGAACCGTGACATCAACACGAGGACGATTCAGCACTGACTTATGGAGAATTTCAAAGTCCACAACTCGGCGCGATAAACCATCCCATACTGGACGTACTCCCATTAATGCCATTACTTGAGCAATGTCATCTCCTCCAGTACGCATTGTAGAAGTTCCCCAGATGGAAATCGCTAAGGTTTGGGGATATTCGCCGTTTTCTTGGGTATAACGTTCGATTAATGCTTCTGCTGCTTTATTACCTACTTCCCATGCGGTTTCTGTGGGAATAGCACGGATATCCACCGAGTAAAAGTTGCGTCCTGTGGGTAACACTTCGGGTCTACCTCTGGTGGGTGCGCCAGATGCGCCACTGGGGATATATTCTCCGTCTAGGGCGCGGAGCAGATTGGTAATTTCTTGGTTGGTTTGTTGCAGGGATGGTAAGAGATTGTTTTTGATCCAGTTAAGTTTTTTTGTGGTGTGGGGAAAGGTTGAGGAGTCAAGGGTAAAGGAATTGTCGGCGAGTAGCTGATCTATGATTTCGGCTGCTATGTTTTCTAGAGTTTCGGTTGTATATGTATAAGTTTTGTCTCTGAGGGTTTTGCCCCCTAAATCCCCTTCCTCGCGCGTTCTTTTGCGGAGACCCTTCGGGTAGAGCTGCGCAAGTACAAATTCCGCAGGTTCGAGACCCTTCGGGTAGAGCTTCGCAAGCGTCAATTCTGGGGGACTTTGACATCTTGTTCCCCCCAAGTTTGGGGGGCTAGGGGGGCTGGCTTCCCCATCTTCTCTATCTACTTCTACTGGGCGCAAGCCTTGCGCCCCTACTTGCCATCCTAGATCTTTAGCAATAGCTTCAGTAAGTCCCAGATGATCTACGCTAGAGAAACGTGCGATCGCAATAATTAAATCTCTGAGTTGTCTACCCTGGGGGCATAGCCCTAGAATATGTAAACCGTCTCGGATTTGGGCTTCTTTTAATTCACAGAGATAGCCATCTGCTATGTTGAGAAATTCGGTGATTGATTCGGTATTGATTCCTAATTCGCGATCGAGATTTTCTTGTTTAACTAATTTATCAATGCGATTTTTTATCGTATCAAGGCGGTTAGGATCTAAGGTTAAAGCTTCATAATATTCATCTATAAGCGCTTCTAGTTTTTCTAATCCGCCATATAATTCAGCACGAGTCAACGGTGGAGTAAGATGATCGATGATTACAGCCTGGGAACGTCGTTTGGCTTGGGAACCTTCTCCTGGATCGTTAACGATAAAGGGATAGATGTTGGGAATTGTTTGGAGAGCAATTTCGGGATAACAGTTATTTGATAAAGCGAGACTTTTTCCTGGTAGCCATTCTAAGTTACCGTGTTTGCCGAGATGAATAATTGCTTGAGCTTGAAATTTTTCCCGCAACCAATAGTAATAGGCTAGGTAATGATGGGTTGGTTCTAGGTCGGGAGCATGATAATTTAAACTAGGATCGCGATCGTATCCCCTCGATGGTTGAATACCAATAAAGACATTCCCTAATTGAATACCAGGAATTGATAAGGCATTAGGGAGATTGGGGATTGGGGATTGGGTAATGGGCAATGTAACTTCCCCTGCCCCCTTGTCTCCCTTGTCCCCTTGTCTCCCCATCTCCAAATTTCCCCAGCGAGACATGATCGCTTGCTGCACTTCCTCCGGTAAGGTTGCAAAATATTCTTGATATTCTTCTACAGATAAACTTTGATAGACTTTACGTAATTCTTGACTTTCTAAATCGTTAGTAACTCCTGTAGTCAAAAGTTTAATTAAATCATCTCCCGTTTCGGGAATATTAGAAATTTTATAGCCCGCTTTTTGTAATGATTGCAAAATTTCGATACAACTTGCGGTCGTATCTAAACCGACACCATTAGCTAGTCTGCCATCTTTATTGGGGTAGTTCGCTAAAATCAGAGCTACTTTTTTATCAGCAACATTTGTATTTCTAAGTTTGAGCCAATTAGCTGTAAGATCGGCAACAAAATTAACGCGATCGCGATTTGCTTTATAAACTACAACATCAGTTTCTAAAGACTCAACACGTTTTTGAATCGTTTTAAAAGAAATTGCCCGAGTAATAATTCTGCCATCGACTTCGGGAAGCGCCACATTCATCGCGACATCTTTTGGCGTCAACCCCATCCAGCTAGATGACCATTGTTGTTGAGTACTACTACTAAGAATCACCTGCAAAACAGGAATATTGAGTTGTTGCCATAACTTAATCGCAGTTTCGTTACCAATTTGGGCCACAGAGAAACTAGTAGTATTAAGTAAAACTTCTATCTTATATTTTTCAACTATTGCTAAAAGTTGCGTTTGTAAATCTGGTTCTCTTAAAGAAGAAATAAATATAGGAATGGGATTAATATTCTTCAATAATAATGCTTCAGACAAAGCTTTAATTGGTAGAGTATTTCCAGCTAAATAATGAGAACGGTAAAATATAATACCAACTTGTTGACTCTCTAATTGATCAAGTTGAGTTTCTTGATTATTTACTAAATCTATTATTTTATTCTGACTTATTAATCGGTCTGTTTCTAATTCGCTATTCCTTATTTCTTCAAAACAAATACCAAGACGGGGAATAATTTGAGGTTGGGGAGGATTGTAATTAGTATTCAAGCAAGTATCTGCAATAAATTCAAAACCATAAACATAATTTTTGATACCACCTTCGCTAAAGTAATTCCATAGTTTATTTACTATAAATAAATTAGTTGTAGAATGGCTTATTAAATCGGGATCGGGTCGATCATCTCCTGGTAAGACCAATAATGCAGCATTCGTCTGGTCGAGAATTTCTTTTATGCGTTCTAACCCATAGGACCAATAAGCACGTCCTCCCAGTAAACGTAAGATAATTATTTGCGCTTTAGCTAATACTGTTTCCACGTAAGTATCAATACTCAATTGTTGTTGTAACTGCAGTAAATTAGCTACTCTTATCTGAGGGAAATTACTAGGTAAATAACTGAGGGATCTCGCTAAAGTTTGGATTTCATTATCCGCAGCAGTTAGAAAAACAATAGGCGCAGGATTTTGCTCGATAAAAATAACGCCTTCGGTATCAGGGTTCCAACCTCCAGGAGTTGCAGCTATTTTGTGCATAATTGTACTTATGAAATTTTATAATCTTGAGAAATAATTACGGTTGAGATAAATAGGGTCAAAAATAAGAGATATTATATAAAGTCTCGATAAAGTTCTGAACCTGTTGAGTTTATTGAACTAGAAAAGTGCCCCAAAATCCCCAATTCCCGATCTTAGAGCAAACGGCGACCAGTGCAGTTTTTAGTCAACTGCGCAAATTGTGGATTGCTACAGCAAAAAAAGTTGGAAAAAATACTTTTTTGGTGACAGAGCAAGAATTACTAGCATCAACTAATCAAACTTTAGGACTAAATGGTCATCATACATTAAAAGCCGAAAAGTTTTCTATTTTAGTAACTCCAGAATTTAACGCTTTATTATTAGGTGTTATTCAGCCAAGAGAGCATTGTTATCAAACCAGTATTAGTTTTGATAATCAAACTATATATAACTATATCAACCGTTTACGTAACCTATACCAAGATAATTCACAAATTGTTGATTTCATAGAATCTCAAATTGCTAATAAAATTTCCTCTGAATTAATTTATTTAGGGGATTTTGTAGAAAAAATAATTGATTTACTTAGCATTAACAAAGATTACAAATCACCCCGTATCTTACCTCACATTACAGAAAAATCCTATATAACTTATCACCAATTAGAAACATCTTTACATTATCAAGTAGAGCAACAAAGAATTCTCACCCAGTTTAAAAGCTACATTAGTCACAATTGTAAATTATATGATACTATCCAAATCACGCTAGAAAGTATTAGCAAGTTATTACAAATAGATCGCTTAGTGATTTATCAATTAAATGTAGTCACTGATTCTGATGATTTTGCGGGAATAGCTGTAGATCGGGTTACTTATGAAGTTTTAGCAACAGAATCTATTCCTTCTTTACTAAATTTTCAAGAGGAAAAATGTTTTAGAAATTCTCAGCGTTGTTTTGCTAAATACCGTCAGGGTTTTAGTTTAGTAATTAATGATATTGAATCAGGAGCTAATCTATCGACCTGTTTGCAAAATTTGATGATTCGGCTACAAGTCAGAGCTAAACTGGTAACCCCCATTAATCTTCGCGATAATTTGTGGGGATTTATCATTGCTCATCAATGTAGTGCACCTCGGCAATGGCAAAATAGAGAGATTAAATTTTTACGCCAAATTGCGAGTTATATTGCGATCGCGGTTTCTCAGAATCAATCTTATCAACATCTACAAAAACAAAAGCAATTATTAGAAAAACAAGTTGAAGTTCAAGCACAACAAATAGAAAATGCTTTAGTGGCTGCCCAAATAGCTAATCAATCAAAGAATGAGTTTTTGGGTAATATGAGCCATGAATTAAGAACTCCCTTAACTCGTGTTATTGGTTTATCTGGTACTTTATTGCATTGGTCTATGGCTCAAGGTAAAATTCCTTTACCGATCGAAAAACAACAACAATATTTGAAAACAATTCATGATAGTGGGAAACATCTGTTATCCCTAATCAATAGAATTTTAGAATTTTCTGAAGTAGAATCGGGCAAAAATTTGTTAAATATTGAGAAAATTTCTCTCTATCAAATAGCAAGAAAAGTATTACATTTATGTCAAGAAGAAGCGGATAAAAAGTCTATTAATTTAAATTTAGATTTTTTGCTCAAACCAACAGAAGATATATTTGATGCTGATGATATCAGATTACAAGAAATCCTGTTTAACTTAATTAGTAATGCAATTAAATTTACTCCTGCTGATGGTCAAGTAATTTTAAGAATTTGGCGCGAAGGTAAAATAGTAATTTTTGAGGTTGAAGATACAGGTATTGGCATTGCCCAACAGCAAATTCCTCTATTATTTGAAAAATTTCAACAGTTAGAAACTTCTCGTCAACGTATTCATGGTGGAACAGGTTTAGGTTTGGCTTTAACTAAACAACTAGTGGAACTTCATGGTGGAACTATTGAAGTAGAATCTACTTTTGGTCAAGGTTCTTTATTTAGGGTTTGTTTACCTAATCAGATTCGACTTCATCAGATTGAAAATAATACTATTACCCAAGCTCATGATGAACATAGGCAAGCTCAAAATATTGTTTTAATAACTAAAGATGAAGTAATTGCTACTGTGATTTGCGAGTTGTTAACTGCAGCAGATTATAAATTAATCTGGTTAGTAGATGCCGGCAGCGCGCTTGAAAAAATAACGTTGTTAGAACCTAAAATAGTTATATTTGACCAGGATATAACTGTAGAAATTTATGATTTTATTGATATGATTAAGGGAATATATAATTCAACAAATTTACAGTTGATCTTATTATGTTCTCAAATAGAACAGTCTGAATGGCAAATTTTAGAGAATGCTGGGATTCAAGACTATATAATTAAATCGACAAACTTAACCCATCTTCTTCAGAAACTCGACAATTTAATTAATAATTAATAAGGCTATCAACCCTAGTCTTTCGAGAAGCATAAACCTAAAGAATCTTAATACCAAATTAAATAATGGTTGCTACACATACAATTTAGGTAGGGGTTTGGCAATGCCAAACCCCTACATTTATCTGCGGTATTTTTTATTCAAATTGGTATAACTTAAAATGGGACAGTTTTAGAAGAAACAAAGAACAAGCAATTAGGAAAAGTCAGCGGTACTCCGCCGTAAAACGACGGTGCCTGTCTTGGGCAGCACCGGGAAGGGGGGAGTATTTTGTTAGGTTCTATTGGTTCAACACCAGGAATTGAATTGTTATCCCCCATTCCCGCCCTTGCGCGACGCGAAGCTAGTCCTTTAGGGTCTT
>JASJDR010000152.1 GCA_030065615.1 Xenococcus sp. MO_188.B8 | reverse complement strand
CGCTCGTCTAGGAAGCCTAAAGGAAGAAAACCACTTCTGGTTGTTTGGAGCAATCCAACTAGGCAGGGTGCTGTCTGGGGTGAGAGATAGAATTAGACGGTGGGTTTCCCCGCATCTATCGCCAGTATTGCCGAATCCCACTCAATTTATTGGTGGGAGTGCATCAAAAAGCTATCAGATGCTAACCAAGCTGGTAATAGAATCATCTTTCACCCCCACTGAGCGTCATGTATTATGGTTAGCTATCAACGTTGAGAATCAATGCCACTATTGTGTTCCGGCTCATAGCTTATTAGCGAAAAAAGATTCGGTCGATGACGAGATCATAGAATCAATTCGCAATGGTCAAAAGCTTCTAGATCCTCGATTAGAAACTCTCCGTCAGTTTGCCATTAAAACACTGAACAATCGTGGTCGCCTGGCACCTGAAGATGTCAAAGCTTTTTTCGATGTTGGATTTACCCGTGCTCAAGCTTTAGAAGTTGTGCTCGTAATATCACACAAAGTTATGAGCAATTATATCAATGCCTTTTCTGGAACAGAAGTCGATGCGGCTTTTGCTAAATATACTTGGGATCAATCACTTTAAGCTTTCCCAAATTACTATCTTAAACCGCGTCTAGAACACCGATTCAGTAATCAAGAGCAATCATTAATTGAGAGGGATAGTGAAGTGTGGGGGGTGTGGGGAGAATCAAGATAAGTTAGGGTTTGGATGGGGAGGAACGCTTACCGTTAGCCAAAAAAATAAAAATATATGTAATTAATTTTGAGTGTCTACTCAATCATATGTTTCTATTTGGAATAGGTACAGTGTTGAATCAACAGATATAACTCTTAATGAAAGCAGTAAGAATTCACGAATACGGCAACCCTGCTGATGTGCAGGTCGATGAGATAGAAGTTATGAACCCAGGTGCCGGCGAAGTCAGGATTCGCGTTAAGGCTGCTGGGATCAATAACTCTGACTTGCAGTCAACCTATGGCAAATATAAAGAATATGGTTATCGAGGGTTACCTCATATTCTGGGTCAAGAAGCAGCGGGAGTAGTAGATGCTGTTGGCGCTGGGGTCACAGGATTTACCCCTGGGATGCGAGTAGTTGGGCATGTCAGCGGTGCTTTTGCTGAACAAGCGATCGCTCCAGCAGGGGAATTACTCATCCTTCCCGATCGCGTTGATTTTGAAGTAGCTGCCAGTTTACCTATCGCCTATTTAACCGCGAGTATGGCACTAATACATCAAGCCAAGGTCATGCCTGGAGAATGGGTATTGATCCATCCTGGTAGTGGTGGTGTAGGAACAGCGGCCATTCAACTAGTTCAGCTCTTAGGAGCAAGAGCGATCGCAACTGCGGGCAGTGCCGCCAAGGTAGAACATTTAAGGAAATTGGGTGCCGAACAGGCATTTGATTACAGCAAGACCGATGTCGTTGCCCAGGTACTGAAAATTACTGGAGAAGCGGGGGTTCAAGTGGCCTTAGATGGTGGCGGCCAAGTAACCTTACCCCATTGTTTAAACGCGATCGCAAATCAGGGTCGCATTGTATCCTATGGTTACGTTACAGGCATCGAAGCGACTATTCCCCTGATTAAAGTCATCGGGCGCAATGTCAAGCTTTACGGTATAGCGCTCTGGTACAACGAAGATTATCAGGCAAGTTTAGCAACCTTGAGAGATCTGGTACTGCCAGCGGTTGCCGAGGGAAAAATAAAACCCGCGATCGACCAGGTGGTTGATCTAGAAGGAGTTGGAGAAGCTCTACTGCGGATAGAACAGCGGGGTATTATGGGCAAAATTGTTGTCGTACCTAAGAATAGTTTTGAAGTATGAATTTTACTAATAAAACTATTATCATTACCGGAGCTTCGGCGGGAATCGGCAAAGTTTTAGCCATAAAACTAGCACAACAAGGTGCCAACCTAGTTTTAGCAGCACGCAATCAAGCTTCTTTAGAAATAACTGCCCACGAATGCGTCAAAGGTGGAGGTCAAGCCATTGTCGTTCCTACTGACATAACAAATCCAGAAGCATGTCAAAAACTCATAGAAGATAGTTTAGCTGCTTTTGGCGCGATCGATTGTTTGGTTAATAATGCAGGGATATCTATGTGGGCACGGTTTGACCAAATAAAAGATCTCTCTATGTTTGAGAAGATCATGAAGGTAAACTATTTCGGAGCCGTCTACTGTACCTACTATGCTCTACCCCACCTGAAAAATTCTCGCGGTTTACTAGTAGCTATTTCCTCTTTAGCGGGGAAAACTGGGATTCCCACTCGCAGTGGATATGCAGCTAGCAAACAAGCTTTACAAGGCTTTCTTGATTCTCTGCGAGTCGAGTTACGAGGTACGGGAGTATATGTCTTAGTTGTCTATCCTGGTTTAGTAGCTACAGATATCCGCCAGCATGTTTTAGGAGCCGAGGGCAAGCCCATCCAAGCAAATTTAAGTAACGAGCAGCAACAAGCCATGTCTCCGGAAGTATGTGCCGATTTGATTCAATTAGCGATGTGCAAGCGAAAACGAGAGTTGGTAATGACTCTCAAAGGAAAGTTAGGTCTTTGGTTAAAATTGTTAGCACCCAACTTAGTTGACTTGATCGCGGCTCGTGCTGTTAGCTCTCAGAAGAGAAAACCATAGCTTAAAACCAAAATAAATATAATATTAAGACCGTAGCTAGGTAAAAAACCTCGCGATCAGCCGAAGCAGCTCTCTTCGAGGTCTCGCAAAGCGAGGTGTTACGCGAGACCTTCGGTAGTCGTTTCACGAGCGCAATTTGCTATTGATGACGTTTTTGATGCCATTGCCAAGCATGGGCAATAATATCTTCTAAAGTGTAATATTGCGGCTGCCAGCCTAAAATTTGCTGGGCTTTTTCTCCACTACCAACTAAAACAGGAGGATCGCCAGGACGGCGATCGCATTCTAACGCTTTTATTTCTTGCCCTGTGACTTTGCGGGCTATTTCTATTACTTGCTTAACAGAAAAACCATTACCATTGCCTAAATTAAAAACATCTGTTTTGCCATCATCTAAAAGGTACTTCAAAGCTAAAATATGAGCTTGAGCTAGATCGCTAACATGAATATAATCTCTAATGCAAGTGCCATCGGGGGTATTATAATCTGTCCCAAATATAGATATGGAATCTCTATGACCACTAGCAGCTTGCAAAACTAATGGAATCAAGTGAGTTTCTGGGTTGTGATCCTCACCTAGCATACCTTCAGGATCGGCACCAGCAGCATTAAAATAGCGCAGACATACCGAACGAAAATCATAAGCATGACTGAAATCTTGGAGAATTTGCTCTACCATTAATTTAGTCACACCGTAAGGATTAATAGGGTTTTGAGACTGTTCTTCCTTAATCGGTACTGTTTCTGGTAAGCCATAGGTAGCGCAGGTAGAAGAGAAGACAAATTTATTAATCCCTGCCTCTAACATTGCTTCGAGCAGAGTTAAAGTCCCCACAACATTATTACGATAATATTTTGCTGGTTTTGTAACTGATTCTCCTACATAAGCATAAGCTGCAAAATGCATTACTGCATCAATTTCATGGGTAGAAAATATCTGTTTGAGTAAATTAGAGTCGCAGGTATCGCCAAAGATTAGTTTAGTTTTTAATACTGTTTCTACTAAGTCTTGATGACCGTATACCAAGTTATCGAGGATAATTACTTCATATCCTGCTTTTTGTAGTGCTAAGGCGGAGTGAGAACCAATATATCCTGCGCCCCCTGTTACCAGAACTGTTTTCATATTTAATCACCATTTTTTGAATACTATCTCAAATTTAAATAATGTCAAACATTTTTTGATTTTTATTGATAAATATCTACATCTTCACGAAGTCAGAGGAAGCCAAGGGGCTGATTCCGTCGTCGCACGGCGGAACTTGTACGCCCCGTCCGCCGTAAAACGGCGGGGTCTCTCTGACTGAACTTTTCCATGATATTTTCAATCATATTTTTTTTATTTGTCTATTGTGGGAAAGCGATTTACCACAAAATTATCAAATGAATTATCTTGAGCTCTCCCTAATAAATCACGATCAGTAGAGTCAAATACCTCATGAGCAAAAACATTGGTAGCACTGACTCCTAATTTGTAATTACCTGATTTGGCAAATAATGAAGGAGTGCCAGAATCAGTCGCGACAAAATCATCGATAGTTGGCTTATCGTCATCTAACGCAGCAGCATTTAAAACACTATCACCTGGAAAAAGATCGATATCCTGATTAGAGTGAGAAGATTCTGCCAAAAAGTTGGATTCCAAGGTAAATCTTTGGTCAATTTGATCCCAATTTTGATTGGGGCATTGTGCCCCTAAAGGATCTAATGTTTTGCTAATTTTATCTTCAATTGCAGAAATATTGCTACTGATGCTATTACCTTCTCCTACTAAAGCAATGGCACGTCTTACCGCAGCATCAGCATTAACTAAACCATGGCCATATTCTAAGTCATAACCTTCTGCTCCTAAATCGTAAGCAGTTTCCGACAAGATATCCTTAATTTCGATCGCAGTTAAATCGTAATTAGCACTCCAGACTAAAGAAGCTATTCCTGCGACATTAGGGGCTGCTGCTGAAGTACCACTAAAAGAATTGTCGTAGTTAAATTCTAAGTTACGAGTCGCTTCTGTAGTTAAAACCCTAGTTGGAGCCGTTAAGGTGATACCTTCACCGTAATTAGAAAAAGCAGCACGAGTACCATTTGGTAATGAAGCACCTACTGCAACTACATTATCGTAAGTTTGAGCCAAAATAGCAGGATAGCTAATTTGATTTTCACTACTATTTCCTGTTGCGATAACAAACAAAACATCATCTTGATTGGCAGTAACTAGTTGTTCAAAACGAGTATTAGTATAATTACTTTTAGCACTGAAGCTCATATTAATAATGAGACGTCTGTTTTGGCTAGCTGCTGAATTAATCATGTTTTCTGTTGCTCCTACAAGATTGAAATCGCCAGCATTTCTGCCTATAACATCTATATGAGAAATATCAGAATTCCAATTTATTCCCGCTATTCCTATTCTGTTATCGCTCATAGCAGCAATAATTCCTTGTACACTAGTACCATGGGAATCAGATCTTACACTGTTATTATTGTCTCGATTATTATGTAAAAATTCATCAGCAATATTTTCTATACTAGAATAAATTGTATCTCTAAGATCTGGGTGAATAGAATTATTATTCATACCCAAACCACTGTCTTGAACGCCCAGTAAAATATCTTCTGAACCGGTAGTAAAACGCCAAGCATTTTGTACTCCCATCATATGTAAATTCAACTGTTGGGAATAGCGAGGATCGTTAGGAGTAATCGCTAAATCGATAGTGCGATCGCGAAAAACTAAGCGATCAATGCCTTCAAACAGGATTTTGCTACCATTTTCTAAAACTAAATAGTCAAAAACGCGATCGCCATTACCTACATCAATAACTTCGCCGCCTTTATTAATTTCTGCCAGACTAAATTCAACAACTTGGTCTACAGAAAATGCTGACAAATTCAAAGAATCATAACTACCATTGCTGTATTCTACATTTCCATTGCCAGAAACAATTATTGTTTGGTTGGAGACACTAGCTAAGTCGTTGCCAAAATTATAATCATTATTCGCATTTAAATTCCCTGAAAAGTAGCGCCAGGATTGGGAGTTACCAGAGAAAGAAATTTCTTTTATCTCGAACATCGTCTGATATAGCGGTGAAAAAGATCCACATGTCTGTTACTCGGTATAATCCCATGTATATTGAGTGAAAACACTTACGTATTCTGTATCTATGATGACATAAAACTGCATGGTTTTAGGTAAAATTACTTGCGGTCTGTTTTGGGGCGACAAATAAAAACATTTAACCCAAGACAAAAATAGATAAAGTGAACTCAAGACTGATCGCTATAATGAAAGATTACAGAAAATAAAATGAGATAGTAAATGAGACAGGCAAATGGTAAACTCTTTGTGAGAAGGAACAATACAATCATAGTCACAAAAATTAATGTATTCTTAATGTGAAACAAGTATGCTTTTCCTGTAAAATTTTTGTAAATTCGTCTAATTAAACTTTGATAAGGGCAGATATCACCAATTTTTTCCAGAAAATTGGCTAATGTTCTTTTAATTAAGCGATTTTTATTGTTTTTTGAGCAAGAAATTATGAAAATTCTATCTAATATAAAAGTAGCGACAATAGCAGCAACAGCTCTAACTTTGTCTGTTCTCCCGACTATTGCCCAGGATACTCCTAGTTTCCCTGATATTGAGGACAACATCTATAAACCAGAAATTGAAGAAGCTTTAGCAATGCAAATTGTCGAGGGCTTTCCTGATGGCACTTTTGGTCCAGATCAGCAAGTCACCAGAGAGCAAGCTGCTGTGATGATCTTTAAAGCGATTAAGAACGTAGCTCCTGATGTCGATGTCAACAACCGACCCCCGAATAGAACAGTACGTCCTTTTCAGGATATTGCTGATGATCGCTGGAGTGCCAAAGAGATTAATTGGTTACAGTGGAATCTTTACCCTGCCAATGTAGCTCAGCTTACAGGTAATTTTCGACCAGAAGATCCAATTACCCGACTGGAGTTAGTTGAATTTTTAAGACGTACTGGAGAGCTTGTGAGCCTCAAATTGTCAGGAGATCCTGAGCTAAGCGAAACTGTAGAACCAATTGCTTTTTCTGATGTGGTGGGATACGACGCGGTATTAACCTCTCAAATGTCGGCTTTTTGCCGAGTTGCTTCGCCTCTAAATGAAGAAGGCGATGCATTTGCCCCCCAAGAGCAAGCCACTCGTGACTATACTGCTGCTGCAATTGTACGGGCAGTTACTTGTGAATCAAATTAGATATCTTTAGTTTTCTAAGGATTTAAAACAAGACAAAGTTAGTCTTGGCGACTATTCTCTGGTACCCATTTGTCCCGTCTTAACGGGACAAGTCAGACTTGATGGGAATATAGGGTCTCGCCAATTTACACAATAACTTATGACAAGCAATTAAAATCTTTTTGTAACAGCTAATAAAACCTCCTCTGGCGGTAACTACCATAAAGATGGGCATATACATAGGTGAATTCACATCCTAATAAGAAGATTTGGCATGTGAAGAAAATCCACAACATCAGGATCATTACGCTGCCTACTACTCCGTAGGATAGAAACTGGCTACCGATTTTAACTATGCTGTTACTCACTAAATACTTAAGAAGCCAAAATAAACTTGTGGTTACTAAAGATCCTAACCAAACATCACCCAAAGCCACCTGAGTTGAAGGTAGAATTTTAAACAAAACTACGAATGCTAAACTCACTATCAGCAATACTGTAATTACTTCAAAGCTTCTGATTAGCAAGAGAGTATCTATTTTAATAAAGCTAATTGTTTGGTTTACGTTATTGACAATTTTGAGAATAACTCTAATAGCGATATCAGTTAGCAGGGAAAGAATCATCAATAGGGATATACCTAGTACAATCCCAAAAGCTAATAATCTGTTCTTCAAGAAATTAAGTGCAATCGCAATTAAATGATTATTGCTATGCCGTTTAGTCTGGACTTGCCATATTTTATTCACAAAACGGTTAAGGGCACCGAAGAAGTTACTAGCTGTAAATAATAGAAGAAAAAAGCTAACTAGTCCTGCTCCCAATCTGCTCTGGTTGAGATGGTGCATTGTACTAATAACAAGACTATAAGCTGCTGACGGGAGACTATCTTGAGCCCACCTGAGGAGTTGGCTGTAAACATTAGTATCGGTACCCAGAAAAAAGCCAACGATACTAAGAATTACCATTAAGAGGGGAAACAGGGAGAAAATTCCATAATAAGCTAAAGCTGCTCCCATCTCCCAACATTCATCACGTTGCCACTTCAGAAAAGTTTTCGTGATTAATTGCAAAAACTTAGACTGGATAATTTTGGTTTTAAGGGAATTTCTCACTAACTATGCTCCCTCTAGTAATGATCACAAATAGTGACATTTTTTATGATAAAGATTAATAATTGAAAATAAGTCATCACTAAACTTTTATAATAATGCTCAAAGTATAGAAATATGTTAGTCAAGTCACAAGAAGCGATCGCGATTTCCTTGACTTAACTTGATAAATGACTAACTACTATTTCGGGTTTTCTTGGTATCTTGTGATTGATTGCATACTGATAATATTGCATTATGGTTGTCCCCAAAATAGTTGCTTTGATTAAACGAGAATGGAATTGGCTTCATTACTTACGAACAACTAATGAAGAAAAGATTATTGGAGAGGATGATTTGTCCAATGGCTTTTTCCAGGAGATTTTAGCGCCTAATTTTTCCATATTACTTTCTTTAGCCACAGCTATTGCCACTTTCGGTCTACTTTCTAATAGCGCAGCAACTATTATTGGGGCGATGATTATTGCCCCCCTCATGATTCCGATTATAAGCCTAGCCTTTTCTGTAGTAGTTTTAAATTTCCGTCTGATTAGCTATTCTCTGGTGAGACTTATTTTGGGGGTAGCCTTAACTATATTAATTGCTTTTTTTGCCACTGAGATTATTGGTTTTAAGGTTCCTGGTTCGGAAATTCTTGCGCGTACCGAGCCTACTTTATTAGATTTGGGAGTTGCAATCTCTGCTGGAGTAGCGGGAGCTTTTGCCAAAATCCGCCGCAGTGTTTCTGATGCTATACCTGGAGTCGCAATATCGGTGGCTCTAGTTCCTCCTTTGTGTGTAGTCGGTATTGGCTTAGCTACTAGAGATTTCGAGCTGGCAACTGGAGCTTTTCTGCTTTTTTTGACCAACTTGGTAGGTATTATCATCAGTGCTGATTTAATTTTTCTTTGGCAATCCTATGGCAGTTGGAAAAAAGCTATTTGGACATTATTCTTTTTAGTCACAAGCATGATTATTATTGCCTTACCACTGAGTAAATCCTTTCAGGAAATGATTTTAGAAAATCGTATCCGTCATGCCTTATCCGAATTTAGTCGTCTATACTCTACTGGGATCAAGGGAGCTATTACTTCTGTGGAAGTTAAGCTTGAAGAAGATAAACTTTTAGTTTTGGTTAACGCAATTCGAGAACCTCAAGACGTTAACGAGCCCGATCCTCAGCAAACACTTAAATTTGTTCAGCAATTTCTTGCGGAGAGAATGGATAAGCCAGTTCATTTAAAAGTTAGGATTTTGCCAATTGAGATTCTTGACTATGAAGTGACTGCTCCGATTAACGAAAAGAATTAATTCTTTCCTATCTATACTCAATGTCTTGAAGAGCTTAGGTAAAATTGCTGTGAAATAGCATATTTGATTGATTGCAGATTAATTTTATGGATTTGACCAAGATAATTGCTTTTCTGAAACAGGAATGGAATCAATTCAATTACCTACGAGCAGCCAATGAAGAAAAGCTTCGTTCTGAAGATGATTTAGCTAAAAGTTTTTTTAAAGAGATTTTGGGAGCTAATTTCTTCATATTACTAGTCTTAGCTACTGCTATTGCTACTTTTGGCTTACTTTCAAATAGTGCAGCAACCATTATTGGAGCCATGATTATCGCACCACTGATGGTTCCGATTATGAGCCTGGCTTTTTCTTTAGTAATGTTAGATTTTCGTCTGGTTAGCTATTCTCTAGTAAAACTTGTTCTAGGGGTAAAACCTGTTCATCTAAAAATTAGGGTGTTTCCGATCGATATTATCGACTATGAAGTAGCAGCTCCTTCTACAGGATACAAATAATGGAACCTAGAAATTTTTCAGTCAAAAACTACATCACAATCATTATTGTTGCTGTTATTTGTTTAACTGTTATTTTTGGTGAATTGGGAAATTTACCAACTTCTTCTCTTGCTGAATCATTAAGTAATAATAGTTGTGAACCAGTTCAAGAATGTATTATTTTGTCACAAATATCAGAAAGTAGTGATTTTGATTCTGAAGAAGAAGATTTGATAAACATAATTGAACAACAAATAAAATTTATTCAAGAGCTTAGAGCAATTTATGGAAAAAACTCGTTTTCGCGATTGGCCATAATTTTATTTATGACGATTGGCCCCATAAAAATTATTCCTGTATTTGTTAGGCTAACCCAAAATGCTAACAAAAAGTCGAGAATTAAATTAGCTATACGTAGTTTTGCTTTATCAACTTTAGCTATTTTTGCCGTAGCTCTATCTAGTCAAAATATATTGAATAAGTACAATATAAGTCTAAGTTCTTTATTGGCTGCTGCGGGAGTTATTTTATTTTTGATTTCGATCAAAATGCTTTTGGCTCAGTATGATACTGATAAAAAAAATCCGATTCCAATACCAGACAATCCGCTCACTGCATTGATTTCTCCATTAACTTTCCCGACAATTTTAACTCCCCAGGGTATAGCATTAGTAATGATTTCTATGACCATAGCACAAAGACTTGATAACAATGTTGATAGAATTCTCGGCCTAATTATGGTTATTATGATTCTCAATCTGGTCTGTATGCTATACGCAAAACAGATTTTAAATTTTCTCAAACCTACATTACTGCAAATTTTGAGTTTAATGCTCAATATTATTCAGTTAGCACTGGCAATCTCTTTTATCTTTTCTGCTATTAACCTACAAATTCTCACGATTTTTTATATTCTTGAACAATAATTTTTGATAATTAAAATAATAAGCTAATTTTTGTAACAAAAATTTCTTATAAATAATAGTCAAAATAAAAAGTAGCAATCAAAACAATATAAATAACAACAAATAATTATAATTAAGAATATTTAGCGCTTACTTAATACATATACATGACTAATAATCAACAAAAAATTGCCGCCTTTTCTGATGCCATCAGTCGAGCTCTTGACTATGGAGAAGAAGGATTGAAATTAGCAGTACAAATTTTACAGAATGAAAAAGGTCAAGTTAAGTTGGCGATGTATAATCTTCTCTGGGAAAATTTAGACGATCTTAGGAGAAAACAATTATGGCAATACTTAGTTAATATTCAAGAAACTAAAAATAATAAATCTGCAGGTTAAAATAAGGATAATAACTCCGCCTGGATTAAAGATCTCTGCAATTCTTTTACTAAATACTGTGCTTGATGTTTATATAAAGGAGTAGGAATAGTTTGTGGTAAATTATTCATTAGAGTTCGACTTTTACTGAGACTATATCCAGTAATTCTAGAAATTATATTGGCACCCGCAAAATAAGCATCAGGATTTAAGGTTTTTATAACTGTCACTTGCCAATGCTTAGAGAAAATTTCAATTCGGCCATGTTCAATTTTTCTCAACCCTTCTGTACTTGCTAAAACTACAATGCGATCATTTATTTTTAGTCTAATTTCTGGTACAGGCATAAAAGATGGCTCTTGTCCTTGGTGTTGATGTAAAACGACTGCTACTCCATAACCATAAGCGACTTCAGCTATGAGCAAGCCATTTAATGTATCTTCTGGTTCAATTTGAAATTCAGTTACTAAAATTGTGCGATTATTAAGACGAAATAAACTAATAATATTTTCCCCAAATGCTGCCCCAGCAAAAGCTTCAGCTGCTTCTTCATAAAAAGATAGTATTTGCACATTATCTAGTAGATGAGTAAGTTTTTTACTTAATGATTTTCCATAATTAGCTATTATTAAAGGTATAGCTGGATTAATAGTTCTAGTCATTAAAGCTATTTCTAGATTTAAGGTTTCATTATTAGTAGCAATCACTACACTTTTGGCTTGCAATAAATTAGCTTTTTGTAAAGAGTCCTGTAAATTACCAATAATTAATGGCATCTTTGGCAGATTAGTTTGATCAAAATCAGGATTAAAAGCAACTCCGACAAAATTTTGATTAAATGATTTTAAAACCGTAGCTATACCTTGACCAAACTTTTCTAATCCAATAAGAACAATATGATTATTCTTGGGAACTGGAGGTCGGCTTCTAATTAATTCAAATTTAGCAGATAGTAAAGCCTCTGTTAAAATTGCATATAATATTCCCACAAATGCCGTTCCTATTACTGTTAGTAAGAGTGCAAATGATTGCAGCCACCAGGGAATTGGAGCCACTGGCTCAAATTGTCCAAATAAATCAGCGTATCCTCCTAAAAGAAGGGTTGCTGTGGCGTAAAAAGCAGATAAAAAGCTAGTATGAGGATAATATTTCTGAAATAAAAATGTACCAATTAATAACAGAATACTAATAATTATGACTGAAAAAATTCCTACCTTTTTAGCTTGACTAAAAAAACTTAACTTCCACAGTTGATTAAGTTCAAATTTTAAGTTGTTTAGAGGAAGTTGAAATTGTTTCCGCCAAAAATTTTTATCCTTTTCTGAATTTCTTGATTTACTAGTACCAGTTAATAAAAAATCACCTACTTTTTCCAAATAAATTAAGATATCATCAGGTTTAATAACTTTAGTGGGTTCCCATTGATGGAAAATCTCTGTGAATGCCTGATCGGGTGTTCCGTGAGCTAAAATTTGACGACGACTACTATTTAGCTCCTCCAAATCACGAATATTAAGCCATGGATCTCCTAATTTAATCTGACGCTGGATAACTTGTAATCTCTGTCCATATAGATAAAAAAAGCCTAGGGCTTCCGAGCCCAAACTAGCTAAAGCAAAGTTAGTTGCTGTCAGTTTAGCTGGGTCATCAGCAAAAAAATTACCCAGTTGCTGCTGTAAAAGTCGATTGAGATTTTGTTGTCCCGAACGAACTAAAATACGAGTATCAGGGTTGATTTGACGAACTGCCAAAGCAGTTTGGGCGTTAACTTCTTCATCATTGGTAAGAATTAATACAGAACGACATTGCTTAACCTTAGCTTTTTTGAGAATTTTTTCTTCCCGGCAATCACCAATAACTAAATCGTCAAGGAGCTGTGGTAAATTTCTAATGTCCCAAGTTTGAAACTTTTTTTGCTCTATAGCAATAATTTTGACCTTAAATTCTTTAAGAGCGACAATACAATTTTGTCCCAAAGTACCTAATCCACAAACTAAAAAATAATCTGATAGTATAGGAGCTCGATTCGATTTTAGTTTTCGGTTTTCCATTTGATGAAATCTATAACTGAGAGTGAATCGGAATTAAAAATTTAATCTGATAAGGTTCTGAGCTTAATTATGATTGTAATGATTCTCAATTTAGTCTGTATGCTATAGGTTAGACAGATTTTAAATTTCCTTAAACTAACTTTACTGCAAGTTTTGAGTTTAATATTTAAGTATTAGGTAGCGATAAATATGTAGGAAATTTTTATTATGATATATTTAGTATTCTGTTTGTCTGTTAGAGAAAAAATTTTTTATTATTGATTATTTTACAAATTTTCTAGTTTTTGAAAATTGAAGATAAATATGGAAGGATACATATCACGTTTGGTGTAAATTAGAAAATTCACACAACATTTTGCAAGCCATCTGCTACAGGCTTTTCTATCATCTTTTGACCGCTGACTTGTATTAAGAACAAAGTAATAATAGCTTTTCACGATCGCTAATTACTGAAATTGAAATTACTAAAATTGAGATTAGCTTTCGCAGTTCAGGCGAAATAAACCTTATAAAACCTTGAGCAACGCCTCACCCATCCCTTTACATCCAGTAGCAATCATTCCCGCAGACATAATATCCCCAGTGCGATAGCCAGCATCCAAAACCTTAGTGACTCCTTCCTCAATCATCGTCGCAGCTAATGGTTCATTTAATCCATAACGTAACATCATCGCAGCACTGAGAACTTGCGCTAAAGGATTAGCTTTATCTTGTCCTGCAATATCAGGTGCCGAACCATGAACTGGTTCATAAACTCCAGGGCCATCAGCACTTAAACTAGCAGAAGGTAACATGCCAATACTTCCTGTTAACATTGCCGCTGCATCAGAAAGAATATCCCCAAAAAGATTGCCCGTCACAATAGTATCAAATTGCTTCGGAGCACGTACCAACTGCATAGCTGCATTATCAACATAGAGATGGGATAGTTCCACATCAGGATAATCTTTGGCGATCGCTATAACGCGATCGCGCCACAGTTGAGATACATCCAAAACATTAGCTTTATCTACAGAACATAATCTACCCTGGCGTTTTTGAGCTGTTTCAAAACCAAGTTTGGCAATGCGATCTATTTCTGATTGGGTATATGCCATAGTATTGACACCCCGTTTTTCCCCTGTTTCCGTGGCAAAAATCCCTTTGGGTTTACCGAAATACACGCCCCCAGTTAACTCTCGCACAACCATAATATCTACTCCCTCTACTATTTCCCGCTTGAGACTAGAAGCATCGATTAGTTGGGGCAAAATTGTTGCAGGGCGCAAATTAGCGAATAAGTCTAATCCCGCTCTCAAACCTAATAAGCCAGTTTCAGGACGTTGTTCCCGAGGTAAATTATCCCATTTATAACCACCAATTGCCGCCAGTAATACCGAATCACTTTGGCGACATTTGACTAAAGTAGCTTCTGGAAGAGGCTCTCCTGTCGCATCAATGGCCGCACCACCAATTAAAGCCTCATCAAAACTAAACTCAAGATCGCATTTTTGTCCTACTACCTTCAGGACATCTACCGCGACAGCGATAATTTCAGGGCCAATGCCATCACCAGGAAGTAAGGTAATGCGATATTTTTTAGTCATAGTTAGTAAGGAAATTATTTACAATAATTTTATACAGCCTTAATAATTTACCATTGGTTGAGCGTCGTCATTAATATTTAGTTATGAATAGAGCAGTTATTAAATTTTCTTCCAAAGATTGTGGTATTTGTCACAAGATGTCTTTCTATGACAAAAAAGTATCTCAAGAGCTAGAGTTAGAGTTCATTGATGTCAAAATGCAAGATACTGCTACCTATCGCAAGTATCGCAAAATTTTACTCACTCAATACCCAACAAAAGAAGATATGGGATGGCCTACCTATCTCGTCTGTGACTCTCCAGAAGGAGATTTTCAGATTATTGGAGAAGTCAAAGGTGGTCATCCCAAAGGGGAGTTTCGCAAGCGCTTGCAAGAGGTTCTTAATTAATTAAATTAATTAGGGAATGCGCATGGGACTTACAAGACAGACGGCTTAAATGTTGGAGGCAACCTTCAAAGCTTCGATTGGATATGGCGAGATTTCTTCGCCACCTCTCGCTCGACACCTTTTGAGGAGGGGTCAACTGACGAGGAAACCTCGACGGGCTGCCACTGCCAAAGATCGCCCCTTACCAAAAGAGGGTCTCGGTGCGGTTTAATCCAGAACACGGAGCTGGACAAGCCCAGGACACTGAGCGGGGCAAGTCCTTGAATGCGCGAGTTATCAAGGGTCGATAAGTGTTAGGGGAAAAAGTATGTTTTTTAAATAGGGCGAATCCCCTTTGCCCTTAAACATATTTTAAGAAGCTTGAGGCTGAGAGCTAAAAGCTTAGCGCTAATATGATCGTAAATAATTCACAACAGACGGATAAATAGTAAAAAATATAACAATTAGTCTCTGAAAATATACGGAAAATAATCTAACTAGACATTATTGTAATATTGGGAGTAAATTATAGACTCAACTAGCACCGAGCACAACAATCTTTATCGTGGGGAGAAGTTAACCGCAGTGGGCTTTTTTAACCGTTTTAACCTATCAAAGGACATAGGAATAGATCTAGGCACAGCCAATACCTTAGTCTATATATTTGGCAAAGGTATTGTTCTCGAAGAGCCATCGGTCGTCGCGATCGAAAAAAAAACCGAAGAACCAAGAGCAGTAGGGAAAGAAGCTAAATTAATGCTGGGCAGATCTCCCGAAAGCGTTGAGGCAGTGCGCCCGCTTAAAGATGGGGTAATTGCTGACTTTGATGCTACTGAGATGATGCTTCAAGAGTTCATTAAACGTGCCTATGAAGGTAAGCCTTTGGTTCATCCGCGGATGGTTATCGGTATTCCTAGTGGGGTCACAAAACTTGAGCGCCGAGCTGTTATGGAAGCTGCCTCCCAAGCAGGTGCCAGAGAAGTCGATCTTATTGATGAACCCTTGGCTGCTGCCATTGGTGCTGGGTTACCCGTAGCTGAACCCACAGGTAATATGATTGTGGATATTGGGGGAGGCACAACTGAAGTAGCAGTAATTAGTTCCCAAGGAAAAGTCGTTAGCGAATCGATCAAGATAGCTGGTGACGAATTAACTGAAGCTATTGTGCGACATATCAAAAGGGAACATAAACTATCAGTAGGAGACAATTCTGCCGAAACAATTAAGTTAAAATTAGGATCTGCCTATCCGATGGATGATGAGCAGGAGACAGTAGAAGTTAGTGGTTTACATCTCCTATCAGGATTACCTAGAACAATAACTCTCTCAGCAGGCGAAATTCGCGAATGTCTGACTGAACCTGTAAAGTCGATCATTAATACAATCAAAAACACATTAGAACAAACTCCCCCAGATTTAGCCGCCGACATCATAGATCGCGGTATTATGTTAGCTGGAGGCGGTGCCTTGCTCCGTGGTTTAGATACTTTAGTTAGTCAAGAAACAGGAATTGTTACTCATATAGCTGCCGATCCGCTAAGATGTGTCGTCTTGGGTACCGGTAAAGTTTTAGAAGATAAGACCCTAGATCGGGTTTTTAGCGATCGCTCATTATTAGTATAAAGTACTAGACTGAACTAATTCCCATGAATTCTTGGAGTGATAAACATACTGGCTCAATAGTTATCACGATAATTATTGTGGGGGCTTCTTGGTTACTCAAACAAACTCAAATGTCCCCAATTTTAGAAGCCTATTACCTGGCAACCTATCCTCTACAATCCCAAAGACAACTACTTCTAGAGGATAGATTAACCAACGCCCGCATTTTAGAACTAGAGCAAAAAAACGAGGAACTACAACAACAAAATTCTCAATTTAAAGAACTGTTAAACTATATTGAACCAGAAGCAAAATCAACTATTCCTGCACCAATTATTGGTCGTTATCAAGATGGTTGGTGGCATCAAATTATTATTGGTCGCGGAAGTAAAGACGGCATTCAACAAGGCTATGTAGTGACAGGTATCGGTGGAGTTGTTGGCAGGATAATTGCCGTTACGCCCCATACTAGTCGTGTCCTCTTAATTAGTCATCCTAGTAGTCGTATTGGAGCGGTTGTCACTAAATCTCGTCATTTAGGATATCTTCAAGGCAATGAAGGTAAAACGGCAACTATGCATTTTTTTGACAAAGTAACTGATATTAAACCTGGGGATAGCATCTCAATTTCTCCACTGAGCAATCTTTATCCCCCGGGAATGCCTATCGGAAAAATAATTTCAATCAATTATGATCAAGGGTCAGCACCTAAAGCAAAAGTCAAATTAAATGCACCGTTAGATTCTTTGGAATGGTTAGTGGTTCATCCTTTTCAACCCCAAGTTTTAGAGTAAGATTCAACAAATAGTAAATAATACCGTTTCTCAAGAGTAATAAGAGAGTTAGTTTAAAGTCAAAAGTCAAAAGTCAAAAGCGCCGAGACCCCGCGTCGGCGTAAGACGTTTACCCAGCTCCGTGTTCTGGGCAATGGAACGCTCGGCAAGACATTCAAAAGTCAAAAGTTATAAATAACAATGCTTTTAGCCAATAATTTTACTAATAAATAAGTGACTCATCTATCTAGCTATTTTCGAGAATTAGTATAAGAATTCGCCTTGAGTATAAACCGCGTCTAGTTTGAAACCTATAGTTTTCTTAATGGTTTGGGGGAAAGGTTCCACGGAATCTATCTTTGTTATTTCAAATCTCCAGTTTTGAATGTGAATGCGTTATTGATTGAGCTTATTCACCTATTTCCATCTCACCAAAACGCTCGATATAACGCTCGATGGAAGTTTGCCTCTCTCTTTTTAGATACAATTGAGCTTCTGCTTGCGCGGCATCTTCTAGTTCTTGGTCTGAAGGACGCTCATCGGGTTTGATAGAAGGTTGTGCCCAGACTGGTGGTATTTCCAGAATTAATGATCGCATTGTTCTAACAAAGGGGCGCTCTGGTTCAATTGCCAACACTTGGTTTAAGCAATGGAGTGCATCATTGTAGCGTCTCATTTTACAGTAGGTTGCACCTTTGTTGTACCAAAGATCGGCAACATCGGGATTGATTTCTAGAGCTTCTTGGTAGCATTGAATCGCTTCTTGATATTTTTCTAGTTTTTCTAGGCAAATGCCTTTGTAAACCCAAGCTTGAATGAATTTGTTGTTGAGAAGGATCGATTGTTGAAACTGGTTTAACGCTTCTTGGTATTGTTTTTTATCTAGAAGCTCTACTCCTTTGTCGAAGAATTTTTCGTGACGGTAATGCATAGCTCAATTATTTCTGATGGTTAATAATTTTGACAGCAAGATTTTTTTTGGCAAAATGCTAGATATGATTAGTGTAGCGCTCTGATAAAAGACTGATCGCAAGCCGAGACAAATATCAATTTTGACCAGTCTATATCTAAACCCATAGCTGTAATATTTGGTTTAAATTTGAAGATGAATGATCTGGAAATAGAAAAACAGATAGAACTCTTGCGCACTAGTAATGATTTATCAATACTGAGACGAGCAATAGAGCGTTTAGGTCAAATCGGTGATAGTGGTAAACAAGTAATGATTTTTGCCTTCTTCCTCCTTATGAAGATAGGTTTATATCGAGTTGCATCATTACTTCTACAGGACTACCAAATCGGGAAAGGCAATTCTCAAGCGATCACAGAATTGGTCAAGATTCTCTCTACTAGTCAAAATGTTTCCATCCTGTGGCGAGCAGCGGAGAGCCTGGAGAAAATCGGTGCAGGCAATCCCCAAGCGATCAAAGCACTAGTCAAAATTCTCTCTACTAGTAAAGATGATTTAGTCCTGAGACAAGCAGCAGAGAGCCTGGAGCAAATCGGTGTAAGTAATCCCCAAGCGATCAAAGCACTAGTCAAAATTCTCTCTACTAGTAAAGATGATTTAGTCCTGAGACAAGCAGCGGAGAGCCTGGGGAAAATCGGTGCAGGCAATCCCCAAGTGATCAAAGCACTAGTCAA
>JASJDR010000026.1 GCA_030065615.1 Xenococcus sp. MO_188.B8 | reverse complement strand
CTCTACTAAAAGCTGAAATATCTTTTTCATAATTCGGAAATTTTTACAGAAACGATAACATCGTCTCAGGAGATTTTTTAAAGATAGCCAAATAGCTTCAATGGGATTTTCTTCAGGTGAATATGGAGCGAATAAATGACAAGTTATTCTCCATTGTTGAGGCTCTAGGTCACCATTAACTTCAAACAAAAAATTTCTCATTTTTTCTCCCTTATGGTAAGCTGCACCATCCCAGAATATGATAATTTTTTTTCCACGGTTTTGATTCAGTAATTTTTTGAGAAACTCTACGGTGTAGTCACTATTACCTCTGGCATAATCTTGGATAATTAGTTCAGGATTAAATAAATCCAAAGCTCCATAATATGTTTGCCGATTTTTGGGATTGTCCATCAGCAATTCCAGTCGTTTTTTACTATCATCCCAAAGATGACTAATTAAATCTCCTTCTAATAAATGAACTTCATCCATCGCATATACCACAGTTTCTCCCTTGAGTATATTAGGTAATTCTTCTAATAAGATTTTTTTGATTTCTTGGTTCTTTTTTTTTACTTTCTCTGGGTCTTGACGTGAGTTTTTTCCTTGAGCTTTTTGCCAAGTTATCTTCGCTTCTTTTAAGAGATTGTAGTAGCTCGTTGGGGATTTAAATACCAGATCATATTTATCAATTAGATGACATTCTAGTTCTGATAAATCCCAAAATTTCTGTTGTTGAAGCCAAGTTATTACGGCTTGTTTTTCTTGGCTATTTAAGTAGCTTTTTGCCCCTTTATATGACAATTTAAGCCCTGATATTCCTTCTTGTTTAAAACGAGTTTTCCATTTACTAATAAAGCTGCTGGATACATTGAGTATCGGGGTAATTGCCCGATAAGTCCACCCTTGTAACGATAATTTAACGGCAATCGCTCTTTTTAATTCTCTCGAATCTGGATTGGTCTTAATCCATTGTTCTAGTTGTTTAATTTCTTCTTCTCTTTCTGCCTTTTTATCCATTTTTTCTCTTCAATACTGAGATTCAATCTTCTTTTAGTCTCAACCATAGCGTTTTCACATCTCAAATGGAAACGCTATATATTGAAAGTGGTTATAAAATAGAAATGTAGATAGAAGATTATAAAAATGCCTAGTTTAACGGTCAAGGATTTAGAAAAGCTGCAAGCAGAACATCCTGATTATCAGATGGAATTAGTCGGCGGAGAAATTATTTTTATGAGTCCTTCAGGACTAGAATCGGAAGAAGTAGGAATCGAAATTGCAGCCCAACTGCGTAATTGGGTACGTCCTCGTCGTCTGGGACGAGTCTCAGGTTCTAGCGGTGGTTTTCGTTTACCTAACAAAGATAGAGATGTTCGCGCTCCTGATGTTTCTTTCATCTTAGCTGAACGTTTGCCTCGCCCTACAGCAGATTACGCCGAGTTAGTTCCTGACTTGATGTTTGAAGTTAAATCAAAAACGGACACCATAGCAAAATTACGTCAGAAAATACAGGAGTTTTTAGAATTAGGGACTCAAGTCGGGGTATTAGTAGATCCGAGAACTCGCACGATGGAAGTTTATCGACTCAATAGGGATAAAGTTATACTGAGAGATGGAGATTTACTAGAAGTACCAGAATTACTTCCTGGATGGGAATTACCAGTTGTAGACGTCTGGGCACCTGAATTTGACTAGATCACTATGGGAAATTAATAGGTAAATGTAGATAAGAGATTGTAAAAATGCCCAGTTTAACGGTCAAGGATTTAGAAAAGCTGCAAGCAGAACATCCTGATTATCAGATGGAATTAGTAGGAGGAGAAATTATTGTTATGAGTCCTTCAGGTTTGGAATCAGATGAAGTAGCAGCAGAAATTGTTGCGCAATTACGGAATTGGGTCAGACCCCGCAAATTAGGTCGTGTAACTGCTTCGAGTGGAGGGTTTCGCTTACCTAATGCAGATGGAGATGTTCGCGCACCAGATGCTTCGTTTATCTTAGCTCAACGTTTACCTCGCCCTACAGCAGATTACGCCGAGTTAGTGCCTGACTTGATATTTGAAGTTGAATCAAAAACGGACACCATAGCAAAATGACGTCAGAAAATACAGGAGTTTTTGGAATTAGGGACTCAAGTTGGGGTATTGGTCGATCCGAGAACTTGCACTATGGAAGTTTATTGCCTCAATAAAGATAAAGTTATCTTGAGGGATGGAGATCTGCTTGAAGTACCAGAATTACTTCCTGGTTGGCAATTGCCTGTTGTGGAAGTCTGGGCTCCTGAGTTTGACGAGGAAGATTTTGTTTGATTGAGCAATTATTGAAGAGATTATAGATTCCAAATAGTTTTTAAATCTAAAATAAAACCAGGAAGTACATCATCACCTGATAGGCTTGTGGGCGATTTTAAAATTTGCACTGTTTTATGAGGAATATAAATGAGAACTTGTTTATTTTGAGGATCGATTAACCAACCTAGCCTGGCGCCATTATCTTGATATTCTGCCATCTTTTCCCGTAATTTTTGTAGAGAATCACTAGGTGAACGTAGCTCGACGACAAAATCAGGACATAAAGGGACGAATCTTTGTTTTTGCTCTGAAGTTAAAGCTTCCCATCTTGATTTAGTTATCCACGAAGCATCAGGAGAGCGCTCAGCCTTATTAGGTAATTTAAACCCAGTAGAAGAATCAAAAACAACGCCCAACTTATGTTGACGATTCCATGCTTGTAATTGATAAATTAGATCGGCATTACGACTGCCTCTTTCTCCTCCTGTGGGAGACATGATAATAATTTCTCCTAAAGCATTTCGTTCAAATTGGTAATCGCGGTGCTGCTGACATAGTTGCCAAAACTGTTCATCATTTAACTCAACGATTCCATTTAAATCTAGAGTGATTGCATCCATTGGTTGAACTTGCGATCAATATATATTTTCAATTTTAATGAATAAGGATAAGCTTGAATAACATTGCAGAGTTATCTAAAAATTTCCTTCTAGAACTGATAATCAGAATTTGCCAACAGCTTTGAGTCTTGATTACAGTAAAAGAAATCACACATTTGGTAGCCGAATAAGGTAATATTTTATAACTCCCTTTTGCTTAAAGCGATTTTGCTGGTTTACTTAGTTAAGAAATTTTTAATAAAAGTCCCGATCGCTTATGTCACAATGAAAGCAATCATTGGAGATTAATAAAAGTAAAACATAACTTACGACTTTTTGAGAAGAATCATAGCCGAAAAAAGAAAACGTTAACAGTCTACCGAAACACTTCCTTATACATTTTATGACTAATACGAAAATGAGTAAAATATCATCTGAAAAAAATGTAACATCAAAAAATCAAGAACTAGATAAATCCCTAAAAGAACAACCATTTTCGGGTCAACCTTGGTTAGTAGAAGAAAGGGATGCTTGTGGTGTTGGGTTTATCGCCTACCAAGATGGTAGAGCAAATCATCAGATTGTTGAACAAGCTTTAATCGGCTTGGGATGTATGGAACATCGAGGTGGCTGTAGCGCAGATCAGGATTCGGGGGATGGTGCGGGAGTGATGACAGCAATTCCCCATCAGTTGTTAAAGTCTTGGTTTGATAGTCAGGGCATTGCTGTGCCACAACCAGAAAGTTATGGTGTGGGGATGGTTTTCCTTCCCCAGGAACCAATAGAGCGACAAGAGGACAAAAACTTTGTGGAACAGATAGTTAAAGAGGAAAATTTAACTGTCTTGGGTTGGCGGCAGGTTCCTGTTAAGCCAGAGGTTTTGGGAATCCAAGCCCGGGATAATCAGCCTCATATTGAGCAAATATTGGTCGCTTCAAATGATAACTTAACTGGAGATGCTTTAGATAAAAAACTATATATTGCGCGATCGCGGATTGGCAAGAAACTAAGGGATCATTTTTATATTTGTTCTTTTTCCTGCCGAACTATCGTTTATAAGGGAATGGTGCGCTCAGAGATTTTGGGTCAGTTTTACACCGATCTCACTAATCCCGATTACGAAACAAGTTTTGCCGTCTACCATCGACGCTTTAGTACGAACACGATGCCTAAATGGGCTTTCGCTCAACCAATGCGGTTGTTGGGACATAATGGGGAGATTAATACTCTCTTGGGTAATGTTAACTGGATGGCAAATCGGGAGAGAAATCTGGAAGTTACAGGATGGAGTGAGTCAGATTTAGAAGCCTTAACGCCGATTGTCAATTCTGCTAATAGTGACTCCTATAACTTGGATAGTTCGATGGAGCTGTTGGTCAGAACAGGACATAGCTTACCAGAGGCAACGATGATTTTAGTGCCAGAAGCTTATAAGAATCAGCCTGATCTCAAAGATCACCCTGAAATTAGCGATTTTTACGATTACTATAGCGGTTTACAAGAACCTTGGGATGGTCCGGCATTGATAGTTTATAGTGATGGGAAAACTGTCGGGGCGACTTTGGATCGTAATGGTTTGCGCCCTGCTCGTTATAGCATTACTAAAGATGGTTATATCGTAGTAGCATCCGAAACGGGAGTTGTTGAATTACCCGATAGTGAAATTGTTGAAAAAGGAAAATTAGGTCCTGGACAATCTATTGTTGTCGATTTGCAGAGTCAGGAAATTTTACGGAATTGGGATCTTAAACAGCGGGTTGCAGCTCAAAATCCCTATGGTGAATGGGTCAAGGAATATCGTCAAACTATTCCCCCTCAAGATTTTAGTATCCAAACTCATCTCGAAGCTCAGGATTTATTAGCTAAGCAAACTGCTTTCGGTTATACGGCTGAAGATGTCGAGATGATCATTCAGTCAATGGCAATTAATGGCAAAGAGCCGACCTATTGTATGGGGGATGATATTCCTTTAGCGGTACTTTCGACTAAACCCCATCTACTCTATAACTATTTCAAACAGCGATTTGCTCAAGTTACCAATCCGCCTATCGATCCTTTAAGAGAGAGTTTAGTGATGTCGCTAGGAATGCAATTGGGTTCCAAAGGTAATATTTTAGATGTTAAACCTGAAGATGCGAAATTGCTTAAGTTAGAATCTCCAATCTTAAATGAAGCAGAATTAGCAATTGTCAAAAATTCTACAATTCAATCGGCAACTTTATCTACTTTATACGAAATTGCCACTGGACCAGAAGGCTTAGAAACTGCGATTAAAAACTTGTGTGCCGAAGCGTTTGAGGCAGTCAAAGAAGGAGCAGAGATTATTATATTGAGCGATCTCGGCAAAGGCGAGGCACTGCGTGATCGCGCTGATACTGGCATTCATGCAGAATATAGTTACATTCCTCCTCTCGCAGCAGTCGGGGCGGTACATCATCGTCTAATTAAAGAAGGTTTACGTCTCAAAGCTTCTTTAGTAGTAGAAACGGCTCAATGTTGGAGTACCCATCACTATGCTTGTTTAGTTGGTTACGGTGCTTCGGCGATTTGTCCCTATCTCGCTTTAGAAACGGTCCGTCAATGGTGGAGTAATCCCAAAACTCAGAAATTGATGGCAAATGAGAAAATTGCTACAGTTGCCCTAGAGCAAGCCCAGAAAAATTATCGTAAAGCAGTAGAAGCAGGATTACTGAAAATTCTTTCTAAAATGGGAATTTCCTTGCTGTCTTCCTATCACGGGGCGCAAATCTTTGAAGCTTTGGGTTTGGGCATGGATTTAGTTAATTTGTGCTTTGTGGGAACAACTTCCCGTTTAGGTGGTTTAACTATTGCCGAATTAGCCCAAGAAACAATAGCATTTCACAGTAGGGCTTTTCCCGAATTGAGTAGCAAGAAATTAGAAAATTTTGGTTTCATTGCTTACCGTCGAGGTGGGGAATATCACATGAACTCACCGGAAATGTCCAAGGCTTTACATGAAGCAGTCCGCAGCAAACGCTACGACCATTACGAATTATACAAACAATATCTCAAAGGTCGTCCCGCAACTGCTTTGAGGGATTTACTTGAGTTCCAAAGCAATCGCGCTTCCATACCTTTAGATGAGGTAGAACCTGTTGAATCGATTGTGAAACGCTTCTGTACTGGTGGTATGTCACTAGGATCTTTATCCCGAGAAGCCCATGAAACTCTCGCAGTTGCCATGAACCGTTTGGGTGGTAAGTCCAACTCTGGTGAGGGTGGTGAAGATGAAGTTCGTTTCAAAGTATTAAATGATGTAGATGGTGAAGGGAATTCGGCAACTTTGCCCCATCTCAAAGGTTTACAAAATGGGGATACGGCAAGTTCTGCCATCAAACAGGTAGCATCGGGGCGTTTCGGGGTAACTCCTGAATATCTCATGAGCGCTAAACAATTAGAAATTAAAATGGCTCAAGGGGCAAAACCTGGAGAAGGTGGACAATTACCAGGGAAAAAAGTCAGTGAATATATTGCCTCCCTGCGTCGTTCTAAACCTGGTGTCACTCTGATTTCGCCACCGCCTCACCATGATATTTACTCGATTGAGGATTTAGCCCAGTTAATCTATGATTTACATCAAATTAACCCGAAGGCTAAAGTTTCAGTGAAACTAGTTGCGGAAATCGGTATTGGCACAATTGCGGCAGGAGTCGCTAAAGCTAACGCCGATGTGATCCAAATTTCAGGTCATGATGGTGGTACTGGAGCTTCTCCTTTGAGTTCGATTAAACATGCTGGCGCACCTTGGGAATTAGGTTTGACAGAAGTCCATCGAGTGTTAATTGAGAATCAATTGCGCGATCGCGTTTTACTCCGGGCTGACGGTGGTTTAAAAACTGGTTGGGATATTTTGATGGCTGCTCTAATGGGGGCTGAAGAATACGGCTTTGGTTCGATCGCGATGATTGCTGAAGGTTGTCGCATGGCACGAATCTGCCATCTAAATACTTGCCCTGTCGGGGTTGCTACCCAACAAGAAGCATTACGGAAGCGCTTTACTGGTATTCCCGAACATGTGGTTAATTTCTTCTATTTTGTTGCAGAAGAAGTACGAAATCTCCTGGCAATCCTGGGTTATCGCAGTTTACAGGAAGTAATTGGTCGGGCTGATTTGCTTAAACAAAGGGAAGATATTGCCTTAACTAAAACTGATGGCATGAACCTTGATTGTTTGATTAATTTACCTGATGTGAAAGAAGACCGTTCTTGGTTAGATCATGGTGAGGTTAATACTAACGGTGCGGTTCTCGATGATGATTTGCTCGCCGATCTAGAAATTGCTGACGCGATTAACAATCAAGCTGCGGTTACCAAAGAAATTCAGATTGTGAATACAGATCGTTCTGTGGGGGCGAGAATTGCTGGCGCGATCGCGTCTAAATATGGTAATAGTGGTTTTGAAGGGGTATTGAACTTTAATTTCTACGGTTATGCAGGTCAAAGTTTTGGCGCCTTTAACCTCCCGGGAATGAATATGGTGCTTACTGGGGAAGCTAATGACTATGTGGGCAAAGGAATGCATGGTGGAGAGATTGTGATTAAACCTCCTGCTACTGCGACTTACAATACTGCGGAGAATGTGATTATCGGTAACACCTGTTTATACGGTGCGACTGGTGGTGTGCTCTACGCTAATGGTCGTGCTGGTGAGCGTTTTGCGGTACGGAATTCTTTGGGTAAAGCTGTTATCGAAGGTGCGGGCGATCATTGTTGTGAATATATGACTGGTGGTCTGCTCGTTGTCTTGGGTAAAGTAGGGCGTAATGTTGGTGCGGGAATGACTGGTGGTATCGGTTATTTCCTCGATGAAGATGGTTCTTTCCCGGAAAAGGTTAATCCTGAAATTGTTAAGATTCAGCGTTTGGTTTCTGAGGCTGGCAAGGAGCAATTGAAGTCCATGATTAGTGCCCATGTAGAGAAGACTGGCAGTCAGAAGGGTCAGGATATTTTAGATAACTGGGATAGTTATGTTGGTAAGTTCTGGCAGGTTGTTCCTCCTTCGGAAGCTGATAGTGAAGTTGCGATCGCTACTGTTGAGGAGAAGCCTTTAACTTCTGTGTAATTGATGTAATTTGGTAATATTTAGGCTGGGGATTTTGATACTTCCAGTCTTTTTTTCTCTCGCGCAGAGGTGTAGATGAATTTAGAGAAGAAATGATCATAAAATATTTTTTTCCTATTTATTATTAGGAAAAAAGCTAATTACCCTCAAGATTTTCTAAAAGATGCCTATGAGTTATATAAGGACTACCAGAATTAATTAAAGCTGGGCATCCATTTCGCCATTCCAAATTGGCAATATTTGCTTTATATTTAGCACAGTACATAAGCATACTTTCTTTATGATCTTTAGATACACTCTCTCCAATAACTATAGCTGCTAAAGCATCATCAAAATTCAAACAAAGAGGATTTTCGTGATTATCAAAGTAAACCCATCTATACTCCTCTTCATTATTCCAATCCTCTAACTTTGTAAAAAATAGACTAGGCATCCATCGATTAAGATGAATTTTAAGTTGTTCAAATAATTTTTTCTCTGAGTCTATTTGAGTTAAGTCTATTGAGAAAGGACTGTTAGATATTTTTGCCATACTTCCTTCATCTGAGTAAGTTACTGAACCTGACACAAGCTGATCTTTATTAATTTGTCTTTTAAAGCTAGCATCCAGTTTTTCTCGGTCGAACACAAGACATACTCCATTATGTCCATTTGCATAATGATGCCACATACTAGGTTTCGCGAAACCTCTATCAATTGGTCCTCTTACTTGCCATTGATTAACAGCACGAGCTCTATCTTTGCAAAAGCAAACAACTTTAACATTCTGTTTCAACATGTCTGAAACTAATTGAGAGAGTGTATCCCAATCCTCTAATTCTAGATCGAGATCGCTTCTAACTGTGGTTGTAATTGTCCAACTTTTACTTTCTCTTGGATCGTTTACTTTGGAGAAAGAATTGAGCATTAAAGTCCCAGTTTTCAAAATGTACTTTAATGCTGTATCAAGTTTCGTGTAGTGATACACATACTTTTCAGATGACTCTAGAGGATTAACCAGAAGCATAACTTTTTATAATAAAAATAAGTTTATATTTAGGTTGTATAGGTAATGTGGGGATAAACTAGCCAAAGATAACATAGAGAAATATCTATTTTCTAATCAATAATTGTCTAATCGTCAACAGATAAAGTTTCAATATTTCAATTTTACTAAAATTAGAAATATTACAAGTTAAAAGAGTAGTATTATTAAGAGAATTTTGCTTGATTATTTAGAAAAGCGATCTCGTATTTAGAAGTATAATTGAAATACGTTGTGGAGTAGTATGTTATCTCAATTCAAAATTAAAAGAATTAGCTATATGGTGAATCATGATCTATGGCGTAATAGTTGATTATTGAGAAAACGCGATCGCATTTACAAACTCTGGTATCGATTAATAGGTACGTAATCTGGACAAATTAATAATGTCACCTCTATTTGTGGGCAAAGTACCATGACATTGTACAAAAATAAGTATCGTATCAACGCGACTGCCTACATACAATTATTCCAGCAACGGCTATTATTTTGTAACCATTTGCACTCACAAAAAATATTGTTATTTTGGAAAAATTATTAATGCCAAAATGCAATTATCCCAGGTAGGAAAAATTGCCCAAAAACATTGGCAGGAAATACCCGAACATTTTGCTGAGGTTGATATTGATAAATATGTCATTATGCCCAATCACGTTCATGGAATTATTGTGATCGACAAAACCGATAAACCCTGTAGAGACGTAGCATGCTACGTCTCTACCGACAATGATGATAGATATCAAACCATGTCAAAATTATCACCAAAATCATGATCTATAGCGCGATCATTAATCCTGGAAAAATGCGATTGCATTAACAAACGTTGATATCGATTAATAGATAAGTAATCTGGGCAAATTAATAATGTCACCTGTATTTGTTGATGAAATACCATAACATTGTATAAAAACAAATATCGTGTCGCATCAACGCGATTGCCTACATACGATTACTCCAGCAATGGTTATTATTTTGTAACCATTTGCACTCATAAAAAATATTGTTATTTTGGAAAAATTATTAATGCCAAAATGCAATTATCCCAGGTAGGAAAAATTGCCCAAAAACATTGGCAGGAAATACCCGAACATTTTAATGATGTTGATATTGATGAATATGTCATTATGCCAAATCACGTTCATGGAATTATTGTGATCAACAAACCCCTTAGAGACGTAGCATGCTACGTCTCTACCAACAATGATGATATATATCAAACAATGTCGAAATTATCGCCAAAACCTGGTTCATTAGGAACAATTATTCGTTCCTATAAATCATCAGTTACGTGATGGTGTCGTCAACAAGATGACGATCTATTTCGTTGGCAACCTAGATTTTACGAAAATATAATTCGCGATGAAAAATCGTTAAATAATGTTCGCCAATATATTATTAATAATCCTGCTAATTGGTTAGAAGATCAAAATTACGTGAACTAGAAATAGCTATATAGGAATTCAAGATCTATTGCGCAATAGTTGATTTTTGAGAAAAGCGATTAATACTCTCTGCGCCTTATGCGTAGCGGTATCCTTTAGGGCTGTGTCTCTGCGCGAGATAATAATATTAATTGTGCTAATAGTAACCTCGACTGATATTACTCCATATTAGAATCATACTCATTCACAATCTCTTTTATTTCATCTGCGGAAATATCTTCTCTATCCGACTTTGAATAGATAGTAATCAATATAATTGTCGTCTTAGTCTTAAGATAATAAATAATTCTATATCCACCACTTTTACCTTGAGAAATATCGCTATTTTTTACTCGCAGCTTAAAGATAGTATATCCAACTCCAGAGACCCGATCACCTGGTAACTTTCCAGACTGTAACTGTTCAATAATAGGCTGAATATCACTACGAATTCTGCGATATCTTTTCGCTAAAATCTTGATATTACGTTTAAATTTAGCAGTAAACTCAACTTCAATAGAATTATTCTGCATCAATACCTTCCCATAATTGGGATATGGGAAAAGTCTTACCCCTCATTGCATCATCCCAACCTTGAACAAAACTATCTGTCGCAGACTCTGTTAATTCATCTTCTTCTTTTTCTGAAACTAAGACGATTACTTTAACACGAGTATATTCTTGTACCGACAAAGGATTATCTAAAAATAATTGACCTTGTTTGTCAACCGTTCCCATTACTTCAACTAATTTCTTCATAATGATTGATTGGGTGATTTACGATATTCGCGACCGAATTTACTATCTGTAGATGATAAATAATATTTTAAACTCGATTGAAGAAAATAGAGATCCGCGATCGCGCCTTTAGAAATATATTTGAAGTACATCGTGGAGTAGTATGATATCCCAACTCAAGATTAAGACAATTAGCTATATGGAGAATCATGATCTATTGCGCAATAGTTAATTCCTGAAAAAACGCGATCGCTAATCCTAAGAGGATGCAAGCCTTGCACGCCTACAAGTTAATATGGAGATTTATATGTTGGTGGGTGTTTTTGGAAATGCGCTCATTTTCTGTTTGAGGGTTGGAAAGGGTAATTAGATTAGAATAGCAGGTCATTAAAAAAGGCAGTCAAAAATGCCAAATATTGTCTGGTCAGATTACTTAAAATATCGGGCAAAACTTCGGGGATTTAAACTTGCTAAAATCGAAGAAATCTTGAAATACTCTGGAGAAAGATACTACGATACAGAAACAGGTCGTCTTATTGCCGTTGGTAAGTATGACAATCGTTTAGTCGTTATTCCTTATGAAGAAAGTAGTAATTTAATCACTCCTGTAACTATTCATGCCACAACACGCCAACAAATTCGATTTCGTCTAAAAACTGGGAGGTACGTCATTGATGAATAAGGCTAAAATGCAATACTTTGAACAAGAAGACGTTCTGCACTTAAGTATTGCTGATGAACCAGAAGCTAACAGTGTAGAGATTAGTCCTAACATTACTGCTGAACTGAATGAAGCAGGAGAATTAATCGGTATTGAAATTATTAATGCAAGTTCTTTTATTCGAGATTCAATTTTAGAGTCAACCCAGGGAAAAATTTTAAATCTATCCGTGCATTCATGACTAATATATTGTGAATTATTATCTATAGCGCTATAGTTTCAAATTTTCACGCAAGCTCAAAAACTTATCAAATAAGCTGCAACTCAATCCGTCTACCTAACGCCGCTAAAGCACGTTCCATAGTCAATAATTTAGTCCCGTGACGCGGATCGAGAATCCGCCTGACTTCTTTTTCATCAACTTCTAGTAGACGAGCTAACTGTGCCTTAGTTATTGCGGCTTCTTTCATCGCCAAATAGAGAGCAGCCTTGAGCGCAGTTTGAATTGGCAGTATGACAATATGTTCGTGATTGTGAGATGGGGAAGGATCGGGAATATCTAATTTATCATCAATTCGAGCCGCGATCGCTTCCTCTAAACAATCAGCGGCCTCGATTAATGCCTGTTGCTCTGTATCCCCTTGAGTAATAGCTTCAGGTAAATCTCGGAATGTAACCACAAAACCTCCATCATCATCAGGGGTAAATGTCGCTGGAAAAGAAAATCGTTTCATGATAATTACTTGGTTATAATTCATCTTCTTTGATTCCTAATTGAGTAAGCATAGCTTTTAAAGTTCCCGTTTTTAACTCATCTTTGGGATTCCTAACTATAGTGAATCGTTCTCCAAAATAAAGAGTGACATGAGAACCTTTTCCGCGCTCCTTAGCCAGCTTTTTTACCTTTCTAATAAACTCGCTCCCTTTCATATTTTTAATTATCGGACAATTTTGTCCGACAGGCAAGGAGTAAAACATTAGCTATCTTATCGGGAAATGCTATCTATATCGCAATAGTTGATTACCAAAAAAACGCGATCGCATCTTTAGAAACATATTTGAAATATCTTGCGAAGTATTATGATATTTCAACTCAATCTAGTTTTTAATCAGGAATTGTCCAATCTTCAACAGATAAATTTTCAATTTTTCCAAAATCAGAAAGATTTCGAGATAAAAGAGTAGCATCATTAACTAGAGAAATTGCAGCAATTTTCAAATCCATCTTTCCCAGTCTGGGATACATTTTTCTCAATTGACTAAATTTAACTACGGCTTTACGATCAAAACTAATCACAGGAATTTTACAGAACATTTCAATATTACTTTGTAGCTGTTTATAAGCTTGTACTTGTGTTTCGATGTTACGAGATTTAGCGATGAAACTCATCCAACCTCGTGTTTGTTCTTCGTAAGTAATAATTGTTGTTACTACTTCTTGAGGCAAAACTAATGAAAGGCGAGACATTAAAACTTGAGAACCTTGTCCGCCTCTCTGTAAAACTGTTAAGTGATCAGTATCAAGAATATACATTAATTAGCCTTCAATTGAATCATTCGCTTCTTCTTTTGATGATTCACGATATTCTCGACCTAGCTCTACTACTTGATCAAAAATTGAACTATCAGAAAATGTACCTGATATTTCTTCCCACCAAGGTTTATTTTGATTGATAGATGTTTCTAGTAATGATTTTATTTGCGTTAACTCACTTTCTAAAATACTGACTCTTTTTTCTAATTCTGGAGATGACATAATTGATATTAAATTTTCAGAAAATTACTGATTTTACTGTCTATAGATGATAATTGATATTTTAAACTGGATTAGAGAAAATAGAGATAGGCGATCGCGCTACAGAAACATATTTGAAATATATTGCAGAGTAGTATGTTAACCCCACTTCGATGAAAGAACAGGGATTACAATCTTAGATCTTGAAGGTGCGATCGCTATAATTGGGTCAAAACTATTGGTAAATATTGGCTAAAACCAATAAAGTCTTTATCTGTAGTGAAAATCTCGTAATTTCTACGGTTTGCTGTTGCACAAATTAAGAAGTCCGTGTTTGCTCCCTGAAGACCATTACGACGACAAATATTGAAATAATCTGCTGCTAGTTCGTAATCTTCAGCACCCAATTGTAAATTAGGAAATGCTCGAAGATGATTTTTGAGCTTGTCAAACTGGGCTTGTTGTTTGATACCAGATAAAATTTCCTGTCTAACTGCACCCAGCAAAATCACTCTACCGTCCCCAATGAAATCGCGAAGTTTATCGGCTATGGAATTACTTTGTTGTTGTCGTCTTAAAGCTAGCGACCAAACCGAAGTATCGACTATTACTTTCATGATTGGTGACGCTGTTGTTTGTAATCATAGTCATCTTCGTATTCGATTGTCCCAAATAGTTCAGTGATTTTAAGTTGTTTGCGTCGTTGTACGTATTCCTGCAAAGCTGCTTCCACCACAGCACGTTTGGTACGATGTCCACCTAATTTTAAGGCTTCCTGGATTAATTCATTATCAATATCTAAATTAGTCGCCATATTTATTTGGGCTTTGTGCGAGTTTTTCTACAATATAACGCACAAGATTGATTTGGTTAAAGGCGATCGCGCAGCGCCAGCCTTCGGCTGACCACGAAGTGCCAGGCTTCGCCTGATCGCTCTTTTAGAAACATAGTTGAAACATGTTGCGGAGTAGTATAGTATCCCAACTCAAGATTAAGACAATGAGCTAATTATCGGGGCAAAGAATGCCGAAATATCCCATCCCCGCAGCATTTATTGGTCGATTAGCTGTTGATAACTTTGCTAGGGGACAAGAATTAGGTACAGAGTTACTAGTTGATGCATTATTGAGAATGATCAAGTTGAGTGATTAATTATGATCAATTATTGTCTTGTCATCTTCTCGATAGAGGGGTTTCCAAAGGCAAGATCCAGTTAGCTGGCAACAAAGTCTGTTGTTGCTGGGACAGATCAACATTGGGGTCGATGAGTCGTTGATATTTTCTATCGTTAAGAGAAGCAAAAACTTCAGCCCGAACTTCCACTGAGTCGCTTTTAGCTTTCCCAATCTCTTCGGCAAGAAAATGGCTAAATTGCAGAATCATATCTGGTCTAGTAGCCATCTTGCGAGCTTGCCATCTAGGCAGAAAATCTTCTGGTTTAATCAACTGCACTTTATTATTAGACCCATTGGAAACTTTAAACAGAGCATAAGATTTTTTAGAGCGCAATTTCATATGCCAGGCAAAACGATGTCCCTCCTCAGTCCAACTGACGTTACCAGGATATAGAAAATGGCGCAGAGGAATCAGCAGTTGTAAGGACAGATAGATACCTAGCAATGCCAGGGTCAGAGATTGTTTGGCGTGTGGTGATCTTAATCTAACTGACTGATACTTCCTACGACCTATTTTTGCTCCTTGCCGCTGACCCAAGAGACGGCGCGGCCAGTCAGGAGGGAAAAAAATTGCTGTTGCTGCAATCATAAACCAGGGAAAGATGCCGATGGAAAAAAGTCTGGCATTCATCAGATGAAAGATAACTGCCGCTGCAAAAGCAAAAGGACGAGTTCGCCGCCATAACAAAAAGGGAACGACAAACAAATCCAGCAGAAGTCCACCATAGCTTAGCAAATATATCATCCACTCCTCGGTAAATAGAGAACCTATCAGGGGAAAATCAGTCTTCGTTGCCATCCACATACGCATTGGTTCTCCTTGCAACCAATCGCTGTTGAGCTTTGCCAGACCACCATAGAAATAGGGAATACCAATTTGCAGACGGAGCATCCAGACTGTCCAAGCAGCTGTTCTATGGTTTCTTATACTGGGATGACGCCAAGCATCGATCGAAAAGATACGGTGGGCAGGGATGAAGATCAGCAGGAAACTAATTAGGCAGATGAGATAGAAGTGGTTGAGATATCGAGCTTTTTCGAGTAGAAAAATATAGGTGAAACCGAGGAAGAACAAAACAGTACTGATGCGATACCAGAGACCGAGGGTAATAAAGACGGCCAGGATTCCCAATCCTACAAAGTGAAGGTACATTCCTTTTCCTGGCCAGGGTTGAACCCAATCAAAACCATAGTAGGTGAAGTTAAAGATCGGGTCGATCCAATATCGCTCAATCCAGTGATGGGTGAAATAGCGCCACACTTCCCAGAGCATAATGACGCCAAAAGCAATACGGAAGTAGACCAAAGAAGCGATGTCAACGGAGGAAAAAAGTAGACGCCAAGAAGTTTGCTGAAGAACTGCAAAAAGTTTTGGCCAATTGTGTCTCTTGTCAGCAGGTTGAGTTTCCATGCGTTTATTGCACTTATTTAGAATTTACTCAGATAAAAATAATCCAAACCCTAGGATTCCCAATTAATAAACTTAAATTCAATGAATACATACGCTAATGCAGCTTCGGGAAACTGTGATTATGAAGATAAGCGTTAGCAGAGCATCTGACTCAACCATAATTACCGAAAAATCCGAACTGATTTTTGGACGACTCCTAATGTAAACTAAAAAAAACTTAACTTTACTTAATAATCTTTAAAATGCAACTATTAGAAACTGCTCCCTCTATTGCAGGAAACTATTGGCAATGGCGAGGAAATTCAATTTATTACGTCCAAGTAGGAGAAAATAAGCAAAATCGACCTCCTTTACTCCTAGTTCACGGATTTGGCGCTTCTACTGACCATTGGCGGAAAAATATTGCTCAACTACAAGAAGATTTTCAAGTTTGGGCAATTGATTTACTTGGTTTTGGGCGTTCAGCAAAACCTAACCAAGAATATAGTGGTCAACTATGGCGTGAGCAACTTCAGGATTTTATTACCGAGGTAATTGGTCAACCAACAGTTTTAGCAGGCAATTCTTTGGGGGGTTATGCTTCTCTTTGCGTCGCTGCGGAAAATCCTCAAGCTGCTGCTGGTCTAATTTTACTCAATAGTGCCGGGCCTTTTAGCGACAGCGAGCCCAAAGTTGAGCCAAAAGGGTTCAAAAGTCTGATGGGCAAGGTAACTCGCTCGATTTTATTACAACCTTTGCCTAGTTATTTACTGTTTCAGTATGTGCGTCGTCGTTCAGTAATTCGCAAAACTCTCAAGCAAGTCTATCTAAATCATAATGCAGTTAGCGATCGCTTGGTAGAAGAAATTTATCGTCCTTCCTGCGATCGAGGTGCTAGACAAGTATTTGCTGCGGTTTTCAAATCCCCTCAAGGAAAAAAAATTGATATTTTACTGAATCAGATGTCATGTCCTCTGTTAATGTTGTGGGGGGAAGGCGATCCTTGGATGAATACCAGGGAAAAAGGCGCAAAATTCTGTCAATATTATCCCCAGCTTACAGAATATTATCTTGAAGCTGGTCATTGTCCCCATGATGAAATTCCCGAAGAAGTTAATAAATTAATTAAATCTTGGGTGTTAGCAAAAACCGTTGCCTCGTAATGGATAAAACTTCTAGTTCTCGAACTAAAAAGCGTTTTGGTCAACATTGGTTACAAAGTGATAAAGTTTTAGATCAAATTGTGATCGCTGCCGAATTAACAAGCAGCGATCGCGTTTTAGAAATTGGCCCAGGAACAGGAATTTTGACTCGTCGTTTACTGGGGGCAGCCGAATCAGTATTAGCTATAGAAATAGACAAATATTTATGCAAAAAATTAACTAAAAAATTCAAAGAATATGATAATTTCCTGTTGTTACAAGGAGATTTTATTACTTTAGATATAGCACAATTAGTTCAGCCTTTTCCTCTATTCCAGAATCAAAATAAAATAGTTGCCAATATTCCTTATAATATTACCGGATTAATTCTAGAGAAGTTATTGGGAACTATATCGCAACCTAATATCACAAATTACGAATCAATTGTTTTACTAATTCAGAAAGAAGTCGGCGATCGCTTAACTGCAAGCCCTAGTACCAAAGAATACGGTGCTTTATCAGTAAGAATTCAATATTTGGCAAGTTGTGAGCGAATTTGTCGTGTTCCGGCAAAAGCTTTTTATCCTCCACCAAAAGTTGATTCAGTCGTAGTGAGATTGCGTCCTCACACCCTGAGTGATCCTGCCACTAATCCTCGTCAATTAGCAACTTTAGTGAAGTTGGGTTTTTCTAGTCGCCGTAAGATGTTACGTAATAATTTAAAAAGTCTCATTGAGGTTGATGACCTAAATAATTTACTAGAAAAGTTAGAGATTAATCCCCAAAGTCGTGCCGAAGATTTAAGTTTAGAAGATTGGATTAAATTGAGTAACAATTTTCCCCTCAATTAGGTCTATATTTTCGGGATAATTTTAATAATTTTCTAATCCTTTTTTCTTCTTTCCCAAAGATCTAAAATATCTTTAAATAATGCTTCTTCGAGCCAGGTTTTGCTGACTACTGTTAGAGGTAAGGCAAGGATTAACCCCAAAATTCCAAAAGTTTTGGCGAAGAAAATTTGTGCCGTTAGGGTTACAGCAGGAAGCAAAGATACTTGTCTTGCCATTACTGTAGGAGATAGCCAATAAGTTTCGATATTCTGAATAATAACATACCAAATTATTACCCCAAAAATTTTCCAAGGTTCTTCTAAAATCGCGATCGATAAAGGAAAAATAACACTTGTAGCTGGCCCTATATTAGGAATAAAGTTAAACACTCCAGCTATTAAAGCATGAACCAAAACTAACTTAACTTGTAAAAGGGCTAATCCAATGCCACTAGAAATTCCAATAAACATACAATTTATAGAAATGCCTTTTAACCAATTACCTAATGCTAATTCTGACTGAAATAAAATATAATCAGCACGTTGACGATAAAAAGAAGGGAACAGAATTAAAAAAGCATTACGATATCTTTGAGGAGTGATCAACATCATTGCAGTTAGAACAATAATCAACAATAACTGCAGTAAAACTGTCAGAGAATCAGAAAAAATCCCAAAAAAGCCACTAATCAGATTCTCTATTGGCGGAAGTTGATCTAATAACTCTTCAATCGTCGGAAAATTGGGAAAATAGTTGGGAAGTCTAGCTTCTAGATATGCTAATTGGAGATCAATTTTTGTCCAAACTCTCGGCAATTGTTCAATTAGTTTTTGTAACTGTTGACTAAAAGGCGGAACTACTAGCCAAATAAATAGAGTTAGAAAAACTAAAACTGAGCTGATAGCACAAAAAAGAGCAACTCGACGTGGCAGCCCTTTTCTTTGTAGCCATTTTACCAGTCGGTTAAGTGCCGTGGCTAAAACTACAGCGGTAAAAACTAACAGTAAGAGGAAGCGAATTTGCCAGAGAATAAATAAAGAGAGAATAAAACAAACAAAACCAAACCACTGACCAAAATTCATTTTTCAATAGGTTTTGCGAGATCGCGTATGATTGACAGAGAGCTATTTAGTTATTAACTACGATATCTTAGCTTTAAGCAAGCTTTAGAGACTTTATCCCCACTACAGATGGCTGAAATATTCTCAAACTCAAGTGCCTGGCTAAGTAGCTGTTTGAAATAAATCATCTAGGTTCTATGAAGGAACAAGAAGTTAGGGAACAAAATGTGTAAACAATTTTGCCTGGGTACTCATAAAGTCTTAGCAATTAGCAAAGAGCTTTTAATATAATTTTGTTTTTAAGGATACAGTTTCTTGCTGATTAGGCAAGCAAAATTAATAGAAATTTAGCACTGTCCAACAGATAAATGTAACTTTTATTGAACCAGCTTAAGGCGTAGAGCTTAGAGCTAATCGAAAAGCGATTTTTAAAACTCCAGTTTGGTAAGTAGACACGGTTTCATTTGTCAAAAATTATCTATTAAGTCTCATATTTTAAATCCTAACTTAGCTGTGATTAAAATCAACTAAAAAAAATGTGCTACTGATCGTAAAGTTTTGTAAACTGGATTATGACAGATTAGTCACTTCAAAATTTTTGCAGGAGAAATCCAGGAGAGAGATCATTGCAGCAACTTTTTAAACCCGAAGAATGGTTTAGTAATATTAAAGGAGATTTTTTAGCCGGGGCAGTAGTAGCCCTAGCCTTGATCCCAGAAGCGATCGCATTTTCTATTATTGCCGGAGTCGATCCCAAAGTAGGTTTATATGCTTCCTTTATTATTGCTGTAATTACATCTTTTCTCGGTGGTCGTCCGGCAATGATTACTGCTGTAACAGGTGGAACTGCACTATTGATGACCAATTTAGTTAGCAGTAGTGGTTTACAGTATCTTTTAGCGGCAACTATCCTAGCAGGAATTCTGCAATTGGGTTGGAATTTAATTAAGATCGGTAATCAAGCTAAATTTATTTCTCGCGCCGTCACAATTGGTTTTGCCAACGCCCTTGGTATTTTAATTTTTAATGCCCAATTACCTCAGATATTTGACCTTCCCGAAAATGTTATTGCTTGGCATGTTTACGCAATGGTCGCTGGTGGGTTAGCGATTATTTATTTATTGCCACGTTTAACTACGGTCGTGCCTTCTCCTTTGGTAGCAATTGTGGTGATGACAATTATTTCTCAGCTGATAGGCAGCAATGTACCAACGGTAGGAGATATGGGAGAGTTACCAACTGCTCTACCTAGCTTTGGAATCCCGGAAGTACCTTTTAATTTAGAAACTTTACAAATTATTTTTCCTACAGCATTGGCGATATCGATTGTTGGCGTTTTGCAATGCTTCCTAACTGCTAATGTCGTCGATGATTTAACTAATACCGCTAGCAATAAAAATCAAGAAGTAAAAGCATTGGGAATTGGTAATGTTATTGCTGGATTTTTGGGGGGAATGGCTGGCTCAGCAATGATTGGACAGTCAGTAATTAATGTAAAATCAGGAGGAAGAACCCGTTTATCTACTTTAAGCGCCGGGGTTTTACTATTACTCTTTCTCCTAATGTTGAGTGATTGGGTAGCAAGAATTCCCATGGCTGTTTTAGTAGCAGTGATGATTATGGTATCTATTGGTACTTTTAGTTGGTCATCGATAATCAATATTAAGCGAGTGCCTCGCAGTGAAACTGCTGTCATGTTAACCACAGTAGTGATTACAGTGTTTTCTAGTAATTTGGCTCTGGGAGTTTTTGCGGGAATTGCTTTAAATGCTATATTATTCACTCGGAAACTAGCGGATGTGGTCTTGGTTGATTCTTTACTAAGTCCTGATGGGAACAATCGCATTTATAGTGTGGCAGGTCAAATTTTCTTTGTTTCCATTAATCATTTCTTAAAGGCATTTGACTTCCAAGAAGATCTAGAATCAGTCAAGATCGATTTAACTCATGCTCACTTATGGGATCAATCTGCGATCGCAGCGATCGATAAAGTTGTCCTAAATTTCCGTCGTAAAGGAGTTGAAGTGGATTTAGTTGGTTTAAATCAAGCTAGTGCAACTTTGATTGATAAGCTAGCTGTTCATGATAAAGCAGAAGCTTTATCTAATTTAGGTAGTCATTAAGAAGGTAAGAGGTGAAAATATGAAAATACTGCTATGTACTGACGGTTCTTTATCTTCTCAAGTTAGTTATGAATATACGGCTTGGCTGGGAAGTCAAATGGAGGTGGAAATAGAAATACTATATGTAACAGATCAAAGAAAGGTACAAGCAGTTAAAACTAGAGATTTTACTGGTAGTATTGGCTTAGATTCCTATCAACAACTGTTAGATAAGTTGGTAGAAGCTGAGGGCGAGAGTGCTAAAATTAATCATCAAAGAGCTAAAATAATTCTGCAAGAAGCTAAGTCCTTTTTAGAAGGTCAAGGAATAGACAAGATTAAACTTACTCATGTCACCGGATTTTTAGTAGATCAATTCCATAAATTTGAACCTAATGCTGATTTAATTATCTTGGGTAAACGAGGAGAAAATGCCAATTTTGCAGCAGGGCATTTAGGTGCTAATACAGAAAGAATACTCAGATCTAGTCATAAACCTTCTTTGGTTATTCCTAGAGCTTTTAAACCCATAAATCGTATTTTATTGGCTTACGATGGAGGAAAAAGCTGTCAAAAAGCGATTCAGTATTTAACAAATTTATCAGCTTTAAAACAATTTGAGTTGCACATTATTACTGTTACTCATCGTGATGATAAAACTGCGACCAAACACCTTGAAGAAGCTAATAATATCGCGATCGATAGAGGTTTTAACCCAATTTGTAATTTACTTCATGGCGATGCTGAACCAGAAATGGAAAAATATGTCACAGAGCATAATATTGATTTTTTAATTATGGGAGCTTATGGTCATAGTCGGATTCGTCATCTTGTGATCGGTAGTACTACTGCGCAAATGCTAAGAGGATCTCAGATTCCTATTCTATTATTTAGATAAAAAAATTACGTTGCAGCAATTCTAAAATTCATCAAGAATTTTTCCTATAAAAACTATATTTTATTAGTATTTATTGACGAAAAAAATCATAAAAGAAAATGCTGAGAATTTGTTTTTTCCTATGATATTATTTATTTCATAATGGAAGTGGTGAGGTTTATTATTAGTAGCAACTACTCCCATTATGAAGAATTAAAATCTTATTTTATCTAATCTAGATTAGACATACTTTATACAAATTAACTTTAATAAACTCATGAATAAACCTGATACAGCAACCCCTTTATCCTTTCCCAAAGCGATCGCAGATACCAATTCTTTAATCACCAAAATTGCTGACAAGCAACTTAATGAAACAGAAATTGAGTCTGGAGTTGCTTTTTTTGTGAAAACGATTGAAGGTGCCAGGGGATTTTTTGTTGCCTATCTTACTAGTGAACTTGAAGTATCAGATAATCCTTCTTCAGGAGTAATCAAAGGATTACAATCGTCTCCAGAAATAGTTAGTAATTTGTTAGTGAAAAATCTAGCGATGTGTACTGCTATAGGGTTATTACATCGTCGTAATGGCGATCTAGCCGCAGCATCTGGTTCGGATCGGGTACAACGTAGAACAATTGATCTGATTCAAAAATTAAACTCAGATGCAGTTACCCAAAAACTTCAACAATTAAAGTCAACTATTGATAATCAATCAGATATTTATCAAAGATTTTTAGATAGTCAAAATTATGATAATGAGCAAAAAGAACAGATTAAAAATATTATTTCATTAAGGAACCTTGACTAATTAGGTGATTTCTAGAAATATTTTTACCAGTTGTCGATGAGATTTATTAGTAGGGGCACATCGCGATGCGCCCTTACACCAATGGTATATTATTGACCAGAAATCACTTTACCTTGTTGCGAATCAAAAAACTGTAAAAGCTAAGGCTTTTATAGTCTCCAGACTGATTGTACCTAAAACTCATCTCCATAAAAGCCTGGAATTTCCCTAAGAAGCAATGTGGATTTTATGCTTTCTCGGGAATGCTTGCCAAAAATATTATCTGCTTTGTTGAGCAACCCGCGAAATCTAAGTTGCAATCAATATCTGCTGATTAAAACTTAATTAACACTAAATGTAAGTTAATCAGCAGTATTATTTACTACCTAAACCCTCTCTATCTAACTATCTGACTGCTTTTGAGTCATTTGTTATTTTTCGGATTCAGCTTTTTCATACTCATCTTTTCCAACCTGATAAATCAAATTAGCGACGAGTCCTGTCCAACCAGTTTGATGGCTAGCACCCAGTCCTTGACCTGTATCCCCATTAAAATATTCGTAGAACAGAATTAAATCTTGTCCATCAGGAGTTTTGAAAAGCTTGTAAATTTTTGGGTTATCTCCATAGACTGCACGTTTACGTGAATCATACACAAAAATCTTAATGAGTCTCTTAGATAGTTCAATAGCTACTTGCTTAAGGTTGACTTTGTGATGTGATACAGATGGGAATAAAACTCCGAAGTTTTTAAAATATTCATGAAACTTGTTCAGAGAATCAATAATGAGAAAGTTCATGGGAAACCATATCGGACCACGCCAATTAGAATTGCCAATATGTACAGGGGTTATTGCTTCAGCAGGTTCATATTTCATTTCAATTGGAAAAGTCTGTACATTTCCAGGATTCCACTCAATATTTATAATCCCATCCAATTTATAGGGATTTTCTTTATGAATTTTAGACAAAGAGCGAATCCCATAATCACTTAAGAATTCATCTTTATCAAGAAGTTTATCAATGATATTCTGTAATTTTCTCCGATTAACAATTGATAAAAATAAACCTACATCTTTAGAAGAATCTTGTCGAATATCAATACATTCTTCTTCTCCTAATAAATATTGTAATCCTTCCTTTTGTAGTTTTCCATCCTTGTCTATAAACTGCTTTGAAAAGGAAGAGTCTGGATTAGAAAAAAAAGATTTTAGATCATGAAAACTAGACCTTAAGATCCTTGTTAGGTAAGTTTCTTTTTTTCTGGTAAACATTGCTACAGCAAATAGAGGAATAATACCAAGAAGTGAGCGATATTTTAGTGGAAACTCTAACGAGAATTTTTTCAGAGAAATCTTTAGCACTTCGTAGTAAAAATTGTCATTTTTATCCCACAAAGCTATTTGCTGATCATCAACAATTTCGTTAATCTCATGACAAATTAATATGAATTTTTCAAGAAAGTCTTTTGCCTCATCTTCACGTTTTTTTTGCTCCTCTTCATCTAATTTGGTAAGTATTGTTAACATATTCAAATAGAACATTGCTATCCAACTTGTAGCATCAATTTGTTCTATTGTGATTATTGTGTTTTTTTCTTGTTTGCTCTTTTTAGTTTCTTGTTTGGTCTTAGTGTTTTGTTCGGACTCATTCCCTTGTTTGGGATTAAGAAATTGATTACGATCAACGATAGAAATGTTATCTAATCCTAAAAATCCAGCTCCAAAAAGATAGTTGTCTTTTTTTGCTCCTGGTTTTTTATCTAGCTTGTTAGTCTTAAACCACCATTCTAAGTTTTTTTGCAAATTATCAAAAATTAATGGCAAAAAACTTTGATCAGAAGAAGGGCCATATATCTCTTGCTCTATTTCGTCAACTTTCAAAGCTGCCCAAGCAAGAATTGGAGGGTTTAATTCATCAAAGTTAAACTCACAAGAAGGAATTTGCCCATTCTTCTTCATATACCAAGGTTTAGTAAAAAGCAATATTTGCTCTTTAGCAAAATCTGGATCAATTAAAGCAAGAGTAACTGCATGAAAAGCTGAATCCCAGACGCAAAAATAAGGAAATTCCCATTTGTCAGGCATGATAATTATATCCTCACCATGCAAATGATTCCACCCACTATTTCTAATAGATTTCCTAGCTTCCGATTCTTCTGAAGATAGTAGTTCTAAAGGTGGATATATTTTGTGTGACTTTCTATCTTTGAAATCTCCATTTAGCCAATCCTGGACAACATAGTAATAAAATTGTTTGTTCCACAAAATTCCTGCAAATGCCTGTCTTTGAATTTGCCGCTCTTGATCTGAAATTGAGAATTGATCTGAAAGTGAGAAGGGAGTAACAGCATCATAAAAGTCATCAGCTTCCTTTTTCCTGTTGTCAAAAATACCCTCGAAGTCATCTCCAAAAGGCTCACCATTAGGTAGTTTATCAGGAGAGTTTGTTAGACGAAGCCATATTACTTGAGATTCCTTCTCATTGAGATTACAAGTATAGTGGGCAGATGCTTTTGTTCCTTTTTGCTCGGGATTTACTTTATCCTTATTGTTTTGTTGATCAACAACGTAGTTGTTAATTCCATCTTTGACATATTTACTGGTATTAGAAGTCTGAAAAACGCGTTCGTTATTGGTTTCATTTTCAGTAAATAAAAGTTTTTCAGTATCCAAATCTTTACAATAGAGATAGTAATCCCCTAATTCACTGTGATGAGCTTTAATCGCCGCTACATTATCGGCAACTTTTTCTACCTGTAAACCGAGTTTCTGTTTTTCCTTTTCTGCATCTCCTGACCAAGACCAAGTGTTGCGAAACCATAGGGTCGGTATAATGTGCAGTTTTTTTGAATTGGGGACTTGATTCTCTTTTGCTTCAGGGACTCGATTCTCTTTTGGTTCAGGGACTTGATTCCAAACTGTAATTTTAATTAAGATATCATCTGTGTCATTTTTAGCATATTCAACAACAACATCAAAGTAACCCTGGTCAAAGCAACCTGTATCAATTAGCTCATATTCAGGTTTATCTTTACCTCCAAATTCATTTTTCTGAAGTTTATTGTTTTCATCAATAAGCTCCTGATAAGGAAATTCATAAGGATACTTATATAGTGCCTTCATGTACGAATGGGTAGGAGTATTATCTAAATAAAAGTAATATTCCTTGACATCTTCCATGTGGTTACCACAGTTGTCTCCTTCAAAACCAGGTAATCCAAAAAATCTTTCTTTGAGATGAGGATCGTTATCATTCCAAAGAGTTAGGGCGAAACAGAGACGCTGCTGATCGTCAGAAATACCAAATATTCCATCCTCTCCCCAACGGTAGGCGCGAGAACGGGCATGATCGTAGTTAAAATACTTCCACGTTTTTCCATCTTTACTATAGTCTTCTCGAACGGTTGACCATTGGCGATCACTTAAATAAGGACCCCATTTTTTCCATTGAGATTTTGAATTGTTACGATTCTCTTGTAAGCGTTTGTATTCTTCTGTGTGTTTACGATTTTTGATGTAATTTTGATTTGTAGACATGACTTTTCTCCTGAAATTTGATTAATCAATAGTCGAAAAAATAGTTGGAACGTACAAATTTTCCAAATATTGGTTGACGGTATCCTTCCATAAGAACCGAGAGTTTCGTGCTTGCTGACAGATGTGCTGCCATTGAATCGGATTATTCATTTTTATTTCCATCGCCTTTAAACAAGACAGGACTAAGTTATCTACCTGTTCTGAAACAGAATCTCCGGCAAAAACGAAACCATTAACTCCGTTAATTACCGTATCTTTCAATCCCCCAACTTGATGGACAAGGCAAGGTTGTCCGTCACGCATCGCTAACATCTGACTAATGCCACAAGGTTCATAGGAACTTGGCATCAGAAAAAGATCGCCATTAGCATATAAAGCTGCTGCACAATCTTCTGAACCAAAACCATTAAGAAACACGAAATTTTCAAACTCAGAAGCAATTTCAGCTAAGAAATCTTCATATTCTTGGTCGCCACTGCCTAGTAGTATGTAGATTCCTTGTTTGCCAAGTCCTTCTAAAATTCCCCTAATACCAGAGAGAAATTTTTTCCCTGAAGCCTTCATCAAATAGAGTTTTTGCTCGACAATCCGACAAACGCTAGTTAGTATTAGGGGTGGTTTAGCTGAGAGATTGCTCAGTTCTGTTAATCGTTGATATGCTCTGAGTTGACTAGCATTAGGAGCTTTTGATGATTGTTCCCATCGGACAATTTCCGCTTTTAATAAACTGATAAAACTAGAAAATGTAAGTTGAGGAATAATGCGATTGGTAGGATACTCACATCCGAGTAAGATGCCAAAAAGCCGATTCTGTTTTTTTGCTGTTAAAAGCTCGTTTTCTAATCCTTCACCTCCATAAAAACGAGGTGCGTCACTAGGAAGGAGAATTTCTTGAGCGTAGGAAGTTGAATCAGTAGCGATGGCATCAGCTAACTCAATTCCCGCTTTCATCAGATTAACCCGATCTGAAGATCTAGGATCTGCTAGTTTATTTTGGTCGTACTCTAAGTTCGGATACCAGGCTTCTAGGGAAGATTCGTTTCCTGAAAATGGACGCAGTCCCTGATAGGACAAATTATTGATCGTAAATACCGTTCTGATTTTTCGCAGAGCTTGGTAATTAGGGTGGTAGGCACGGAGTATTAGAAAACAAGTAGTATGCCAATCATTGAGATGGACACAGTCAAGATGTCCGAAACTACCCTCTATGATTCCCTGCGCTACAGCGCTGCAGAAAAGAGCATATCTTGTGGCATCGGTTGTATTAGGTTCTGAGTCGAGATCGTGGTGGTAAATTTCATGTTGACCATTTCTGTCCCAGGAAACTAAATCTGGATGATGAATGACGAAGTGTTTTAATTTATTATTAGTATTTTGAAAAATTTGGGCTTGCTCTTGATTTCCAGAGAATTGAAAACTGATATTACTGATAAATTGCGAATTTGGCAATTGATGGAGAAATCCATAGGAAGGGATCACAACAGCTACTTGACAGCTTTCTTCTGCAAGAGTTGAGGAAAAGTTTTTGACAAAATCCCCCAGCCCTCCTACCTTCGCACCTGGCAATTGCGCATTTTCTGAGGCAACTATTAGGATATTCAAGGATTTTTTTAGTTCCATGGCATCCTCCAATTCTCTGTGCAAGAGACATTTGAAAGAGACTGATAGATATAGTTTTTAAACGGGGCTAATAATTTCTAATCAAGAAGATGGTGAGTAATCTGTTGACTTTCTCTGCTAATTAAATGTTTTAATCCAGAAATATCTTTCTTGTTCTGAACAAAAAACCATTGCGCCATTTTTGCTATACCTTCTTCGAGGGATGTCTTAGGTTGCCAATTAAGACGGGCGCAGGTATCTGAACAATTCATAGCTTGAGTGGGATTTTCATTAGGCGCAAAATCAATTGCCCCATTTTGATTAATCTTGACATCGCCAACTCCTGCTTCTTTACACCAGCTTGCATTGACATCTGATACGGTAGACTGAATCATTCGGGCGAGATTGATAATTCTAATAAAGGGTTCGCCGTTTTCAGTGTAGTTACCATAGTCTGATAAAGCAAAATGGAAGGTCGGAGTAAAAGATTGTTTTTGGTTTTTCTGTTGAGAAATTTCTGATGATTTTGGGGATATGGGATTATTTTTCTGAAGAGATGAGGCTGCCCTGATATAGCCAGCAATAATATCAGTTATATGAATAAATTGACGACCATTGCGAGTATATTTAATAGAAATTTCATGAGGAACATTAACCGCAGAGTTAATAAACTGTGGAATTACTCTTCTAGGGGAAGTATCCCCATATCCAAAAACATTTGCTGCTCTTGTAATCCCAATAGCTGGTAGTTGAGAGTAGTAAGTTTTATGATAACAACGAACAGCCAGTTCCATTGCACTTTTGGAGGTATCGTAAGGACCAGCGTAACTGACTGGGCTACTTTCTAAAAAACCTTCTGGGGGAATCTGGCGATCGCCAAATACATGATCGGTGGAAATAACTAAAATTCTTTCTCCAATTTCTAGCTGTCGACAGGCTTCCAATATGTTAATTGTGCCCATAGTGTTAACCATAAATGCCCGCCTGGGATCGTGTTGAGCAACTGGAACTTGAGCTTTAGCAGCGAGGTGGAAAATGACTTCTGGTTCTACTACATTAATGACATCAAAAACAAGTTGACTATCTGATATGTCTAATGAAACTTCAATTACATCGTTACTTAGATCAAGAAGTCCGTAAGCTGAGTAAGGGTGTCTGACGTTGTGAATGGGAATGGTAGCATAAACCTCCGCTCCGAGATTTAAAAGTGCTTTGCATAACCAACTACCTTTAAAACCTGAAGCACCAGTCACCAGAGTTCTTTTCCCTTGCCACTCATATCCTAATACCTGAGAAACAGGTGTTTCTTGCATGACAACAACCTCCTTATTTCTTGAAAAACTGAGATTAGAAGTCCTACTTAAATTCTATTTTGACTGAAACCAAGTATGATTACTTAGTTATTAAGTCTTAATATTCTTATCTGAAAGGAGAGGAACAATCGTAAATTTTAATCATAAATGGGCTCTTGCACAGTTTTGATACTGTTGGCGAATGTGTGACATCCTGAGATCGGGTGATCACCCTTTGAATTGAATATTATATTCACAGTAGATGGGATTCCCCCCAGGCAATGCCTCCAGTACGACGAGGATCGGCAGCAGCAGTTAAACCAAGAGTAGGATGTCCGCAGGCAGCTTGAACTCCGCCAAAATACATGGAAAGCTCGCCAAATTGTCGCTGGGTTAAATTCAGTGCCTCAACATTTAACCCAGTTTCAAATGCGATCGCAGGAATCTGGTTAAAAACTTCAAAATGTAATCGAGGATGGGAGATTGCCTGCTCTAGGGACATATCTAAACTAATAAAATTAAACAGGACTTGAGCGATCGCAGTAGTAATTCGAGATGCTCCAGGGGAACCAATTGCTAGCACCGTACCATCCTGATGACGACAGACTGTGGGTGCCATATTGGAAGTGAGACGAGTTCCTGGAGATAAATCATGTAATCCTTGAGGATGTAACTCAATTTCCCCTAAAGAATTGTTTAACCATAATCCTGTGCCTCTAGCCATTACCCCCGAACCATATCCCGAAGAAGCAGAGATCGAACAAGCTAAACCATCACTATCTACGGCGGAGATGTGAATTGTCGAAGGAGATTTGGTTAACTGTTGCCAATTATCTTGAGCCGCTATTAACAGTAAACGGGCTGCTTCTTGCTCGATTAGATCCTCACTTATACCTTCTAAATAGTTACTGCGATATTGTAATACTGCCTGTTGAATCTCAGCGATGGCGCTAACCGTTGCGGCATCCCATTGGGATAATGATCTCTTACTCATTAATAACAGCATCGCTGCCAAACAAGTTCCCCCGACTGCGGGAGCAGGATTGGTTGCAATTGACCAATCTCCGAAATCAATCATAATTGGCGATCGCTCTATGGCTTGATATTCCGCTAAATCTTCCAAGGTAAGTAATCCCCGATTAGCTTGAATTTCTGCGGTGATTTTCGCCCCTAACTCTCCACCATATAAAACATCTACTCCCCCATCGGCAATTAACTGTAAACTATGAACCAGATCGGGCAGTTGCACCATTTCCCCTAATTGTAAAGGGTTACCGTCAGGTTTATGAATCACGCGATAACTATCGGGATGCCAACCAAAAATAGCTTGATGAGTGTAGGAAAAATATTCCGCTGCCACTTTAGAGAGGGGAAAGCCTCTTGCCACCTGCTGTTGAGCAGGGGCAACTATTTTTGCCCAAGGAAGATTACCATATTTTGCTGCTGCTAAACCCAAACCCGCAAATATTCCAGGAGTTGCGACAGAACCATAGCCCACCATAGTACTAGTGCCACCACCGTAATCAAAGAATACCTTTTCCATGCCACTGCCAAACTTGACTGAATCCAGTCCTCTTCCAGGCATCTCGGCATAGGCATCAATCACAATCGGGCTTTCTCCGGGACGCCAAACAGTAATAAAACCGCTGGCACCAGGGGCGATAATGCCCAGATTAGTACACATGGAGGTAATTGTAGTCGCGATCGCGGCATCAACGGCATTACCGCCGCAATTGGCGACCTCTGCGCCAGCATCAACTACATTCTGAGAATCGGAAGCAATAATAACTTGAGGCATTTAATTTACCAAGACAATGTCATCGGGCGATCGCCTGTTTGCACGATGAATCAACGGAACAATAACAGCCGATACAGTTAATTGTATTATAGAAAAAGAGCTATCTACTTAGGAGCAGCTATAGTTTAATTCCGAGTAACTTTGATCACGATAGTAAATTACTTAATTCTAAAAATATTGATAAGTCGTCAGAAAAAGATAGAATTATTAATCTGACTAAGAAAATCCGGTGTTAAAGACTGAATCTAAATTATGCATAACTTCTTACCTATTGCTTATTTTGAAAATCAATTCATCCCCTTTGAACAGGCGAATATTTCCATAGCTACCCACGCGTTGCATTATGGTACGGGAGCTTTTGGTGGCATGAGAGGGATTCCTAATCCGGATAATCCCCAACAGATTTTATTATTTCGATTAGATCGCCATAGTCAAAGATTAAGTAATAGTGCCAAGTTTTTAAAATACGATTTACCGGCAGATAAAATTCAGCAGAAGATTACTGATTTTGTCAAAAAAAATAAACCAGATAAGTCTTTTTATATTCGTCCTTTTGTCTATACTTCTGATTTAGGAATTGCTCCAAGATTACATAAAATTGAAAAAAACTTTTTTATCTATGGTTTAGAATTAGGAGATTATTTACCTCCCGATGGTATTAGCTGTCGTATTAGTTCTTGGTATCGACAAGAAGATCGTAGTTTACCCCTAAGAGGAAAAATTAGTGGCGCTTACATCACTTCTTCTTTAGCGAAAACCGAAGCAGTAGAATCGGGTTTTGACGAAGCAATATTAATGAATTCCCAGGGTAAAATTTGTGAAGCTTCGGGAATGAATATTTTTATAGTCAGAAATAATAAGATAATTACTCCTGATTTCGATCAGGATATTCTAGAAGGTATCACCAGAGATAGTGTAATTACTATTGCTAAAGACTTAGGTATTGAAGTTATTGAAAGAGCAGTAGATAAAACTGAGTTATTAATTGCAGATGAAGTATTTTTGAGTGGAACTGCTGCTAAAATTACCCCTGTCAAACAAATTGAAAATTATTATCTTTCTTCCCAGAGACCAATTACTGAAAAAATCAGAGAAAAATTAACTGCTATTACAGAAAATAAAGAACCCGAATACCAAGATTGGATATTTACTATTGATATTTAAAGTATATTGAATTGTTGTCCACCATTAGAGTACTGGTCAATTTATTTTGTACAGATATTTATTGGTTCATAAAATCGATAACTTCTTGCCACCAAGCTTCTTGAGGATGATTAGGAAAACTATTATGGCCAGAATTTTTAAACATCCATAATTTTTTATCACCTGTTACAGAATCATATAAATTCAAACCAAATTTTGGGGGGATAACTTCATCTTTTTCTGCTATTAAAATCGCAACTTTACCTTTAAACGAATTTAAATTACTAATACTATTAAACCGATCTCGCAAGATCAAACGAACAGGAAAACACCAATAAATAGTTTGTGCTAAATTGGCTAACGAATCCCAAGGATTTATCAAAACGATTCCTGCCACTGGTAAAGTAGGATCTGCCACTGTCGCAGCAACCACACCACTACCTAAAGATTCTCCCCAAAGATAAATTGGCTCTCCATATTCTTGGTACATAAGATGAACTATTTCTCTGGCATCGGCAACCAGAATTGATTCACTGGGTTGCCCTTTTCTTCCTGCGTACCCTGGATATTCTGCTAATAATACACGATACCCCCTTATTGTTAATGCTCTACTATAATAGTTAAGGTCATCTGCAGTACTGGCATTTCCATGAAAGACGATGATTGTCCCTTGAGCGTTATTTTTAGGTTCTGTAGAGATCAGACCACGATAGTCATGATCGCTTAGATTCCAATATTGTAAACCTGCTGCTTGTAATGATTTTTCAGTAGGCAAACTGGTAGTGGGTAAATATAATAATTTTCTTTGAGCAAAAAATAAGATTACTGTTAAGAAAAGATAAATAACTAAACTAGAGACAATAAACTTCAATCCCATTGGTATACCGCTTAGAGTTTTTGTAGAGTTTTCATTCGCTATTTCAATTTTATCGGGAAGCAGATTAATGATATGTTAATTAATTTATAATTATTAAAAATTGGTAACTAATTAACAACTGTGTCAAGTATTATCAGATCAATTGTCTCAATTTCCCTAAAAATTAATTTTAGTAGGTTCGAGCAAGATGAGCACAATACAGATATCATAACTGATGAATTCTCATAACTCACATAGGATTTCTCTAACATGGTGATTCAATTATCAGAGTACTATTATTGATAAATTACCTTACTGCTAGTTCCTAATCTCTGATCCTCAATATTCTATGACAACAACTCAATCTCAAATACTTGATGGTAAAGCTTTAGCCAAACAAATCCAGTCCGACCTAAAGGAGCAAATTGCAATATTAGCCCCCAAAATTGGTCGTCCTCCAGGACTAGCAGTATTAATGGTAGGAGATAATCCTGCTAGTGCAGTTTATGTCCGTAATAAAGAAAGATCCTGTGTCAAAGTGGGTATTGCTTCTTTTGGTCGACATTTTCCTGAAAATACCACCCAAGAAACCTTAGAACAGGAAATTCTGCGATTGAATCAAGACGAGCGCGTAGATGGAATTCTAGTACAGTTACCCTTGCCAAAACATCTCGACTCAGTGGGTTTACTCCTCAAAATAGACCCAAATAAAGATGCTGATGGACTTCATCCCACTAACTTAGGCAGACTAGTCCGCTCAGAAACAGGGTTAAGAAGTTGTACTCCCGCAGGAGTCATGAGACTACTAGCAGAATACCAAATCGAGATCGCAGGTAAAAAGGCTGTAGTCGTCGGCAGAAGTATTTTAGTGGGAAAGCCTTTAGCCTTAATGTTATTAGAACAGAATGCCACGGTAACCATTGCCCATTCTCGGACTCAAGAGTTGACAGCAGTTTGTCGAGAAGCAGATATTTTAGTCGCAGCCGTTGGTAAACCAGAATTTATTACTGCAGATATGGTTAAATCGAATGCTGTGGTGATTGATGTGGGAATTAACCGCATCGAAGATAGTGGCAAATCTCGTCTTGTAGGAGATGTTAACTTTGATTCTGTCTCAAAAGTTGCCAGTTATATTACTCCAGTACCAGGGGGTATTGGCCCGATGACAGTAGCGATGTTACTCCATAATACTGTTTTAAGTTATAGCACGAAGGTTGGTTGATAATTTCTAAGATAAATTCGCGTTTTCTGATAACAAGCAATCTCGTAATTACTAAGTAATACTTGCATATTTTTTATTCACAAAATAGAGAATTTGTGAATCTACCATCAGTGAAAATACTGAGTCTATAAAAATATTCTGTACCAGTAGAAGTCTACTTTAGTAGTAGTTATAGACAGAATTATCAAAAAAAATTAACATGAAATGAGCTCAATATTGTCAAGTTAGCTAACTAAAGATTAGGCAAAAATTGGTTATAGTCACGGAAACGATTATACATCTTCTTTGTTAATTTAGGATTGATTAATTATTCTGAAACTATATTTTCTGAGGATATTCCAAGAATTATGAATTCTAGTCAAACTAATATTAAGAACCTTGGCATGGTATTTGCCGTTTCTGCTTCTTTGTTTTTAGCAGCAACACCCTCTCATGCCTTAATTGTCAATTTAACTCCAATTGATTTTAGTAATGGTGGCGGAACTATCGATACGGCACCATTCGATAGTGGTATCAATACCATATCTGGTTCTGAAGGTTTTGACAATTATTTTAATAGTACTTATCTTCTCTTAGGTGCTGATAATGGCGATACAAATATTTCTGATTCTCCTGCAAGTGGAGACAGTGTTGCTTTTACTGGCAACACTTTCGAGATTAGCTCTACTGATGCCACAAATGGAGTAACTTTTGCGTTCGACTGGGCATTTCAAGGTACTGAAAGTGGAGTCCAAGATGAATTCTTTATAAGCTTTATAAATACTACTTTGACCCAATCATTCGATGTATTTAATAAAGAGTCGCCTGGCTATGGCGAAGGTACAGAATCTTTATTTTTAACGAACCTAACCCCTGGTGACTATGAGTTAGAAATTACTCTGAATGAAGCTGGAGGAAGAAACGATGACGGAAATACAGCTGCTGGTTTCGATAATATAACTGTTAGTTCTGTTCCCTTTGAATTCTCTCCATCTGTTGGCTTAATCATGATGGGAGGAATATTTGCCTTTTCTCGCTATGCTAAGAGCCGTAAAGTCAAGCAAGAGTTGGAAAATATCTAAATAAATATCTTGATTACAGGTAGAGGATCTTTCTAGATCCTGAAAAATTTCTCGCTTGTCTTTGTTATCTCAATTTAAGGGATATAATCTCCCCGCCCTAAATTCTCAATAATCAACAGGAACATAATTTTATCTCCCATCTCTCTCTACTTCTCTCGTTAGGTCAAGAGAACATACGATCTTCTCCGATAGGGGAAGGTTGGAAAAGGTGGGGAGATTATAGAGAAGGAGAGGGGAAGAATGGGAAAACAGGACAAATTTGTTGTTCCTCGTTTTTCATCTCTTGTTGATGATTGTTTCTTGCTCAACTGCCAATTCCTAAACTACCAGCCAAACTAGGACTTAAAGGAATCAGAGTGGCTAACATCAGAAATAAAATTAACAAAGCCCAGGCTGCTCTAGTATCATCAGGTTCACTAATTTCATTAAGAGCTGGTCTTTCTAAATCCCGTTGCAAAAACAGCACTAATACCGCCCAATAGAGAGGAATAGGATTTGCAGGATTAAATAAAGCAACGATTCCTAAAACCACCAGACTGGCAATAGTAGTACGTCGAGCGATTTTTCGTCCATAGATAGCATGAACAATTCTGCCTCCGTCTAACTGTCCTGCGGGGAGTAAATTTAAAGCTGTAATAACTAAACCTAACCAGCCCACAATTACCAAAGGGCTAACATCAACAATAACTTCATGTAACTCGGAACCCAAAATTACTTTAGCCAGAGTGCCCACTAAAACTGATCCGGAGAAGAACTCTGTAGGCATTTGAAATAGACTACCAGGATGGGAAATAATCAAACCCAATACTAACAACAATAAAGATATTCCTCCACCAACAGCTGGTCCGGCAAAAGAAATATCAAATAAAGCCGTCCTACTAGGCAATAAAGACTCAAACCGGGTAATCGCACCAAAAGAGCCAATCTGCCAAGTAGGTAAAAAGAAAGGAATACTTAGCCGCACATCATAACGTTTCGCGATTACAGCATGGCCAATTTCATGAGCAATTAAGACCAACCATAGTCCTAAGGTTAAAGGAATAGCTTCTTGATAACGTCCAAAATTGCTAAATAAATCAAAACCAAGTAATAAACCAGACGCTTCTAAACCAGTTACTAAAGTTGCGATCGCCAGTAATAAGGCGAGATTTTTCTGGGCTAAGGTTGTAGTTTGAGGGTCATTGGTACTTGGTAAAACCACTATTACAGGCTTTTCTTCAGGACTTTCAACTAAGAATAAGCGATATTTATCGCCCAGTCTTTCTTGGAGTTTTCTCGTTAGGGTATTATGGGCTGTTTCTGGCTCGCTCCTGAGATTGCCACGAAAAATTGCCCCTTCTTGGTAAGAAATAGTTTCTGTGGCAAAAAAAGTATCGATACCAAAAATTTCTTTAATTTGGATTAGATCCTCATCAGGAATCGGGACTAATTCTTCGGAGACAGCTTGAGGCTCAACAATCTCTTGCTCTACTTTCTGGTGTGCTTCTTGTTGCAAACGCTCTGCTGCTTTACGTTGTAGTAATTCATCTTGTCCGGCTGCTCTCATTTGTCTTCCTAACCAGATATAAACAGCGACGGAGGCAATCAAGAGGAATAAAATTCCCACAAGATTGAGATAAATGCCCAAAGCAAATAGACCAAAAAATAGCAACCAGGGAGCCATTAACACTACTGACTGTAACCAAGCCAAAATTCCTAATTTGCCATAGGCCTTAGAGCGATTATATCCCCAGGCTAAAATTACAAAAGCAGCAAAGACAATCAGAAAAGTTGCTGTAGACTCCGATCCGTTAAACATTATGGTTAGTAGTTGTGTTATCTGTTGATGGTTAAGTGTTTGCTTCTGATTGTAAACCGTTTTTACTTGGCAGCCTAGCTGTGGTGAAGTAATGAGTAAGTAGCTGTGCAAATTAAATTACTTAGTGTAGCATTGCTTTTCCTCAAGCAATTGCGAAAATTATTGGTTTCAAACCAGAGGCAGTTTATGTGTGTCTAAGGGAACGGCATTAGTTTTGACTGAGTAAGTATCTTATTATTAGACTTTAAGGAGACCAAATACTAGATTATTTTTAAAACTCAAGCAAAATATCAACCGATAGAAGCTAGACAATACAATAACTATGGAATTACCAACTTCTGCGATTCAGACTGGTTCAACAATTCAAGCCGAAACAGAACATTGGTTTGAATATCCCGTAATTGCCCAACCTCATCATACTGACTATGGCGGAGTTGTGTGGCATGGTACTTATCTTACTTGGATGGAATCTGCTAGGGTAGAATGTCTACGCTCTATCGGGGTGGATTTTGCCGAATTAGTTGCTTTAGGTTGCGATCTTCCTGTGGTTGAGTTGTCACTGAAATACCATCGTCCTGTTCAGTTAGGCATGAAAGCGATTGTAAAAACTCGTCTGAATCAAACTCAAGGAGTTCGGATGCATTGGGATTATAAAATTCAATCACCCGATACCCAAGAATTATTTGTCTCTGGAAGAGTTACCTTAGTAGGAGTTGATCGTGAAAAAGGCAAAATTGTCCGTCAACTTCCAGCTCATCTTCAAAATGCTTTAGGTAAATTAAAGCAAGGTTAAAATATCTGGGAATCCACTACATGAGTAATGACTCAATAACTCTTCACCCATAAATTATCTGCTGTATTTGGGCAAATTGATCAATAGTTATTATTAGTAATGTTCTCAATGAAATATGTAATGGAATAAGAATTTATGATTTTGAGACAAAGATTGGAGGTTCTTTTGAAGTAGAAAGATTCAAATTTTCATCGATCATGGAGGCTTGGTATAAGTTAGTTGAAGAGATTGGGTGATGTGTCAGAGTCGGGCTAACGCATCCTAGGAGCGCAAGTTACTTATTATTTCTTTGGCTAAAATATACACTTAATCTTGATTCTATCCAATAATGCAAAATGAATTATGAGAAATTATTGGCATTATAGCTAATTTAAGTTATGATGAATCAACTTTAACTCCACCAGAGAATAATTTTGGCTAGGACTAAGCTGTTGAGAAGAAATTCAAAAGAAGCAGTATAGTTGTGCCAAGTAAAAAGAATTATCGTGGTTCTTATTAGTTTAATAATTTTTTAAGATAACTCTGGGCAAATAATCAGTAACCTTATTAACCTAGTAGCTGATGTTATCAAGATTTAATGAAACAGAGTAATGAGGCAATGACTGTCATCCCATTCCCTCAACAACCATCAGATAAAACAAAACAGGTACCAAACCCAGAAGCAGAAGAAATCACTTCTGTTGTCGCTCTCAAAGAGCTAGTAGCTAGCCTCAAGAAAGAGCAAAATAAAGTTCAAGATTTACTTAGCTCCCTGGGATTTGCGCTCCGTAGTTTTAGCAATTTGAATCAGTTCCTCGAATTAACTCCTTTAATGGCTGCAAGAGTAACTGATGCCATTGGTGGTGCTTTAGTTTTATATAAAAATGATAGTCAGGTACGTTTAGAGCAAATTCACTGTCAAAAGGCAAATCTTGGTAGAGAAGTACGACGCGTCTTTGAAAAAGTTAGTTATCAGATAGATATTGCAACTCAGAAAATTAGCAGCAAATCCCCAAAATTGCTCTCTAGTCTCCTCGATGACAAAATCAAACAAGAGCTAGGCGACAAAATAAAAATTAATGGGACTCCTATCCTAGTCAGAAATATTGAACAAGGACGTCTTTATGTTTTCAGTATCGATCCTGAATATCAATGGACTGCGACCCGTAGTAAACTCGTGCAATTAGTAGCAGATCAAACAGCAGTCGCGATCGCAAATCATGAATTAACCGTCGAAGTTCGTTCCAAAGAAAGGCAAGATCGGGAGTTAGAAATCGCCTCAGAGATCCAATTGCGCTTGTTACCAAGTCAATGTCCTCAAATTGAAGGAATCGAAATTTCTGCTAGATGTAAAACCGCGAGCCGAGTAGGCGGAGATTATTATGATTTTATTCCCACTAATTATGATCGCATCCACCATGATCGAGAAATGGCTCAAGATCAGGAGTCTTCTCTAGTTCCCTGGAGTATCGTGATTGGTGATGTAATGGGTAAAGGTGTCCCTGCTGGTTTAATTATGACTATGACGCGGGGTATGTTACGGGCAGAAGTGCTAAATCGTAATTCACCTGCTCAGATTATGCAGCATCTTAATCGGGTTATGTATGCAGATTTAGAAAATTCTCATCGTTTTGTGAGTATGTTTTATTCTGAATATGATCCTAAAACGAGAATGCTATCTTTTACAAATGCGGCTCATAATCCCCCTTTATTATGGGAAGCTTCCTCCCGCCAGCTCAAGAAATTAGATACTTGGGGCATGTTAATTGGCTTAGATATCGATTCTGAATATGAGGATGATCGGATAATTCTCTCCTCTGGAGATACTATCATCTATTACACTGACGGCTTTACCGATGCGGTGAATCCTAATGGGGCCCGTTTTGACGAGGAAAATCTGCATGCTGCTTTTGAATGGGGATGTCAAAATCTAGATACCACTGAAGAAATTCTCGATCATTTATTCAATAAGGTGAATCAGTTTATGGGCAGAACTGATACTAATAAGGATGATATGACTTTAATTGTGATGCGAGTTAATTGAAGGGATGAACGTTAACAAAAGTAATAAGTAATAAGTAGTAAGTAATATTTCTCGTTCTTTCTTCCTTTAAAGATTATGTCCCATAGTTCTTAATATATCCTCAATTCTAGATATTCTTTGTTCTAGAGTTAAAGGACTATTTTCTATGGGCTGCAAGTATTGTACTGCTTCGAGAAAATCTTGCCAACTTCTACCATACTTGGCTTGAGGATATACTTTTTTATATTCTTCTTTGGTTTTTTTTAAGCTTCCGTATTTGTCAAGAAAATATTCTTTATCAAAACTCTGAGATAATAGTTTCCGATTTGCTTCACTAGACTTAGCATTAATTTTTTGTTGTTGATTCATTAGAGATTCAGCAGCGATCAAGGCAGTGTTTTTGAAAGCTTCATCATAAGCTTTAGCGCTTTCTTCCAATTCATCTCTAATTTTTTTTAGTTTACTAAGTACCATAGTTAATTTATTAATTTATTTATCTAATAAACTGCGATTAATAGAAGCTGGATCGGTAAACATCTGAGGACTATCTCGATAATCTAGGATTTCTTCTGTTGGTGTTAATACCTCTTCTCCAAATAATAAATTTTCTGCTTCTTTTATCAAATAATACTTGTCTGCATAACGTATTTTATCAGCCTTTTCGCAGGCCACCTTAAATAATTCAATTTTAGCAATCAAATTATTTAATTCTGCTATTGCGTTATCTCTTTGATTTTTTGCTTTTTGTCCTACTTCAATTTGAGTGGATAATTGTGTTACTTGTTTTTGTAGCTCTTCTTTTTCTTGTCTTAAGTCCTGTTGTTGCTTTCTATATCTTTTTGTCCAACCTTTGTATGCAGCAACTCTTCTTTTTAAAGTCTTGATTTCTTTTTGGACATTAAAGATTGTATTTTGTACTCGTTTAATTTCTTGCAGTATATTATTCACTTAATTTAAATATTGTGTTGAGGGATTTTTTATAAATTTATTCTGTTAAAATTATTACAGATCAACTACAAAGCAGATCACCCATTTCCAGCTATTGACCTCGCAAATTATCAGTTACTGAATCGGTGTCCTAGAATGGTGGGGAAAACACTACTTTAATTTTTATTAAGTAAAAAACTAATAATATAACTAGATTGAGAAGAGAGTTCTTGCAATAATGGGGGATGAAACCCTAAATTGTTAACTCAAATAAAATCTAGGACTAGGCAAGAATTTAATCTCTTTTAACAAAAAGCTATTAGCTATTGTTAGCTTGAAGCTTAAAGCTGATCTAGGTTTCACTAATTGCTAAGCTTGGAGCTATTAATCGCGAAGCGAATTTTAACTCTGTCCACTAAGGAGGACAATATTTTGAATAATAACAGTAATAATATTCGTATCGGAAATTTATTTGGTATTCCCTTTTATATCAATCCATCCTGGTTTTTTGTTCTAGGGCTAGTTACTCTAGAGCTGGGATATGATTTTGCTCGTTATCCGCAACTAAGTGGCATTATTCCCTGGTTGCTAGGCTTATTTGGTGCTTTGCTCTTATTTGCTTCAGTTTTAGCCCATGAGCTAGGTCATAGCTTTGCTGCGATCGCCCAAGGTATTCAAGTCAAATCAATTACATTGTTTATCTTTGGTGGGTTAGCGACATTAGAAAAAGAGTCGGAAACCCCACTACAATCATTACTAGTCGCGATCGCAGGGCCTCTGGTAAGTATATTATTATTTATAGTTTTTACTATTATTGGAGTCAATGTCCCGCTGGCTGATCCCTTAACAGCCGTAGTTTCTCTCCTGGCTTATATTAATCTAGTTTTGGCATTGTTTAACATGATTCCTGGGTTGCCCCTAGATGGTGGCAATGTCCTGAAAGCTATTGTCTGGAAAATTACGGGAAATCCCAACAAAGGAATTATCTTTGCAGGTAGAGTTGGTCAGTTTTTTGGTTGGTTAGCAGTGGGAATTGGTTTACTAGGAGTTTTGGGAATTAGCAAAATTGGTAGTTTTTGGACATTACTAATTGGCTGGTTTTTATTGCAGAATGCCGGCATGGCTGCCCAATCTGCTACAGTTCAAGATAAGTTGGATAACTATACAGCTGAAGATGCGGTAATTGCTGACAGCCCTATTGTCCCTGCCAACTTGAGTTTACGAGAGTTCGTAAATAATTTTGTCATTGGCAAAAAACAATGGAAAAAGTTTTTGGTAGTTAATGAAAATAATCAACTACAGGGCAATATTTCTCTAGACGATTTAAAACAAATCCCCACATCTCAATGGAATGAAATTTTAGTAGAAGAATTAATTAAACCGATAGCAGAAATTACTACAATCTATAATACTACTTCGTTACTAGAGGTGGTTAAACTTATCGAAATACAACAACTTAAAGAAATTGTTGTTGTCAAAGAAGATCAAGAAGTTGTCGGTTTAGTGGATAAAATTTCTATTTTCAATCTTCTACAACAAGAAGCTCTTGATAAAGCTAAAGAAAATCAGAAAAGTGAAGAAATTAAACCCAATGAAGTTGATTTACTTCTAAAATAGAGCAAAATTATTGCTGATTAAAAAGATGATTTTCGAGTTCAATAAAAGTTTTCGCTGGTTTACTATCATCTTTCACCTCCGAGAATCTGTAGTTTCTGTCATTTGGCGCAGAGTCTTGGGGGTTATGTTTTTTTTATGATGAAGTAGATGAATTGTTAAAGCATGAAACCCTTGCCACTATTTAGTAGTTAAAAATTTTCTGAGCTTGCGGTAAATATTGGCATAGGGTAACTCCATCTACTCCTAATTCAGTTCGCTCTTGGGCTGCTAAAATTCCTGCCTGAGCGTGTAACCAAGCTGCTGTGGCAACAGAGTTAAATAATTGTTCTGCCAGATCTATCTTCTTGTTGTCTCGAAGATGGGCAATTAAACCACCAATCAGACCAGTCAGTACATCCCCACTCCCTCCTCTAGCTAGAGCAGGAGTACTTTGGGGGACAATCCAGACTTTGCCTTCAGGATTAGCGATCGCTGTTCGCGCTCCTTTTAATAATACGATAGCCTTACTCTGCTGACTTGCTTGTCTGACAGCTTCAAGACGATCGCCTGTTCTTAACTCAATATCAGGAAATAGACGTTTAAATTCTCCCTCATGGGGAGTCAAAATTCTCATGCCACTATGACCAAAATTTTTGAAATCTCCACCTATCTCATGCCAAACCCTTGCCAATAAATTTAACCCGTCAGCATCTAAAGCTAGAGGAGGTTGAACAGACAAAACTCGTTCTACAATAGCTGTGGCATCACTAGTTAAACCAGAACCACAAGCGATCGCATCAAATTTATTTAAATCTTCTTCTGATAAGGGCAAAGACGCGATCGCCCCAGATTTTGTCTCTGGACAACCAATAATTAAAGCTTCTGGGAGCTGACTGACGAGTAAAGACTTGAGGGATTGGGGCACCGCGATCGATAACATGCCTACGCCACTCGCTCTAGCTCCTAAGGCGGTTAAAATTGCGGCACCAGCATAACGATAGGAACCACAGATTAGTAACAGATGCCCCTGAAGATATTTATGAGTAACCAGGGGACGAGGTAACGGTAAAAATTCTCTGACCGACTCTTGGGTAATCGCTTGAATGGTTTCGTGAGGAGAAATGATTTTTGCGATATTGGCAACAGGAATTCCAAAATCTAGTTTAATTGCTTGACCGATATATTCTAATGCTTGATCTTGGAAAAAAGCCCGTTTCCATAAACCTAGACATAAAGTATAAGTTGCTTTGATTGCTATGCCTAAAACTTCTCCCGTATCGGTATGAATTCCAGAAGGAATATCAATACTAACTATCGGTTGCGACCAACTATTTAATTCTTCTACAGCTTCGGCTATTTTTCCTGAAAGCGATCGTGTTAAACCAAAACCAAACAAACCATCAATAATTAAGTCGCATTGGCGTAATTCTTCAATCTCTTCATAAAAAGGAATTCCTAAACTATGAGCATATTTACTATGACTTGCAGTTAATTCTTTTACCTTAATTAAGGGGCAATAAATTTTTACAGTGTAACCTACAAAATATAGTTCCCTAGCGATTACTAAAGCATCTCCTCCATTGTGACCAGGGCCAACTAAAATTCCGACTTGACTATATTGTTCTGGAGGGTAAAGCGTTTTTATTTGCCTAAAACATAATCCTGCAGCTTTTTCCATTAAAGCTGGCACTGGCATTCCTGCATTAAAAATTTTTCCTTCAATGGCTCTCATCTGTGCTGCTGATATGATGACGTTAGATGAGTAAATATTCATAATTTTATGTGAAAAATTTACTAATTTATATTAGATAATTATCAATTCTTGTAAAAGTATTATGATTATAAAGCTTGTATGATCTTGACTTTTGTAAAATATCTTAATATTTGTGACTATAAATCGGGTTATTTTACAAACCAAAACTGCCCCTAGTAGTCTGTCAAGGTAGAAATGAGAAAGAGAGTCAAAAGTTTTTACTACCAAGCTTTTGAGTTTTTTTGAATGGTGTTCTTATTTACACCCACTTCCACTAATAGGAGATGCTTCCTTTGCACAAAATTCTATCTTCAGTTAACTAACTCTTAACCATTGATCGCAGGAACAGTTAGAGTCACAGAAGCGAATTCATCGCCAGCTAAGTTTAAAGCTAAAATAAATTCCTGAAGATTGGGTCGCTACCCATGAAAACTTGCTTTGTTAATACACTGCTGGAATTGCTGAATAAATTGTTGAAGTAACTTGAAATCTGTTTGAATAGGAATATGGATGAGTTTAATAATACAATCTAAAGTTTTAATGTGATATTCTATGTCTTTACCTAATGACTCCGAGAAAGATATCGACAGATTAGATACTATTATAAAGTTGTTAAACCTGTGGCAAGTTAAACAAGAGCTAGAACAACCTATCTCTCCCATAACTAGCTTATCTGATTTATATCAAAAAACGGATTCAACTCTTCAGGTACTAGAAGTCGCTTTTGCCAAGGTTAGCGATTCTTGTAGTCACTGGACTATCAACAGTTTATTTGGAGCTAACATTATATCTTCTTATTTGGAAAAGTTAGTTCATCGGGCTAATCAAAAGTTTAACCGTTCCCAGCCTCAAGAAACTCTAGAACAAAGAAAAATTCGGGAATTCAGTCACAGTTTAGTCGCTGAAATAACTGTTAGTGTTTCTCTAAATTATTTAAGTCTCTTAGCTAGTATAAATCCCCTTTTAACTAGTTTAGGAATTGTTTCGGCTGCTTTTGGAGAAACTTTAATTCAATATGCGCTGAATATTGTTTCGGTTCAGTCATTTTCAATTTTTACTCAACTAATTCGCCAAAGACTGACGGAATATTCGGAATTTAAAGATTTTCTTCCTGAATATAAGCTTTATACTAGTTTCTTTCGCGTTCATCATTACAGACCAGTTTATAATCTGCAAATTATCGACTTCCCAGATCAGCTTACAATTTTTAAGCTAATTCACAGTTTTTCAGGCGTCACTAATCGTGGTAAATTGCTTCATCAGCTTATTCTAATTTTGGAAAAAGATAAAATTTTTCAGGAAAGACTCAAGCAAAAATTCTCCCAATTCGGTGTAATTTTTTGGAAACTTGCCTCAATGCTAGCGGACAAAAAATTTTCGAAACAAACTATTTAGCTAACCTCGCGGGAAGCCCGCGCTATATACTTGCATCAGCGTCGGGTAGTTCACTAACAGCTCTTGAGGCAATGCATAATAAAAAGCGCCCCTCAATCAAGAGAGACGCTTTTTAATTTAGACTTTATTGCTACGCAATCAAAAGATTAACCGTTGATAGCAGGAGCAGTTAAAGCAACAGGAGCGGACTCACCAGCAGCTAAGTCTAAGGGGAAGTTGTGCGCATTACGTTCGTGCATTACTTCGAAACCTAGGTTAGCTCTGTTTAAGATATCAGCCCAAGTTCCTACCACGCGACCTTGAGAGTCGATGATGGACTGGTTGAAGTTGAATCCGTTGAGGTTGAATGCCATTGTGGAGATACCCATTGCAGTGAACCAGATTCCGATTACGGGCCAGGCACCTAAGAAGAAGTGCAAGGAACGAGAGTTGTTGAAAGAAGCGTATTGGAAGATTAGACGTCCAAAATATCCGTGGGCAGCCACGATGTTGTAAGTTTCTTCTTCTTGACCGAATTTGTAACCGTAGTTTTGTGATTCAGTTTCAGTTGTTTCCCGAACTAAGGAAGAAGTTACCAAAGAACCGTGCATGGCGGAGAATAAAGAACCGCCGAATACTCCCGCTACTCCCAACATGTGAAACGGGTGCATGAGGATATTGTGCTCAGCTTGGAAAACCAACATGAAGTTGAAGGTTCCGCTGATTCCTAGAGGCATGCCGTCGGAAAACGAACCTTGACCTAGAGGATAGATCAGGAATACTGCAGTAGCTGCGGATACAGGTGCCGAGTATGCTACACAGATCCAAGGACGCATTCCTAAACGGAAGGAAAGTTCCCACTGACGTCCCATGTAAGAGAAGACACCGATCAAGAAGTGGAAAATTACTAACTGGTAAGGACCACCATTGTATAACCACTCATCCAAAGAAGCTGCTTCCCAGATGGGGTAAAAGTGAAGACCTATAGCGTTAGAAGAAGGAATTACCGCACCAGAGATGATGTTGTTTCCGTATACTAGGGAACCAGCAACGGGCTCACGGATACCATCGATGTCCACGGGGGGAGCAGCGATGAAAGCGATGATGAAACAAGTTGTGGCTGCGAGAAGGCAGGGGATCATGAGTACACCGAACCAACCAACGTAGATGCGGTTGTCTGTGCTAGTAACCCACTGACAGAATTTTTCCCAGGAGCTGACGCTTTCGCGTTGCTGTAGAGTGGTTGTCATGTGATTA
>JASJDR010000151.1 GCA_030065615.1 Xenococcus sp. MO_188.B8 | reverse complement strand
TTTGTTGTAGTTCTGATTTGTTAGTACTGGTTTCTTGTAATATTTTTTCTATTTCATCAGGAGTTAAATCAGGGTTAACAGATAGCATCAGTGCTGCTACCCCAGCAGCGATCGCAGCAGAATGGCTACTACCAGAAATAGATTGAGGCTTTCTATCTAAACCAATAGAAGTAATATTAACGCCCGGAACTGCTAGAGAGACCCATTCTCCATAATTGGAAAAATCAGCAAGCTGACCTTGATTATCTGTTGCAGCCACTGCTAGAACATTTGGTGAAGAAGCAGGACGAAATTTTGGAAATTGTTGAGAGTATGTATTGTCCCCCGCCTTAGAAATAGATAAACTATTTGCTTCTTGAGCTTTCTGAAACAAGCTCTCGAAAATTGGGGATAGTGAATCTCCCGTAGGTGCTCCAAAAGGCATCAGCAATATATCTGCTTTTTCCTCTATTGCATATTCAATCCCGTCAAGTATGCCACCATCAGCCCCAGATCCACTATTTGCAATGACTTTTACAGGAAGAATTGTTGCTTTAGGGGCAATTGCCGCGACTATAGAAGATACTAATGTACCATGATCATTTTCTGAATTAATAATTGTTTCTCCAGAGATAAAACTTTTACCCTCAAGAATACGATCGCCAAGAACTTCTATCAAATAAGGTGATACCCCATCAGCAAGAATCGCAATTTTTACTGGATTTGAGCCAGATTCTTCTATTGCTTGTGGGATGTTAATATTTTGCAATGCTGGTTGTTTGACTAAATGTTGTAATGCTGTTTGATTAACTAAATCGTACGATTGATTGGAGCTATTTTGTATTGGAAAATTGTACCCTATTACTATTAATGTTATTATTGATAAAAATATTACTATAAGTTTGTTTTTTACAAAAAGAATGTAAAGTAGACCTTGCAACCATTTCGCCATCTTATTTGAGGTAAAAACCAATTTTCTGGGCAATTTCACTGCAAGATTCTCATTTTTAGAAATCATAAATTTTTGAAAAATATAATCCCGTAATGGGCTATTTTTAGACAGTTTATTGTCAAATAACTTTAACAATGGCTTAGTTATTTTACTGACATAATTGCTATAATCCTCAGCAATTTCTAACTGCATTCCACTAACAGAACCAGAAACTGCTGAAACCAATAATTGATCTAATTTTTCACGTATATCTCTATCTTGCTCAGGGGAAAGATCAGCAATTAGCAATAAACGTAACCAATCTGGCATGTAACCGTAGCGAAACCAAGGTAGACGAGCTATGTCGGAAAGGTTACATGATTGCAATAAAGTTTCCCCTTCTTGGTTTTTCAGAGCATTACCCAAATAAAGAGTCAAATTCCAATGCAGTTCAGGAAATACAGCACAAGCACTTAACCAATAATATCCATTTTGACCAAGGTATAGTTTGAGAGATGGTAATACTTCTTCTATTAAATAATCTTCTGGTGGTTCTCTATCTATCCAATATAAAGGTCGTTCTTGTAAGCTTTCAGGCACTGGTGGTTTCTCTTTTCTGGTTAATACCAAAGTCGATGATTCAATTTCTAGATTTTTGATGAAACTCAATAGTCCTTCAGACGTTGCAGGGAGAATCATAAATTGCTCAGCCAGCTCTATTTCTTCAAATCCCCAATTTTCCATTGGTTTTGGAGTTAGCATTGCACGATCTTGCCATTTAGCGAAGATTTCCACCCATGATTCCAATTCTCCTGTGACGGGACTAAATAAACGTTCTGCTTCAGAAAAGACCACAAGACGATGCTCACTATATTTAGCAGCAAGTTCAGCTAGTCTACAAGAATATTTTTGTCCTGACATCGGAAAGCAAATGCGCGGATCATTATCAAAGAAATAACCATTGATAAAAACGCCATTGTGAACTAATCTGTCAATCATCTCGGTAATAAATCTGGCTTGAAGATCGCCATAACTAGTTCGATCCACTAAGAAAAGATATTCTGGAGGAATCTGGCACGATTTATAGACAGGAGTAAACCAAACTCCACTATCGAGAGTTTTTTCAAAGGATTTTTCGACATCAATCTCTGATGACTCTACTCGAATTCGTTTACGGAATTGTTGAGCAATTTTGAGATACAAGAGATCAGGAAATAATTCTTTATCATTATCAGCAATAGAAATTTTTTGTAATTTAGGTTCTTCAGTTGTCGCATTTCTTTTCAGGAATAAATTAGCTTGTTTCCACCACCACCAACGCCAGATGATAAAAGTAACAAGAATAATTAATAATGCACCTAATAAGATTTTCCACTTGATATTGGTAGGAGTTGAATCTACAGGTGTTTTTGGCTCCACGGGAGTTTCCTGTTGAGTAGAATTTAAAGAAGTTTCTAAATCTGTAGGAGTTTCCTGCTGATTGGGATCTACAGGCTTTACTTGTTGAGTAGGATCTACAGGTTCATTCGGCAAAGATGAAAAATAATTGATACTTACCCCTACAACCAAAACAATAAATATTCCAATAACAAATAGCCAAATCTTTTTCCATTTTTTGGATTGCTTACGAATGTTGATCAGTTCACGCTCTAATTTTCTCGCTTTTTCATTAGCTTGATTTTCTTCAGTAGCTATCGCAACTCCCATCCGATGAACCCATTGATCAAAGCGACGGCGAAAATCTTCTTGTTCCTTAGGTGAACTACACAACAGAGAACCCAGCATATTTTTGAAATGTTGATGATCTAAGTTATTTCCTTGAGCAACTAAAGCTAGAACTAGATCTTGCGCAGCTATGTACTGAGAAACCCCGATGTTAAAACCAGCATCTTTCAGTTCATCAATAAAAATTACTAAATTTTCTGGATTTAACCAGCTTTGTTCCTTGACCTGCGCTCTTCCATCCATGTGTTTACCAGTTGGGTTGCTTTCTGTTGATCTGCTGCGGTTTTAACAAGACTACTAAGAGTTTGTTTTGCCAAGTCTGTTTCAGCTAGAGGATTCTCTGCATTTCCAGAAACTTTTTGTAAGGTAAGTAACCATCCTAATAGTTCTGCTGTTGCAGGTTTTTTGTTTAAATTAACTTGGGGCGATCTTAGTTGCTGAAATAAATCTAGAGCATCATCCAAAAATTGATTTGTGCCGCTGGCAAATAAACCCAACCGATTGTTAATAATCTGCCTCAGACGATAATCATCAGGAAAGGGAATATCATAATAAACACAACGGCGCAAAAATGCTTCTGGCAAATCTTTCTCCGAGTTACTGGTAATAATTACAATTGGTTGCAATTCTGGATTGCGATCTGCTTCAATTTTGATATTGCCGAGTTCAGGAATACGAAAATATAGTAAATCTAATTCATTCAAAATATCATTAGGAAAATCCCTTGGTGCTTTGTCCACTTCGTCAATTAAGACTACAGTGCGCTTCTTTCCCTTATGTTCAAAATCCGTAGGCAGAAATTTTGCTACTTCTGCTTTTTCTCTGGTAAGCAAAATCGCTTTACCCAAAGCCTGATAAGTTAAATAATCCAAAGAGTTATCAGATTTCTCATTTTGTCCTTTGCTTTGGACATCTTGAAATCGTTTTAAAGCATCATAGGTATAAAATAAATCCCTCGCCATACTATTTGATTTCGTTTCAAATTTGAGAGGTTCATCAAGACCAAGTTCCCAAGCTAGACTATAGGCAAATAATGTTTTGCCAGTACCAGGTTGACCTGTCAGCAATAGAGGCTGTCCTAATAATAAGGCTACATTACAGGCATCTACCAAACCAGGATCGGCAATATATTTTTCTGGTTTTCTAAATCTATCAATCCGAGATGATGGCGACTCTATCCTAGCATCGTAACCTTTGCCATCACCTTGACCTTTGTAATCAGGGAACTTCATACAACATCCTCCTCCTTAAGGACATTCCCTTGTAAAATCTTTCTCAATTTTTCAGCTAAATAATTCATCGGAATCATATGAGAGCGATGCTGCTTTCTCCACTTTGTATACAAAAATTTAATCTGATTATCTAAATGTTCAATAATGCTATCATCTTGAAATTGCTTTTGTACTTCAATGCTTAACCAGTCTTCTACATGTTCTTGTCTAATACCTTCAAGTTCAGGAAGAACAGTTACAACAATTTGGTCAAGATAGCTAAGTTGAGAATTTACAAATTGTTCAAGTTTGCTAATGAATTTGCGCTTCATTCTTTTTAAATGAAATCTTTTACAAAATGATAAGTTTTCCTCGGTTGGATATTTTATTGATAAACAAACCATTAAAAACTGACCACTACACATAGAAGTCCATTTTTGCCAGAACTCTAAAAAAAATATAATACAATCTATTTTTAGCTGAAACCAATCTTCAACAGAAAAATTAATATAAATCATTGTGTGTTGATTAGACAACAACTCATTTATTTGTTCAACTGAAGAATCAGAATAATTTGTTATTTCTATAGCCAATGTATTTCGTAATTGCTCGTTAAAATCATTTTGGTTCTTTATATATTTTGGGCATCTTATAGAATATTTATAAATCGGACAACGTTCATCAGGCTTAAATTTTGTCGGTAAAAAAACTTCTCTTGTCCGTTCTAAAAAAGTATCATGACCTTGTGATTTGTCTCCATGAACAATACAGACAACAGGTTTATTAATATTTTTTTTGAAATCATTGATTAATTGATTAAGCATACAATCTTGCTTTTCCCGATCAGGAAGATAAGGTAAAAGAGGACGTTTTTTCCCAGCAAAAGCTCTAATTCTCTCAGATAGCTCTGTGGTGTAATTCTTAGGTATAGAAGCCTGAAGTAGATTTGTTTCATTATCTATACTGAAATCATCAGAGCTAAGATTGCCTATGTTTACTGTCTCAGCTTTAATTACTGTCTTAGCGTAATCTCCTTCTATATTCTCATTATAATTACCTCGATTAATACCTATATCACGCTGTGGCTCATGTTCAGACAATCTGTTTTCTTCCATAACTACATTCTAAATTGCAATCTCCTGAAGTTTACTCATAGAAAAAACCAAGAACTAAGGTAATTTCTAAAAGAACTTATAAGCTGATCAAAATCGAGTTTATCAGAATAGTTCAAGCTATATATAGGGATTAAGCGTCATAATTATGCAAGTTAATGTGGATCAGCGTTAGTGAGTAAAGTGGGTAAAATTAATTGCTAAATTAGATTATTAAGTTGAAATTGAGGTTGGCCTACTTACTTTTATTGATAGTTTATTTTACAGCAATGACCTTAGTAATCGTTTTCTCTTAAATTTTTATTAGCATTATTTAAATTCAGATTCAATAGTTAAATATATAGTTATTATTGTACAACTTAATTACACATTTTTCTTCTGTGCTTGCTCTTATTATTTCGCTTGATGGGAAGGGAAAAATGAGGGTTTCTGAGCCTGACATCGAGTAGATTAACTTCTAATTTAAAAAAGAGTTCAATAAACAATCAGTTTTCCAAACAATATGATCTGGTGTTTCAAACACAGTACAATGATCGCGTATCTGTGAGAGAATTGGTTGTTGATTATTGTCGATAATTGAGATCGCCTCTGTTATTTCAGGATCAAATTGCTGCAACCATTGATTATTTTGTAAATATTCAGCATTAAAAGAATCATTATCTACTAGCCATAAATCGATCCCATATTTATGAATAAAATTGATGATAGTTTGTGGCTCTAAACTATATTGTGCTCTGATAAGATCTTTAATTCTTTGACGAATTTGTTGATAGTATCCCTGATGATAGGGAATGGCATATTCTTCGGCAACCAACACTGAATGAGCGGAAAAACTAGGAATGTTATCAGCTTCTTTACTCAAGGTAGCTATTAGATAATCTGAAGGTTGCTGTTTAATAAATTGATATAGTTGAGTTGCTTTTCCTGTGACATAACCTAATCGATGAGGATAGGATTGTACGGCATAAGTTGGTAATAATAATAAAGTAATTAGAATAATCACTGCTAAAAATTTATAGCAATTTTGCAGAGGAGAATATTTACCATCAAGCCATTGGATAATTTTATTAAAGACAACTGCGATCGCGCAGCGCCTCAGCTTCACTGAGATCGCAATTCCGTCTAGTAAAGCAAGAACAATTCTTAAGCTATGGTGAATATAACGACTTGGTAAATGCAATCTAAATAAAAGCACATGAGACAGGAAAAATAATATTGTCGAAGCTATAATTATTTGCAGTAAGATTATAGATTTATAATTGATTTTTTTGACTAAAGAGAATTTTTCTGGATATTGTTTGAACCATAAAACAATAAGTCCGCAAGAACAGATTAAGGTATATTGCCATTCAATTGGTAACCAGCCACTTCTTCTCTGTAATAGCCAAAAATTAATAAGATTATCTGTAAAAAAAGCATTTCTACCATTACTAGCAAATTCTGGCATTAACTTAGCTTGTTTAAGAGTGATAATTGGGGCAAAACTAGAAGTTTTGAGACTATAGATAGCCAAAATAATTACTGAAGTTATCAATCCTAAATAATAAATTCTATTTTGTTTCTTCCAAATATCGCAATCAAACAATAAATTAGGAACTCTCTGAATTTTTCTGCGTTTTTGCGTGGACATCGCTTCGCACCCTTCGGGAGCGCGATTTTGAGGTTTCCTCAAAATGTGTGTCCTTGTCTCTGGGCGAAATAAAAATCTTTTTTTTCTCTTTACTTCAACCTTAAATAAACTGAAATAATGCTTATAACCTAATTTTATTAATAAAACAGTTGCCGATAGCAATACTGTTTGGGGATAAAATAGACCTTGTAAAATAATAGTCAGTAAACATAACCATAAATCATGCCTTAATAAATAATAAATAAAAGCTAAGAACAAAGGATAAATAAAAGCTCGTGGCGTACCAGAAGACAGATCATCTACCATCCATAAATTTTGGTTTAGCAACAAAGTACTCAGAAAACCTGCAAAGGGAACAGGAAAAATTTCTAAACATACTTTAAAACAATAGATAGTAGTAGCTAAGCCAATCAATAATGGGGAAATTTTATTAAAGAAAAAAATATCAATCCCCAGACTATTAACAAATCGATATAAATTAATAAATCCCTCTGGAGCAAGCGACTGAAAATAATCTGCAATTAAATCATTAGTAAATAAAGAGCTATCACTAAACCTTTGCATCCAAAATATATGTTGCCGAGCATCATCCTGAATCGTATAAAAAACCTGAAAAGCAAACTTTAATCCTCCGATACTAAATAAGATTGAGGAGATAATACTAAAGACAAACCAAAAATAATATTGAGAAGATTTCACTGAGAAGATTAGACATTCAGTAAGCTTGATGTGAATTGTATAGCATTTCTCAGATTTATGAGGTATAGTTTCTGTTCCCTGTTCCCGAAAGCAGAGCATTACAGATCTCAATAATTTAAGAAGTTCTATATTTAATTATTAATTTTTTTGAGCCCTGCGATCGCGTGTAAACGAACTCTAGTATTGTTATCCTCCGCCAATTGTTCTAAAGTATCTTTAGCTTGGATTTGGCCTAATTCGCCTAAAGACATAGCGATAACTTGTTTTAAATCAGGGTTACTAGGATTTTCGGCAACAGAATTCCAAAAGTCTACTAATATTTGAGTTGCTTTTTCCTGCAGATTAGTAGCTGATATTCTGCCTAAAATCGTGATAATTTCTTGAATAACTAAATTGATTTCGGTAAATAATGCTTGTTGTAAATATTCAAGAGCTAAATCGATTTCACTCCAGCCTAAAGCTCTAACTAAATCTAGTTTCAGCGCGATCGGCGTATGTTGCGAAGATAGGACTTCGTTTAATGCCGTAATCGCTGATTCATGTTTCATTCTGCCTAAAGTAATTGCCGCCTGATGACAAACCTGGGGATTTAGATCATAAAGCAAAGGTTTCAGATAACTAACCAAATCTAATTCGCTACAGAGATCGGGACGAAAACCTAAAGCGATCGCAGCTTCTTTTCTGACCGCTGCCGCTGGATCTTGCAAGGCATTAATTAAGACAGGAGGAACTCGACGATCATGAAAACTACCAATCGCTTCGATCGCCAGGGCACGAATCTCAAAATCGGTATCTTCTGCTAAGTTTAGTAAAGCTGGTAAAGCTTGGGGACGACGAATATAAGCTAAAGAACAGGCTGCCAATTTACGATACTTTGGTTCTGCCAGTAAGGCGACAAAAACATCAATCGCGATCGCTCCTAAATGAGATAGGGTTTCTGAAGCGATCTCAATTAGTTCTTCTTCCTCGGTATTTTGTAATAAATTCGCTAGGGTAATCACTACAACTTGTTCTTTAAAGTTTCCCAGAATCCGTGCCGCAAACCAACGTACTTCGACATCAATTGATTCATCTTCAAGAATCGAGACTAAAGGCTCAATTGAGATCTTGCCTAAACGGGGAATAATTTTAGAGATTGCCCATTTTTCCTGAAAATCACCGTAAAATAAGACCATCAAAGCTAAATTGAAAGCTCGGATGCTATTTTCGGCTTCTAGAGATGATCGACGCTTTCGCCTAGAAAAATCTGGTATTTGCTGTAAATAATCAGCAACTTGTCCCCAGTCTTGTTGATTAGCTGCTAATTCTGCTTTTTCGAAAATTATCGCGGTTTCTTTTTTGGTTCTGGAATAGGTCACGGGATCTTTAAAATAGATTTTATAGTCTATCTTTTGAGTAATTTTTGAAAATCTAAAAATTTTCTTACAATTGCTAGTGTTGAATAATTTTGTGCTTAACAGCAAGTAATAATGCAATAAATACATCAAATAAATTCGATAAAAACATTTGAACAGAGATTAGGGATTTTTTGAGACATCGCGTTTCTCTAAATCATCAGGTACACCTAATAACTGTCTCCTCTTCTAGTGCTCGTTTTTCATTCCTTAAATCATGTATTTGCCTCTTCCAGGCTTAAAGCGTTTGTTATCCTACCGCAAAGAATGGTTGCGGGGGGATATTTTGGCAGGTTTAACGGTAGCTGCCTATCTAATTCCTCAATGTATGGCTTATGGGGAGTTGGCAGGATTAGAACCCGTAGTAGGTTTATGGGCAATGCTCCCACCAATGTTTATTTATGCTTTTTTTGGCTCATCACCTCAACTATCGATTGGCTCAGAATCAACGACAGCGGTGATGACAGCTGTAGCGATTGCGCCTTTAGTGGTAGATGATCCAACTGCCTATCCTAGTCTGGCTGCGTTACTTGCCATCATGGTGGGCTGTGTTTGTCTTCTGAGTTATTTCATCCGCTTAGGATTTTTAGCCGATTTATTATCTAAACCGATTCTTATTGGTTATATGGCGGGGATTGCCCTGATTATGATCGGCGGACAATTAGGCAAAACTGCGGGTCTTAAAATCAATGCCGATAGCTTTTTCGGTCAAGTTGGAGAATTTATTAGTCAATTGGGGCAAGCCCATTATCCGACTTTAATTTTATCAGTTTTAATTTTAATTTTTCTATTTACAGTTCAAAATAGGTTTCCCAAAGCCCCAGCACCTTTACTCGCAGTTTTGCTGGCAACTGTGGCAGTGGCATTATTTAATCTAGAACAATTAGGAGTTGCCGTAGTCGGAGAAATTCCCGCTGGCTTGCCCCATTTTGCCTTACCAATAGTTGCTGTGCCGGAATTGTTACCTTTGCTCGCTTCGGCTATCGGGATTGCCATTGTGGGATATTCTGATAATGTGCTAACAGCTAGGTCATTTGCTAATCGGAATCGTTATCAAATTGACCCCAATCAGGAATTGCTAGCTTTGGGTATTGCTAATCTGGGAAATGGCATGATGCAGGGTTTTCCCATCAGTTGTAGTGCTAGTCGTACCGTTATTGGTGATTCTTTAGGGAGCAAAAGTCAGGCATTCTCTTTGGTGGCAATGGGAGTGCTAATTTTGGTTTTATTGTTTTTGCGTCCTTTATTAGCATTATTTCCCAAAGCTGCTTTAGGAGCAATTGTGATTTTTGCAGCCACCAGATTGATTCAATTCTCAGAATTTATCAGACTATATCGTTTTCGCTCTAGTGAACTTATTTTGGCACTGATTACCACGATTACTGTTCTGTTAACAGATATTTTGGTGGGTGTTGCCGTAGCGATCAGCTTATCAGTGATTGAACTATTTGCTAGAGTAGCCAGACCTCATGATGCCGTATTAGGAAGTGTCCCTGGTTTAGCAGGCTTGCATGATATTGACGATTGGGCCAAAGCGACAACTATCCCTGGATTGGTAATCTATCGTTATGATGCACCTCTTTGTTTTGCCAATGGCGAAAATTTTAAAAAGCGATCGTTAGAAGCGGTCGAAGCAGAAGCCGAGCCAGTAGAATGGTTTATCCTGAATATGGAAGCTAATGTGGAAATCGATATTACGGCGATCGATATTCTGGAAGAATTGCGTCGTGAACTGGCTGCTAGAGGTATTATTTTTGGCATGGCAAGAGTTAAGCAGGATTTGTACAGTCAACTCAAACGTGCGGGATTTATTAACCAAATTCAACCAGAATATATCTTTCCTACCTTACCAACTGCAGTTGCTGGCTTTCAACAATATAAGAGTCAATTAAGCAACAACGAACAATAAATAAAGATTAGGAAAAATTTCCCCCTGCTCGTCTCTATTCATCATTTAAAAACTAAGAAATTATAAGCTTTTCTGGGCTCTAATTTCTTGACCGAGGATTTCTATGGCCTTGACAAACTGGGGATCGTCGAGAGTTCCAATTAAATCGCGCTCACTTTGCAGTTTTTTTCTTTCCTCTTCTTCTAGTTCCACCACAATATCCGGGGAAATACCCTCTTTATGAATATCGCGACCACTGGGAGTTAAATATTTTGCGATCGTGACAGCTAAACCTGAGCCGTCTCCTAAACGACGAACCGATTGTACTAAACCTTTGCCAAAAGTTTTCGTTCCTACAAGAACTGCTCTCTCATTGTCTTGCAAGGCACCAGACAAAATCTCACTAGCACTAGCGGAACCGCCATCTACTAGAATCGTTAATGGTTTATCGGTTAAGGCACTGTTATTTGCTAATTTACGCTCTTTTTCTCCTCCTCGATCCACAGTAGAAACAATCGGGCCCTCTTTAAGCCACATCCGTGCAATATCAATACTAGAATAGAGTAATCCTCCTGGATTAGAACGTAAATCTAACACATAGCCCGTTACCCCATCTTTTTCCAGCTCTTTAATCGCATCTCGCATTTCTTTGGAGGCTTGAGCACTAAATTGAGTCAAGCGAATATAGCCAATATCTCCAACGGAAGTCTTAGAAATTCGGGCGCGTACAGGATGAATTTGAATTTTGGCTCTAACTATTTCGTAATCTTTGTCAACTCCAGCCCTATCGATAGTTAAAGTTACTTTACTACCTGGTTTCCCTCTGATTAACTTTACTGCCTCATTGACATCCATGCCTTTGGTGTCGGTACCATCAATCGCGGTAATAATATCTTTAGCTAAAATCCCGGCTGCAAATGCGGGCGTATCTTCAATCGGAGCAATGACAACTAAACGATCAGTTTCTTCATCTTTGGCAATTTGAATCCCCACTCCAGTTAATTCTCCAGAAGTATCAATTTGCATATTTTTGAATTCTTCAGGATCCATAAATCTGGTATAAGGATCTTCTAACTGCTCAAGCATTTCTCTAACTGCATCGTATACTTGGTCTTGGTCAGTATAGGAACGCTCTAAATATTCTTGGCGAACTTCTTGCCAGTTAAGATTATTAAAACTTGTATCAACATATTGATGATTAATAATTTGCCAAACTTCATCCACTAGTTCTTTAGGGCTATTTTGAATATGGGCTTGGCTCTGGGAAAAATGAATTCCTGCTGCGGTAACAGCTACCGTAGATAAGGCTACCGCAGTTGCTCCTAGAAAAATCCTGCTTTTTGTAATTACCATAATTCCAGATTTATAATGCCGATTAAAGAATATTTACTTATTCTATTCTAATGATAGAGCCTACTCTAACATATCTGTTTTCTCTAATAATCAATCCAGAATTAAAACATAACACAAAAGTAGCACAAAAATCAAGGTGAGTAATCTTTTATGTCTTCGTTTTATGACCCTCAACTTAAACAAAAATTATCGCTACTGCAACAACAAAAACGCAGGCTATCACAAATTGCCATCTGGCGTTGTTTACTAGTTAGTAGTTTAGTGATGAGTTCTTGCGCCATAATTACTTCTTCTTACTGGCAGCTCAAAAATACTTCTCAGGTTGTTCTCGAAGAGGATATTATTGTTGCCGATTCTACAATACATTCTTTATTAAAGCTTGACTATCCCCAAAGGATTTGGACAATTCCGAGTAACCAATTGAGTCACAATCTCAAATCAATTACGCCTATCCTAGATGCAATGGTTACGAAACAGATGTTTCCTCCTCAGATGAAAGTGAGGCTACAAGAAAGGGTTCCCGTCGCTACAGCTTTGTCTCAAGGAAAAATCGGGTTTCTAGATGCGGATGGGGTCTGGTTAGATACTAATTTCTATCTTGATAGTGACAACGATCAAGACTTTTCTCCCCCACAACTCAAAGTAATTAATTTTCAAACCCAATATCGTGATACTTGGTCAGAAATTTACCGTTTATTGGCTAGGTATCCAGGAATTGAGCTGTTAGAGGTGCGCTGGGATGAAGTTGACCATTTATATCTCAAAACAAATATTGGCAAAGTATATTTAGGTTCGGATACATCCCTTTTAGCTGAGCAGATTCAAGTCTTAGCTCGTTTCCCTGAATTATCAACTCAAGAAAATCTGACCGGAGTGGAGTATCTTGATTTAAGCAATCCTAAAATACCTTTTATTAAGAGTTATGCGCCAATTAAATAAATATTCGTGAAAACATCTGTTGAACTTATATTTCTAATTGTTACAAAAATTTAAAGGTTTCTGGGGGTTATAGAAAGTATCGACCATAATTGTGTGTGATTTCTTATAGTAGAAACTCTAAAATATACCAACTGTATGTATTCTCATGACTTCTAGGCATAACTTTGAATATCCCCCAAGGTCAGAAAGCGATCGCAAATCTATAGAATCATCTCTCACACCTATCAATAGTTCCCATGGTAAAGTTGGCTCTCCAACACCTTTTCCTGTTCCCAATAATAATTTTGCCCCTAGAGAAGAAGTAAGGAGTAATAAGATTGTGCCTAGCAATGTTGCCAATATCAAAGTTATGGGTGTTGGTGGAGGAGGTTGCAATGCTGTTAACCGCATGATTGAGAGCCAGATCTCCGGAATTGAGTTTTGGGCAATCAATACCGATGCTCAGGCCTTGGAGAAAGCTGCGGCGGAACAGAAATTACAAATTGGGCATAAAATTACCAGGGGATTAGGTGCCGGAGGAAATCCAGCAATTGGTCAAAAAGCAGCCGAGGAATCCCGAGATGAAATTGCCCATGCTTTAGAGAATACAGATTTGGTCTTTATCACTGCAGGTATGGGAGGTGGAACAGGCACTGGTGCTGCTCCTATTGCGGCAGAAGTCGCCAAAGAAATGGGCTGTTTAACTGTAGGGGTGGTAACTCGTCCTTTTTCTTTTGAAGGCAGAAGAAGAACTAATCAGGCAGAAGAGGGGATTAATGCCCTACGCAGTCGGGTTGATACCCTGATTGTGATTCCTAACAATCAATTATTAACGGTAATTTCGCCAGAGACTCCAGTGCAGCAAGCTTTTCAGATCGCTGATGATGTTCTCCGGCAAGGGGTACAAGGAATTTCCGATATTATTACAATTCCTGGATTGATTAACGTTGACTTCGCTGATGTGAGAGCTATTATGGCTGATGCTGGTTCGGCGCTGATGGGTATTGGGGTGGCATCGGGTAAATCCCGCGCCCGGGAAGCGGCGATCGCTGCTGTTTCTTCTCCTTTGTTAGAATCCTCAATTCATGGTGCTAGAGGAGTGGTATTAAATATTACTGGTGGTTATGATTTGACCCTCCATGAAGTTAATGCGGCGGCAGATAGTGTTTACGAAGTAGTCGATCAAGATGCCAATATTATCTTTGGTGCGGTCATTGATGACAGTATGGATGGCGAAATCAGAATTACTGTAATCGCCACGGGATTTTCCGGGGATGAAGAAGAAGAAGAGCTTCCTGGAATGAATGAGGTGTCAGTATTTGCTAATTCAGCAAGATATAATCAAACCAGTAACAATTCTGGCATTAAAATAACAGAACGGAAGGAAGAGAGTAATCCTGAACCTCGTCGTGATAGTAATCGGATTGAAATCCCGGACTTTCTCCAAAAAAGACGTTTTCCCAAAAGTTAGTTTAAGACGAGAAAGTGAAATAGATTTACTAGTTGAGACTGGGGGTAGGTGTTAGGGTAAAAAATTATCTTTACTTTTTTCCTGGATTTTCCTAACACCCAAATCCTAAAACCTAAAACCTTTCTTTTTTTACAGTGAAACTAGCAACCAAAATCGAGGCAATTCTCTATATCAAAGGACAACCTCTATCTCTAGATGATATAGCCGCTTGTCTAGAATGCGAACGCGAAGAGATAGAAGATGGCCTAATTGATTTAATGAATGACTATGCCCATCGAGATACTGCGCTAGAAATTTTGGAAACTAATCTGGGTTATAGTTTGCAACTCAAGTCAGCCTATAGCAATTTGCTACAAGCATTAATCCCGACAGAATTAGGTAAAGGGGCTTTAAGAACTTTAGCCGCGATCGCACTTAAAAATCCCATCCTGCAAAATGAATTAATCGAATTGCGGGGCAGTAGTGCTTACCAGCAAGTGGCAGAATTGGTCGAACAGGGTTTTATCCGTAAAAGACCACAAGCTGATGGCCGTTCGTATTGGCTCGAAGTTACAGATAAGTTTCATCAATATTTTGAAATTGATCAACTAGCAATTTCTGTATCTGATTCTAAAGAGCAAACCAAGCTGACTTAAATCTCTTGTCATTTACGGCAAAAGTCACTTAGAGAATTGTAAAAGCACAACATTCGCGAGTAAAACTTACTAAAAAGTTCCTGTAAATACTAACTCCGCTGGACCGGTCATATAAACTCGGTCATTTATACTAGACCATTCAATTTCTAAACAACCACCAGGTAATTCTACCGTACAAACGCGATCGCATTTCTGATTTAAAACCCCTGCTACCACTGAAGCACAAGCACCAGTTCCACAAGCAAGAGTGATTCCCGCACCTCTTTCCCAAACTCGCATTTTAAGATAATCTGGCTTGACTACTTGAATAAACTCAGTATTGATGCGTTGGGGAAATTCTGAATAATATTCAAACAAAGGACCGATTTTTTCCAAGGGAATCGCCTCGCTATCCTCAACAAAAGTTATGCAATGAGGATTACCCATACTAACGCAAGTCACAGCCCAAGATTGCTCTGCCACTGTAATGGTTTGATTAATCACCTTCTCCTCAGCAGCAACCAAAGTGGTGGGAATTTCTCCTGCTGTCAAAAAAGGCTTGCCCATATCTACTCTTACTAAACCATTTTCCAGCAACTGAGGTGAAATCACCCCAGCTAAAGTATGAATTCTATAGGTTTTGTTAACTTTATCTATTCCTTCGAGATTGGCGATAAACTTAGCTAGGCAGCGGATACCATTACCGCACATTTCTGGTTCAGAACCATCAGAATTGTAAATTCTCATAGTGTAATCTGTGCCTTCTTGACCAGGAAGAGCGAAAATGACCCCATCAGCACCTATTCCAAAATGGCGATCGCAAATTTGGCTCGCTTGTTCTGGAGTAACTATAGTTTCGGGACTATGGCGATTATCAATCAAGATAAAATCATTTCCTAAGCCTTGGTATTTGCTAAACTCGTAACTCATTTTTAATCTAGTTTTATTCCAACCCACAATCCTTCTATTATGACTGAATTCGATACTGGTTTGCCTAGCGTCAAAAAAATTCAAAGTTATATCAAAGACAAACAAGAAGTAGAACTCAAACTTGCCACAGACGATCTGATTGTCGGAAAAATTCTCTGGCAAGACTCGCTCTGTCTTTGTTTAGAAGATCATTACCATCAATCCACTCTAATTTGGAAACAGAGTTTAGTTTATCTTAAACCCAAGGCTTGATATGTAGTTGAGCTAGTTGATAACTTTAGTCTAAACTTAAATTGTTTTAGAGGGTTTCCAAAGTTTCAGCTTTTAAGGTAAGATAGAATCTTGCAATATGGTGGCATAGCCAAGTGGTAAGGCCGTGGATTGCAAATCCATTATCCCCCAGTTCGAATCTGGGTGCCACCTTAAACTTTTTATCTGTTGTTGTACATTAATGTACATGTACATTAAAGAATTATTTGTCAGATTTAAAGAATTATTGTCACAAAAAGATCTGGCTTGAACGATTTTTCAGTACTTCCAGCGATTTTCTTGTCATTTAGTTGTCAAGAGACAAAGATTTTGGGCAAAAAAATCAGATTTAAAGAATTAATGTCCAAAAAAATTTATCAAAATTAATATAAGTGTTTTTATTTATTTGAACTTATACTTGAGGTTTTGCAATCCACGGCCTCTTTCAACTTTTCCACATAACTAAAATTTTTGATTTCATCGTCTTCCATGTCGGAAGAGTTGAAGCAACCTATAACTTTAGGGTATTCTGCGAGCTACCACTGCTCCTTTCAACATCTTCCACCCCAGAAGAGTTGAAGCAACTCTACCTTTTCAAACCCTTATCTCTAGTAAATTCTAGTTCTACTTTTGCCAAGGGTATAAAAACCGATCTCAAAAATATTAAAGTAATAGCTAAAATCTAATGCTAAAAGTTAATTTAAGAATCTAGAACTAATACCAGATAAGAATTTTATGATTTCTGTCGAACCCCCCTAGGGATTTCGCCCGCGCTTAGGTTTGACAAAACTGTGGAAAAAGTTCCCCAAAAGGGGTGATTATGTAGCCACAAAACGATATATTCGCATCCTAAACATCAAAAATAAATTTCTGATTCTAGAATTAAGCTTTTGGATATCTTCCTCAATCCGTTAGCCTACTCACTTGCTGGGAGCGCACCCTAGTCTATAATATTGAAAAGAACGAGCTAATCAACATTATAGATTTTGTCCTATCTCAACAGAGGAATAGAGATAGCAGCAAACGACATCTTTTCTTGAAAGAGCAATATAACATCAAGGATGAAATGTCTCATCGAGAAAACTGTCTATGAGCTAGCAGCCACGAGGGTTCAGAAAGTAAGACTGCCATCAAGACCAGTCAAACAGACCTACATTTTTCGTAAACCTTAAAGGAATTTACGGCGCATAGAGTTACATTAATATTCAATTGTCTAGGTAAAGAAAAATCTTAAAAAATCTTAACTAATAGTTGGTTTTCTAGAATGATAGGCAGTTAAAGCTAAATCCTTTAGCTGGCATTTCTGATGCTCCAGAGGAAAATTGTTGAGCGTATTCGATAGCAATCCCATTTTGTGCAGCTTTGGAAGAGATGGCATCACACAAACGTTTATAACTCCACTGATGAATGTTTTGACGATACTGCTTGACGTATAGCTTTTGCGCCTTTTTATATCCAGGTATTTTAGCCTCAGCTTTAGCAGTAGCTTCACTTTCAAGAATTTCTTTAATGTTAGTTAAATTGGGCAATACAATGCTACTAGCTTGATATTGAACAGCTAGCTCAACAATTGCTTTTGCTAGTAGGCGATCAACATACTGCCCTAACTCCGATTCTCCAAAGCGATTATTAACAGCTTTAATTTGAGCTTCTTGTCTTTTCTTACTGTTATTTTTTCGTTTTTCTCTATGAAGTAATAATAGTTCGTATTGAGTCTGATTCTTAGTTCTTTTTCCTTTTTTGGGTTTTTGTTTAATCGGTTTACTCAATAATTGCCGAGTATTGCGATGGGTTAATGTTTGACCTGTAATGACATCAATAACTGCGATTTTTACTGGTTGTTGTAAACCAATACTAACACCTACCATTATTGAAGGATTTTGATTGGGTTGATGCTGTTTGGGTCGAGAAAATTCTTGAAAATTGGATAAAAGACTGAGTGATGTTCGATTAGCTTGAAGTCTTTCTTGCTGTTTTGTAGTTAATGATTTTTCCTTTTCCTTTCTAATAATTTTTTCTTGGGTTTCAGCTATTTTTAAAGCTCTAATTGACTCTGTTCCTTCATGAGTCCATAATTGAGTGTCTACGGAACAATGAAGCAATAAACTATGGCTTTGCCAAGGTTTGTCTGAATCACGATCTCGCTGCCAAACTAAACGAGCTGAACGTAGAGTCAATAAACCTCCTGGCACTCGTCCTTTGTGTTGTTTATGAAGCTGATAATCCTCATAGAAGCGTTGAAACCAATGTAACTGACGATTGTGACACAATATTTCCAAGATATGTCCCTCTTTAGTCATGCCATTGAAAGTTACACAAATACGTCCTTGCCGATTTTTTGACCAGAAGACATCAGTGTTAGTTCCAAAGGAAACAGAAAATGGGAGTGGTTTATCACTGCGGAGTAACCGAGCTTGAGCTAATTCCATAGCTTCGTTTTCAGTCATTAAGCTGGTGGCCTGTTCTAGAGCTTCCAGCCACTCTCTCGTGTCCAAATTTCTGCCTTTAGGTAAACGATTCTTGAGTTGCTCTTCGAGACGTTTGATTTCAATTTCTTTTTTGCGTCGATATTGCTGATATCGATCGGGATTTTCAAATTTTGGATTTATCTGACATTGATTTTTGAGTAAATAGACAAGAGTACAAAGCTTGATTAATTTTTTAGTTTTGAGATGAGTCTTCTGATATTTATCGGTAAGAATTCAGGTATGAAAATAGGGTAAGAAGAAAAGAAATGAGATAAATAGAGAGAGAGAACAGCTTGAAAAAAAAGAGAAAACTAGGTAACGTAACCTTAGTATGAAGCAAAAGCAAGCGTTAC
>JASJDR010000150.1 GCA_030065615.1 Xenococcus sp. MO_188.B8 | reverse complement strand
CTAATTTAGTAATATTATTGCTCGGAAATGTCAGAAATTTTTCTTATTAAGAAAAAATACCAACTTTCAACCTCCAAATCAGTTTCTCAAATCAATTTGTGAGAAATGCGGGTAGCTGTACGCTCGAATCTCAAATCGCGGTTTTGTTGACAAAGCTGAAAAAACTGTTCGTCAGTTAAGTCAATATTTAATTCAAGGGTGGCAGGTAAACTGACTGTATTAGGGTTCATATTTTCAGTTCAGTTAGCAGTAATATATTACTCAATTCTAGTGCAATCATGTAGCTGCTTTTGATCCCATTGATAAATGGCTGAAAGAAGATGAATATTTTTAAACCATGCGAGTGATTAGATTGTCAACTCATGATTATCTCTAACAAATGAAAAATCAAGTTGAATTTTTAAGTGCTTGGGGAGAATAATAGCCTGAGCTTGTAGTGCGATCATTGGGTTGTCGCGATCGCGTTTGGTAAATAGTGCGATCGCTAATTCCAAATGCTAGAGGACAAAAACGATTGCAAAAGACAATCTCATGGCGGTGCAATTCCACTCTGAAAAGTCTTCTGATACTGGCTTACAAATCCTTTCTAATTTTGTCAGTTTGGTTAAAACTCAAGTTCTTGTTTAAACAGCTTCTAGTTCAAAAACTATAGTTTTTATGATGGCTTAGGAAAATCTCACCAAGATAGGGAAAAGATTTTACAGGATCGATACTTCTATTTCCAAACTTCAGTTTTGAATGTGAACATTGTCCATAAATTTCGGAAAAAGAGATAGTCTTTCGGCTGTTTTTGCCTTAAAGAGTCAATCCTTGTAACATTTCGCAACATTGTTGCGGCTAATTTATGAGGATTTTTATGATGCCCAAATATGAGCTTAATCGGATATATATAGATATTTTGAGAGTAGATTAAGGAAAATACCTAACAAAACTCTTTATCTCTTCAATCAGACCCTATTTTGCTACCAATAAAACCCAATATTACTTTCAAAACTAAGTTTTAAAACTGAAAGACAGAAATACTGTCTCAAGATAAGTACATAAATACCAAAACCTGACCCTAAGTAATGCAAATACAGCAGCAAACATTAAGGTTACTTCTAATACTTCACTGTATTGACTGAACTGTTTACTGTATTGATAAAAACTTGTTTCTAGGAAACTTGAGTTTGTTTCAAAGGAGAACAATTATATCAAAGTAAATTCTTAGTCTAAAAATTCAATAAAGATTTACCAGTGTACTCCTGGTAATCAAACTCAAATTTTTAATAGCTACGCGATATTTGTAATTAATGAACGAACGTACTGTCTTAAGGCTGCCATTGTCTTTTTACTCTACTAAAACAACTAAAATAGAGGTTTCACACTTTCTAGACCAGAAAGAAGCATACTGTCCTAATGGACATTTCTGCTTCAAGTTGCTTTTCGTTGAGGATGGAAAAGGCTGTTACCAGATAGGACGTCGTAAAATTTCAGCCTCGACCGGGACTCTTTTTCTGATTGCATCAGCAGAGATGAACGGCATTATTGAGTTAGCGCCAAGCAAAAACTGGGTCGTCGCTTGCGAAACTAATATTGCTGCTGAGTGTCCGAATCAAACCGATATCTTTATCCTGCCACCGGACGAGTTTCTCCTACTGTCATTTCTACAAACATCTCTACAGAGTCAAATATGTCAGTTCAACATCGAGCCTAAAAATCGTCTGCGATGGCTTTTGCGATTTCAACAATTAGAAGCTGAGCTACAGGATAAATCCCTCGGCTTTACTGAAATGGTTTCTTCGCTCCTACTTCAACTGCTCATTGACACAGCTAGGCTGAGTGCTCCCCAAATCTGCCATAATCCACTGACATCCCATCCTTTGCTGCCCGATGTGTTCCGTTTCATCGAGGAGAATTATCACCGTCAGATTAGTCTTTGTGATGTAGCTAAGGCAGTTAAGCGTTCCTCTGCCTACCTAACTGACTTAGTGCGGCGAAAGACTGGAAGAACAGTAGTTAATTGGATTATTGAGTATCGGATGGCAGAGGCACGGCGCTTGCTCCTGAGCACTACCTATACAGTAGAGCAAATTTCCGAGGCTCTTGGCTATCTAAATACGGAGCATTTCATACGGCAATTTAGACGGCTACACGGGACAACTCCCCACGCTTGGAGAAGCGCTTAAAAACCATGATTATTGGAGCATTGACAAAAACTATAATTTTCTCTTTAGGATCGAAAAAATGTTCAATCTGATCGAAAGATTGTCCCTGGTAATTTTGAGTTGAGCTCCTTAGCATACTAGGCATAAAGACAAGATGTCTTTTTAGTAAAGGGAACTTTATTCAAGTTAGATTAAAGGAGAAAAATCATGTCTAACATTAACGAAATAACTGATAGCGAAAAACTGTTTGTGGAATTAAATCCTGAAGAAGGTGCCTGTGTTAGTGGTGGTGCTGTTACGTTGGTGAATGCTAGTACTGTAGCTTTTAGTTTCCGGACTTTTAATGAATTCTTAACTCGTACCTGGCGATTTATGCCAGCAGGACCAGTAACGATGAATCCAGCAGCGAGCATAACTATTCCTGGAGCTGGTAGGAAGTACGCGCTGTATGACGAGAAGATTGGGCCAGGTATAGAACCGAGATTCAAAGAAATATTTGATGATGTAGATTACACATTCTTGGAAAATAATGGCAAGTTAGAGCTCAAAGTATTAGGGTCTGCAAGGGAATTATAGTTTCATCATCTGAATCACAATATCTCCAATAATTTTGGCAACCTTCTAAAAGATTACTAAAGTGGGATGTTACTATTTTACCCTCCTGAATGATATCTTATCAATGCAAGTCCCTTGACTAAATATTTTCTGCATACAATAGTAGTAGAAACTTCTAGAAAGACAAGAATCATAAAATGAGTCAGTTAGACTGACCAGAAAAGTTAATTTTCTTGATTCCTTAAACTCAAGTGGGTTGTTCTGTCTCTTAAACCTCACGCCATAAGCATAAGAAGTTTAAGTAGCCAGTGGTTGACCGCTGTCCATAACCATCCCTTCTGCTTTTTTACCTACGAACTTAACCCATTGTTGACAAGTTAAAATTATGTGGTATTTGTTTGTGATCAATATATAATAGAAGGTGATATACAAATAGTGCGACTTCCAGCTCCAAACTACTAATAATATAGATTACAAAGTTATTGAAAATAGCCAAAGGAATAATCAGTTTTCGCTTTAGCTATTTAAGGAGTGTTACCTATTACTTAACTAAATATATTCGCGAGTTCCGCCGAATTCTCAAAATATCCTCCTTGACCTTCACCAATATTAAATTCGTAAAAACTGGGGAAGAGATTACTTCCACGAAGTGTTCCCCATGAAATTAGATGACTCTCCACTTTCCTAATATTAGACTTGTTGCGTAATACAGTTTAAAACAGCTAAAAAGCTTACCAGATAAGATTTACAGATATTTGTACTTAAAAATCGCTAAATACCTTGATTGACGTTTTGCCCATTTTCTTGAGTTAATTCGCCACAAGTCTACTATCGGGTGTGACTATAGAATTTTCAGCACCTAGAATCTCATCAGAAATAATTTGCGTCAAGACCATACTCTCCCAGAAAGCAATATTAATGCCTTTTGAGGAGATCGCGATTTTCAAGAAATTTATCTTTATTTCAAAAGAGAGAAATTATGTCAAATATTTACAAACTGAATCAAAAAGGAGATGAAACAATCATGTTGAAAAATAACAGTGAATTATTTGAAGAGCTTTCAGATCGACAATCTGAAATGCTATCTGGAGGAATAACATCTTATACAATTTTAGAACGTACCTTTCGTGATACAAGTTCTTGTGTAGACGAAGCATTTCTGTCAATGCAGCAAGCAAGACTTAATCCCAAAGTTAGTAATAACGCGGAATCTCTTGTTTTTGCAAGACCAAACAATAACAATCTAGTTATCGCGGCGTGTTATGATTCACTTGACGCTGTCGTAATATATTCGGCAGGAAGTGATAGTCTAAGTACACACCGAAACCGTGCACGGGCTGTTAGCCAATTTTACACATGATAATAGTACCCTATCATGAGGGTCAAAATAGCTTAGCTAGACTTACTGATGCACGTGGCACTCTTACTTTTGCCCAGTTTACTTTTTTCCAATAATGTTGTGTTGTTCCAGCGTCTGGTTCTACAACGTAAAATCAAAGAGTTGAAAGTGTCATTCGTGACAAATGCAATTCAAAAGTAGTCCTGAATGCATTTTAGACACCAGTTTCTCTCTAGTGACATAACACTTAATTTCAGACCTTTATGGTAACTAATATTGTCCACACTATACAGGCACCTGATCTCTGGGGAGCCTGTAACTCCTCTACATAGGGTTGCGCTTAGTAATTACACAAAAAGTTTTGGAAAATGAATTTTTCGCTCAATGAAGTTAATATCAAAAATTTTACAAATGAAGTAATTAACAAGTCTACTGATAAACCTGTCTTAGTTTTTTTTCACGCGACTTGGTGCCATTTTTGTCAAGACTTATCTCCCAGATTAGAAAAACTTTCTTCTGATTATGACTTGATTTTAGCCAAAGTTGACGTAGATCAAAATCCAGAATTACTTCAAGCCTATGGAGTTCAGAGTTTTCCTGACGTTCGCCTGATCGACAATGGCAAGGTAACTGATGGTTTTTTAGGCGCATTGCCAGACCCCCTGATAATAGACTTTTTCTTCCGAAATCAACTTCAACCTAATGACCTCTTATTGGGTGGAGAAGGGAATGAGACAATGTTTGGCAGTCCTGGAAACAACAAACTGGATGGTGGTCCTGGTAATGACAAATTGTTTGGTTTCAAGGGCAATGACCAACTTTATGGCAATTCCGGTAATGATTTCCTCAGCGGAGGGTCAGGGGATGACTACCTGTGGGGAGGAACTGGCGATGATTTCCTCAGCGGAGGGTCAGGGGATGACTACCTGTGGGGAGGAACTGGCAATGATTTCCTCAGCGGAGGGTCGGGTAATGAGCTGCTGGCTGGTGATTCTGGCTATGATACTCTTATTGGAGGAACAGGCGATGATCTCTTAGTTGGGGCTGACAGATTTGCCCAAAATGCTGGTAAAGGTGAGATTGATATCCTTACTGGTAGTGCTGGCAAAGATACATTCGTCTTAGGGACTAGTAATCAGGTCTTCTATGACGATGGCGAAATTTCCAGAACAGGCACTGAGGACTACGCTAAGATTACTGACTTTACCATCAATCAAGACGTTATCTGGCTTGCACAAGGCTTTAACTATCGCCTGGGTTCATCTCCGATTGACTGTTTATCAGGTACAGGAATTTTTGTTGACAACCCGTCCGGTGTAAATGAACTGATTGGTGTTGTGCAAGATTTAGAGCCTCAGTCTCTGGATCTAAATAATTCTAGTCATTTTGTTTTTGTTTAATAATAAATATGATTAAGGCTATAGTAGGCAATGCTCACTCTACCGCTGATAACTAAATTTTGAGAATATACGGCAACCGACAATTAAAAACTTTACCTGGACAAAATACTCGCCCAACTGCTGCTAGGGTGCGAGAAGCTTTGTTTAATATTTGGCAAGGTCAAATTACTGATTGTTCCTGGCTGGATCTTTGTGCTGGTAATGGCTCTATGGGGGCGGAAGCTTTATGCCGTGGTGCCATGGAAGTGATAGGGATAGAAAAAAATATCAAAGCTTGCAGTATCATCAAGCAAAATTGGCAAAAAGTAGCGACCACAGAGCAAAAGTTTCGGGTAATTCGTGGTGATGTTACCTTGAAACTCAATGTGCTGAAAAAACAAAATTTTGACTTGATTTATTTCGATCCTCCCTATGATAGTAATCTCTATCAACCTGTACTAAACGAGATCGCGTCTTTAGCGATTCTGACACCGGAAGGTAAAATAGCTGTAGAACATAATCCTCGTTTTTGGTATGCCTGTGACATTAAAGGGTTAGAAATTTATCAAGAAAAAAACTACGGTAATACATCATTAACTTTTTATCGTTACAGTTCAGACTTTTTTCCCAGTAACCAATAAGTAGTCATTTCTCCCTTACCTCTGATCGCGATCGCGCCTCGCTCTTCAAACAAGTATTTATTTCGCAGTTTTTCATAGGTCGCCGCTGTCACCTGAATTTTACCGGGAACCCCCTGAGATTCCATACGACTGGCAATATTGACTGTATCGCCCCATATATCATAGGCAAACTTTTTGATGCCAATGACTGCCGCTACTACTGGTCCTCCCGTATTAATGCCCACTCGCAGTTTAATAGATTCACCATTAGACCATTGGAAGCGGGCAATTTCCTGTTGCATTTCCAATGCCATCTCAGCAGCAGCTTCGGCGTGGTCAGATCTGCGCCTTGGTAACCCCCCCGCCACAAAATAGGAGTCGCCAATAGTTCTAATTTTCTCTAATCCTTGGCGTTCTACGATCTGGTCAAAGATTGAAAAAATCTCATTTAACAATTTCACTACCTCTTCAGGAGACATCGAAGCAGAAAGACCAGTAAAACCAACAATATCGGCAAATAGAAATGTCGCCTCGTCATATTGATCGGCGATTAAATTTGGATTTTCTTTTAACTGCTCGACAATTGACTTGGGCAAAATATTGAGTAATAAGCGTTCTGACTTTTCTTGCTCCTGGCGCAACAGGGAATTCTGTGACTGAAGTTGCTTTTGCAGTTGCTGAATCTTGAGTTGATTATCGATGCGAGCTATCACCTCTTCACCCTGAAAGGGTTTAGTTATATAGTCTACTCCACCAACTTTAAAAGCTTTTACCTTGTCTAAAACATCATCTAAGGCGCTGATAAAAATAACAGGAATCTCTTTAGTTTGCTTATCTGCTTTTAGTTCTTGACAAACTTCATAGCCATTCATCTCTGGCATATTGATATCGAGCAAAATCAGATCGGGTGGTACTTTCCGCACTGTTTTTAAAGCAGTTTGACCATTAAGAGCTTTGCGAACCCGATACCCCTGATCGGTAAGTATGGCACCTAAAAGACGTAGGTTGTCTGGTGTATCATCAACAACTAAAATATTAGTCTGGTCATTATTCATTTGTTATTGATTTTTATTCCAGTTCCAAAATTATTTACGATTGTTATGGCGTTTCTCATAGTCATGAGGTAGAAAGTTAAACAAGTGTCAAAATCAATCAAATCCCTATCACCTAAACCCTAACCCCCAATCCCCAACACAACTAAGATCTACTGCACATAATTGAGATTTGCTATACATCATATACAAAAATGGTCTACAAAAGAGCAGGGCGATGCTGAATAATATCAAACTTTTGCTTGAAGCTTGTCAAGAATTAAATATTGATTATGAAATTTTGCATCGCCATCAAAATCTAGTCCGAATTGAGCTTAAGCAAAAAAATTATTATTTTGTAAACTATAGTACGTCTTTTAATAGTAAGTCAGTACCAGAAATTTTTAAAGATAAAAAATATAATTATCAATTATTAAAAAATGTAATTATGATGCTAAAAATAATTAGCTTTCTTTCGCCTTTCTGCGAAGAAAAAATCAAAAATACTTAGATTATAATATTTTAAGAGATGTTAACAAGACTTCTTCTTTGAAGACAAAGGATCGTATTTAATATTTGTAATTACCATAGGAGCAAGATTGATTTGAAACGAACTATTAGAGCAATGAAAATTGCTGATCTAGATTTAATGATCAATTATTTTTTAAAAAGTGATCGCGAATTTCTTAGAGGAATGGGAATAGAGCCTCGTAAACTTCCCAGTTCTGAAAAATGGCATCAACTTCTGGAACAAGATTTTCAGCAACCTCTAGACAAAAAACAATTTTATTATGTGATCTGGGAAATAGATAATCAACCTGTAGGTCATTCTAATATCAATAAAATAACTTTTGGACAAGAAGCTTATATGCACCTCCATGTTTGGCAAAAAGCTCTAAGAAAACAAGGAAATGGTGCCTATTTTATCCAAGAATCTGTTGGTCATTACTTTAAAAAATTTCAGTTACAAAATATATTTTGTGAACCTTATTATCTTAATCAAGCACCAAATAAAACTTTACCTAAAGCTGGATTTGAATTTATTAAAACCTATGAGCCAGAAATAGGCTGGATTAATTTTAGGCAATTAGTTAATCGTTGGGTAATTAGTAAAGAACAATGGTTACATAAAGTCAAGTGATATTAATAAAGTTAAATTACTTTTAGTATCATGCCCCAAATATTCTTTTTTATAGTTATTAACTTAAAATCCTAACCGTACTATCTTACCGAAGCTAGTAGTTAATTTATAGTTAATTTATATTGATGCTCAATATGATATTTTGATTGTTGATTTTCCCCAAACTGTTCCCAAAATCTCAAGATTTGCCGACTTACTTCTTGAGGGTAAAAATAATGGAAAAAATGATGTCCTTGAGGACATTCCCACAAGATATCGCCTTCTTTAAAATAGCCGTACCAACGTTTTAAAGAATTGCGATCGACAATAGTATCGTTTTTACTACCGCATACCATTAGGGGAACTTTGACTCCCCCGGCAGGAATTGTAATGTCGCGGAATAAAGAATGGGGAGAAGGAGAAGTTTTGAGATCTTGTCGGAGAATTTCGATTAATCCTTTGGTATAATATTGATTCTGATAACCAAAAAGTCTTTGTACCATTTGTGCCAAAACCATTGTCTGACTACAAGGCAATAATGCTCTGAGGGCATAGTAATGAAGTTGCCAATCCACCGCAGGGCGATCGCCAACTCCCAGTAATGTCAAAGATTTAACTTTTTGAGGATATTTACGAGCATAAAGTAAGCCAATCAATCCCCCAGTTCCATGGCCAATTAAGTTAACAGAATGGGGTAAAGATTTTAGATAATCAGCTAATAATGTTAGGGCAACTTGTAAAGAACATGGTTCATCTTGATTTTGATGATATTCCCATCTGGCAACAATATTTTTTTGTGATAGACAACGAATTAATCTACTATCAAATTTAGTTAAATTGGGGTTAGCAGCAATCCAGACATATCGAATCATCTTAGACATTTTTTACCTATTACCTGTTACTTATTACTTATTACTTATGTACGTACAGACATAGCATGCTATATCCCTACCTTATTTTTTAATGCTGGTTACTTGATTATTGATTGAATAATCAGACTTACTCGCAAAATCTTTACAAGCGAGCGCATTTTCTGTCATTGCTTTTATCGGATCGACAGTACATTTTAGACGATAATCTCCTGTAAAATAAACACAGTTTGAACAAGGAATTTGATGGAGTTTTTTAACATAATTAATACCTTGTTTGGTTTTCTTGAATATTCCCCAAATTATCAAACTACCAATAATTGACCAAAGAACAATACAAAATATCAGATGCAGCATAATTATTCAGATTATATATTTAAGAAAAAGAGAAAAAGTAAGAGCGATAGATAGCAATTAAACAACTACTTTTTCTCTCAAGTTAGAGCTGGAGAACTCTAAGGCAAACTTTAAATTCCAAATTCACTTTTGAGTTGTGCTACCCATTCTTTGATTCGAGACTCCGTCAATTCCGATTGATTATCATCATCTAAAGCGAGTCCCACAAACTTACCACCTTTGTCTGCTTTAGAAGCTTCATGTTCATAACCATCTGTGGGCCAAGAACCAACAGTTTTTCCCCCAAGACTAGAAATTTTTTCTTCCAGAATCCCCATGGCATCTTGAAAGTTTTCTGCATAGCCTACTTGATCACCTGTCCCAAAATAGGCTACGGTTTTCCCACTAAAGTCAACATTGTCTAACTCATCACTGAAGAAGCCATCCCAGTCCGCTTGTAATTCTCCAATATCCCAAGTCGGACAACCAATAATTAACCAATCATAACCATCAAAATCACTATCGCTAACATCAGCAATTTCATAAAGCGTGACCACACTCTCGCCACCAAATTCAGCTTGAATCATTTCTGCTGCTGATTCAGTTTTGCCTGTTGTACTACCGTAAAAAAGACCAATTGTACTCATTGTTACTCCTAATTTTTTGATTGATTAATCTATTAGCTGTATTTACTTCGCGATTAGCTGTATGGGTTGCAGCTCTACTGCGGCTTCCATAACCAAGACTTACTCTCGCTTGCCTTGAATGGGTTAGTGAGCACCTTAGTCATTAACTTTTTTCCTGGCATCGTAGGAGAGTCACAAAGAATATTTTTATGCTCTCTTTCTTGATAGGCGTTTCTTAGCGGAGGAGGTCGCGTTGGCGTGGGCTTCCTCCCCGCAAGCGGTGCATCAAACTATGCGATGAGTGCAAGAACCCCATAGTTTGGTGTTTATCTCGCAAAGACCGTAATGCTTCCCCAACGAACTGGCTCGGAAATCTTCACTAAGAGACACGCACTAAAAGAGGGAATCTTCTCCGAGACAAACTCCATAAGAAGCCCCGCTAAATTCCAGGAAAAATATGTTGTTGCTTAATTTTCTTGTGCTGTTCCTCGACAATTAGCATTGCTTGTTTGCAACAAGGACAAAACCAATCAAGATGTTTTTGGTTGATATGTCGCAGTAAAGCTTTAGTGCAACAAAACAATGTCTCATATGACTTAAAAGCGCTTCGCGATTAGTTATAAGCTATAAGTCATTAGCATTTCTATTTGCCTTGCCAGTGAAAGCTTTAAGTTGGTTATATCTCTATTTTCTACTCTCTATAGTTAGAAAAAACTAATCGCTAAAATTTCTTAGATATTTGCCAGAAAAATATCTCTGTTAAAGAGAATAGATTGCCCCTTATAAAAGAGTATTAGAGATGACTTTAATAGCCAGAAAAGCTTAGAAAAAACTAGGGATTAGTTAAATATTATCTAATTCCCTAGAACTATGAAAATAGAACGCCAAATGTGAGGCAAAGTCATAAAGAAATACTACCATTATTGAAATTCTTTAGCAATAAAATTCAAAAAATTTTTTGATCAGAAAAAATTCAAATATTACCGCTAAATATATCTTTTAAGATCTCCAGATTGTCATAGACTAGATAAGCAAAAAACGCTCCTCCCATACCTCCTACAAAAAAAGCGGCAGTAAATTGGCTCCAACCATCAACTGTTTTCAGTGACTCAGGAACTACAGGATTAGCCGTGGCATAAGTCAAATTCTTAGAATCAAATTCCTTTCTAAAAGAAGCATTCCCATAGATAGATAAACAAGCAGTCATGATAATCACCAAACCACAAGCGCTTAAAAGACCAATCAAGTTACCTTGCTCTGTAGCTCTTTGTGGACCTAGTAGGGCAAAAGGGCCAAAGATCCAATATCCATGAGCCATGCCAATTTCTAGACCTCGGAAAAGGGGCGAAATTCCTGGACGGTCAAACCCAGCAGCAGCACCTCTAGCACGAATTGCGTGCCAAATATGTCCAAAAATAAACAAGAGAGCAAAGACAAAATGGAAGCTTGCCAACCATCCCCTAGCAGTTACCACTCCCCTACTAGTCTCAATTAAACCTACTGGACCATAAAATACTTCGGGATATACTGTATCGTTTACTGTGCAAAAATAAGCAGCAAATAAAGCCATGTACGCCACAGCAGCCAAACTGTAAGAAAGATAAGCTTCTGCCGAATAAACTAAAACTTGTTTCGTCCAACTAAATGGTCTAGTTGCCATATGCCACAAACCACCCAAGATACAGATTGAGCCTACCCAAAGGTGACCCCCAACTACATCTTCTAGGTTATTAACTGCAGCCATTCCCCCTTCGCCAAAAGCCCCGAAGAGATAGCCAAAAATTTGCCCTGGATTGATAGTAGGATCGGTAATAACTCTTACTTGTCCAGCATTCCCAGCCCAAGGATCGAATAATCCACCCCAAAACATGGCTTTAAAGACTAGTAAATAAGCACCCAATCCTAGTAAGACTAGATGGATACCAATAATGCTAGTCATTTTATTATCATCTTGCCAGTCGTAGCCAAAAAAACCTTGAAAATTATAGTCATTAGTTTCTAAGACATCTGGTGCGAGCAGAGTATGATAAAGACCTCCAGCACCTAAAACCGCCGAAGAAATCAGATGAAAAACCCCAATTACAAAATAGGGATAGGTATCAACAATTTGTCCTCCATCACCCACACCAATTCCTAAAGTTGCCAAGTGAGGCAAGATAATCAAACTCTGTTCATATAGTGGTAACTCTGGATTGTAACGAGCGATTTCAAAGAAAGTCATTGCCCCAGCCCAGAGGACAATCAAGCCAGCATGGGCAACATGGGCTCCGAGTAACTTACCCGACAGATTAACAAAACGGGCATTGCCCGCCCACCATCCTACTTGTGGTGTTTTATTATACGAGATCGCGGTCATTGATTTCACCTTATAAAATACGAGAAATGATTTGCCTTAAAGCGGTTCAGGACGATTATAATTGGGGTCAATTTTTCCTTGACTAAAATCAAAACCCGCAGCTTTAAGAGCATGGAATAGATGACCTTGGAGAAAGAAGAAAGCTAGCCAAAAATGAGCATTAGCTAGCCATGTTCTCGAAGAGAGTAAAGGAGAATCATCGGAAGAGAAATAGGGAAAAATATCTAACTTAAGCGATAAGGGCGCACCATAAAATGCTTCGGGATAAACCGTAGTATTCACCGCACAAAAATATGCCGCCACAAATCCCATCAAGGCTAAAGCTCCTAAACTATAAGCAAGATAGGCTTCGCCTGACCAAACAAATAAATTTTTTGTCCAAGCAAAAGGCTTGGTCGCTATATGCCAAACACTTCCAAAAATTAGCAGTCCGCCAACCCAAATATGACCGCCGATCACATCTTCAAGGTTATCTACCGAAGCAAAATGGGTTTGATAGCCGTAGATCGTTAAAGGATTGAGAGTCGGATTGCTGATAATTCGTACCTCACCAATCGCCGGATCGTACAAGCCACCAAAAAACATCGCTTTAGCAACTAATAAAAATGCTCCTACACCTAGTAATCCTAGGTGAATACCAATAATGTCCGTCATCTTATTGGTATCTTCCCACTTATAACCAAAAAACCCTGAGCTATTTTCCAGATAGGTTGGTCCCCACAGAGCATGAAAAACACCGCCAAAACCAAGAAAAGCTGAAGAAATTAGATGCAAAGCCCCAATCACAAAGTAAGGATGGGTATCTAATACTTCTCCTCCAGCCCCAACTCCCCAACCCAAAGTAGCCAGATGGGGTAACACGATCAAGCCTTGCTCGTACATTGGTTGTGAGACATCAAATCGAGAAAGTTCGAACAGAGTTATTGCTCCTGCCCAAAAAACAATTAAACCTCCATGAGCGACATGGGCTCCTAGTAGTTTGCCAGAAACATCTACTAAACGAGCATTCCCTGACCACCAAGGAATACCCGAAGCGTCCTCCGGTCTACTAGAGCTATCTATTACAGCCGTCATAATTTTTACCTAGTTTAGAAGTAATTGAGAATTAAATTCAATAATTTCTCGTTTAGCTTACTGCAAATATTTAGTAATTGAAAATAATTTTCTTTTATATTAGAAATTATAATTAAAATCGATAAATTTAAAAGTATTGCTAATAGCAATAGTTCTTCGTTGAGAGCTGTTAGAAGTCAGCTAACACAGCAATTAGTATATATTGCAAGAGATTATTAGTCTTGCCTGAGAGGTGAAAATCTTTATCAAACTTAGTTTTGTAATCTAAGTTACAAAATGGTTAAAATAGCGATCGTAAATATTGTGTTAAGTTTTGTTGCTTATTTTTTGCAAGCTATTCTCAATAATGCAGAATAAAACTGTCCATAGCTTGTTGAAATAATTTTTGAACAAGTTAGGAAAGTGACCAAGAATGATTTTGGTTCAAGAGTAAGAGTAAGGAGAAAGGAAGTTTTCCTCGCTCCTTCTTCCTTAAATCATCCCTTCAACATAGCTTATATAATATTTAATTAGGAGGTTTTCTCTTGCAAGCCTACGGTAAATCAGAAGTAAAATACGATTGGTGGGCGGGAAATGCTCGATTAGCTAATCTGTCGGGTACATTTGTCGCAGCTCACGTTGCTCAAGCTGCTTTAATCGTTTTTTGGGCAGGAGCATTTACTCTTTTCGAAATATCAAAATACTCGCCCGACCTCCCTATGGGACAACAGGGTTTAATACTACTGCCCCACCTAGCCACCTTAGGCTATGGGGTAGGAGAAGGGGGTCAGATTATCGATACCTATCCCTATTTGGTCATAGGCGCAATCCATCTTATATCTTCTGCTGTTCTTGGTGCTGGAGGATTGTTTCATGCTCTCAAAGCCCCTGCAAATTTAAAGGATGCTGGTGGTCGTGCTGCCGAATTCTTTCACTTTGAATGGAATAAACCTCAGCAATTAGGTATTATCTTAGGTCATCATCTGATTATCCTTGGTGCTGGGGCACTACTATTAGTTGCCAAGGCTATGTTCTTTGGCGGTCTATACGATTCTACGATTGGTGATGTGCGAGTTGTGAGTGATCCCACTCTAAATCCCTTAACAATCTATGGCTATCAAACCCATTTTGCCTCGGTAGATAACTTAGAAGATTTAGTTGGGGGTCATATTTATGTTGGGGGGCTACTAATTGCTGGCGGTATCTGGCATATCATTACTCCTCCCCTTGACTGGGCAAAGAACTTACTAAGTTTTGATGGCGAAGCAATCCTTTCCTATTCTTTGGGAGGGATTTCCCTTGCCGGCTTCGTTGCTGCCTATTTCTGTGCTGTCAACACTTTGGCTTATCCGCCAGAATTCTACGGTCAAGTGTTAGAGGTGAAGTTAGGAGTTGTTCCTTACTTTGCCGATACAGCTAACCTACCCGCAGGAGTTCATACTGCTCGGGCATGGCTGGCAAATGCACATTTCTTCTTGGCCTTCTTCTTCCTCCAAGGTCATCTCTGGCATGCACTACGAGCTATTGGATTTGACTTTAAACGAATCACTAATGCTCTTGAAAATGCAGGCAACCCCCCAGTAACTTCTTCAACAAGTTCCAAAGCGGCATAAAAGGCTGCTTTAGCTGAAGAGGTAATGGAGATTATTACCTGCATTCAGTGTGTTCTCTCTCTCAATTTATAGCTTAGTGCAAATCTTACTTTGCATTAAGCTTTATTTTCATTTTTTGTACAAATCTTTAAATTTAAAATAACTATGACAGCGACAACATCATTTAAGCAGTCTGGTAACTATGATTGGTTATCTGGAAATTCTCGATTAATCAATTTATCGGGTCAATTGCTAGGAGCACATATTGCCCATGCAGGCTTAATCATGTTTTGGGCGGGTTCCATTACTTTATTTGAATTAAGTAATCTCAACCCTAATGTAGCGATATCTAAACAGGGATTGTTATTAATTCCCAATCTAGCTCGTTTAGGTTGGGGAATTGGTGCCAACGGTTTAGTTACAGATACCTATCCCTACTTAGTTATCGGAATATTGCACTTAGTTGCTTCTGCCGTACTGGGTGCAGGTGGGTTATTCCATGTGTTCAAGGGCGTAGCAAACCTCAAAGATGGTCAAGGTCGTGCCGTAAAATTCCATTATGAATGGAATGATCCCCAGAAATTGGGCTTTATCTTGGGTCATCATTTGATTTTTCTTGGGGTAGCAGCTTTATTGTTTGTGGGTAAAGCAATGTTCTGGAGTGGTGTTTATGACCCCATAGTGGGAAATGTACGAATTATTAGCGATCCTACAATCAATCCCGTTCCTATCTTTGGTTATCTTTTTGGTTTAAGTGACGGAGTGTGGAATCCTTTGGGGATGGCCGCGGTTAATAGTTTAGAAGATATTATTGGTGGTCATATTTGGGTGGGAATAGCTTGTATTGCTGGCGGTGCTTGGCATATAGTTGTACCCCCAATGGATTGGGCAAAAAAAGCTTTCACTTACAATGGTCACGCTATTTTGTCTTATAGTTTGGCAGGAGTTTCTTTGATGGCTTTTACTTCAGCTTATTTTGTTGCTTTCAACGATTTGGCTTTTCCTCCAGCATTTTATGGTGTAGATCGTAGTTTATTCGCAGGAGTACAGTCTCTTCTTTGTATTACTTTCCTGGGAGGTCATATTTGGCACGCTCTTAAAGGAAAAGCTGAAGCGAATAGTTCGGGTGTAAATAGCGATGCAGATCGAGCAACAGCAACAGCCGCAGGTTTTATTACCTTGGCGATTGTCGTTATTAGTCTAGTTTTACTTTCTGTGACAAGATAACAATTAGATGTCGTGGGAGGCTTGAGAAGTGATTCTCAGGTCTTCTCCTCAATATTTCTCGTTTAAGACTTTAGCAAAAGATCTCGCAAGTAAGCGCGAAAATTGAAGAAACAGTTCGAGAGCAAACTCTGGAACATATCACACCAGAAATCGGATTGTCTTGGTCCGCGTTTCCTTACCCAGACAATCATCCATTAGCCAAGATTTTCGTAGCCAATATCGAAGATTGACAAGATGCTGAGGAGAATTGTTTTTTAGTGATCTCGAGGAGATCCGCTTTTTGGCTCGCAGAGTCTGTTTCACAGATCGCCTGATCTCATTAGAGCGATCGCAATAATTAAGAATCCAAATCTTGAGATGTAATTTTTTGATGTAATCTTCAATATTAGTGAGAATATTTTCTAGACCTCGATTAGTTTTGAAGTTAGTAGCCAGAGTTTTTTTGAGATTGGTAAACTGTCCTCGTAAAGCACTTTCATTAATTTCTATTTTGCGTTCTTGTTTCTCATTTTTAATAATCAACAATTGCTGATTCTGGATGATTTTAATTTTTAAACAAGATAATTAAATTATTTCTTAAATGGCTGTTAATCAATTGCTATCTATTTGGTCATGGAAAAATTTTCTTTTTGGCTAAATTTTCAGTTCTTTTTATCGAATTTTCTCGCAATTTAGCCTCTATTATTTATCGCCAGTATCTCGAATTTCTCTTATTAGCAAAAATCATCAATTTTCAAGATTTAAAATAGTCTTCCAACTCAATTTGTGAGAAGGACGGGGTACGGGTATTTTTTTGAGTTAGGACAAAGATGTTGAATAGATAGATAAAATAACATCTAGGTAACTACAATATCCAATGGCAAATCGAGCTATGGTTACAACTCCCTCAAAATCTATTACTCTTCAAGAGTTTTTCGCAATACCAGAAACTAAACCCGCTAGTGAATATATCGACGGTAAAATCATTCAAAAACCAATGCCTCAAGGAGAACACAGCACAATACAGGGAGAACTAATTATTGCTCTTAATGGCGCACTTAAACCAGAAAAAATTGCTAGAGCTTTTCCAGA
>JASJDR010000149.1 GCA_030065615.1 Xenococcus sp. MO_188.B8 | reverse complement strand
CTATAGTAATTCCAAATAGAAACCATATGTATTCAATGGGTAGGGGCGAAAGGCCTTTCGCCCCTACAAATTATGATTCTCAGCCGATAAATTAACCCGATAAGAATCGCATGGAAATTAATTGGAATGACTATAAATTAGGTAGCCGGGAATACAATTCAGAATACACTTAATTTTTCCCGGTATTGCATAGAAATAATTTATTGCTCGATTTTTCTAGCACGATCAGAACGAACACTCAGATAGCGATCGCGACGAATTGCTTGTAGAACAAAGTTAACCATCTCTTCGGCTTCCCCAAGAGTCGTTAAAATCTGTCTGCCCATCTCTAAGGCAGCTTCAAATTCTGGTTGCACAACTTCTTTTGCTCCGATCTTAGTTAATAAATCGATCTCGGAGTTAGTATGGGAACGGGCTACTATGTCTAGATCTGGTGCTAAGTCCAAGGCATGTTGTAGGAGAATTCTGGTGCTAGAAGGATCGGGAAGTGCGATCGCCAAAGCTTTAGCCGTATTAAGATGAGCTTTTTCCAGAACTAATTCGGCATCAGCATCACCAAAGATATAGGGAATCTTGGCTTGTCTGAGATGTTTGGTGGCAGCTTCACTATTTTCGATGACGAGCACTTCATAATTGCGATCGCGCAATACATTAACAATCACTTGCCCTACTCTACCGTAACCAGCAACTACGACATGGTTACGAATAGTTTCCGGAACATAAATATCTCTATCTTGTTGTCTATTCCTTAAATAGTGAGCAATTCCTGGTAAGGTAGCGAGTTGATCGGCAATTTCGGGAGCAAATTTCATCACAATGGGAGTAATCACTAGAGTAATCGCAGTTGTGCCAATCAATAACAAATATTTTTCTTGACTAATAAAGCCTAATTCTCGTCCCACAATTGCTAAAACAAAAGAAAATTCTCCAATTTGATTTAAGCCTAAAGATGTCAAAATTGCAGTCTTAAAGGAGTAACCAAATCTCCAAATAATCGGGAAAATAATGCAGGCTTTTCCTAGCATAATGATGGCAACTAAACCTAAAATAACTCCAGAATTATCCCAAAGAATATCAGGATCGATTAACATGCCAATCGAAGCAAAAAATAAACTGGCAAAGGTATCTCGTAGGGGAATTACTTTAGCTAAAGCTTGGGCAGAATAATCAATCTCAGCAATAATTAATCCTGCGACAAAAGCCCCCATTTCAATGGATAATCCGAGACTAGCAGTAATCAGCGCTACCCCCAAACAGAGGACAATTGTTGTCAAAACAAATAACTCACTATTTTCCGTTTGGGCAACAGTTTTCATCAAAGGTGGCACCAACCAATAACCGACAGCAAAAGCTCCAGTAAAAAATAGTACTGCTTTTAAAATTGCCCCTAGTAATGCGATCGCGATATTCCCTGGCTGATTAAGGGCTGGTAGGATAGCGAGCATTAAACCTAAAGCTAAATCTTGAGCAATTAAAATTGCCAACATTACCTGACCATGAATCGTATTTACTTCCCCATTTTCTGTGAGAGTTTTTAACACCACTGCGGTCGAAGAAAGGGAAAGAATTGCCCCTAAAAAAATTCCCTCGATAGGAGTTTTAGTCCAACCTAAAATACCAGAAAATATTGCCACAAAAATTATCGTAAAGCCAATTTGTAGCAAACTACCTTGGAGAGCAATATCTTTGACTCTTTTTAATTCAGCTAAGGAAAATTCTACGCCTAAAGCAAATAGTAATAATGCCACTCCAATAGCTGCTAGAGATTGAATATCGTCAACATTATTAATTAGTCCTAATCCAAAAGGTCCAATCGCTAACCCGCAGGCTAAATAACCCAAGAGCACTGGTTGACGAAGACGATTGGCAATAAAACCACCAATAGCAGATGAACCGAAGACCAGGGTAAGATCGAAAACAAAACTATTTACTTCTGACATTTTTTAAGGAGCAAAGGGGAATTTTGATAGCTTTTAGCCCCCTAAATCCCCCAAGGTTGGGGGACTTTTGATGAGAGACCGTTTCTATTTCTAATTGCGCTTGCTAAGCTCTAACCGAAGGGTTTCCACTTAGAAACACGTGAGTCATAAATCTTGTTCCCACCAAACTTGGCGAGCGACCCCGCGCTGCCGACAGGCGCAAGGGAATGCGCGAGTAGGGGCTAGGGAGGCTTAGATTCATTATTGCGGGAACTCAGGAATATTAGATATTGAGGATATAGAGATTATAAGGAACGAAAACACAAATTTTTATTTTTGAGTACTTTTGTGTGCACGGTATATAAAAAATGAATGTAAAAATCAAATCTCCTTAATTATATGACTCTCTAAATTTTTTACCCTTGAAGTGTAGCTCTCTATTGGATAATGTTTGTAAAATTTTACAAGTCTTGTTGTGTCTGCTTCTGAGTAATCTATTCACAAAAAGCGTATAAAATAAGTAACAATCAAAAAAATCAAATCATTCCCGAAATTGGCTGGCAGAGCCATAACGTAAGATAGGTGTACACCGTAGAGGAGATAGATCGGGGTGTTGGCTATCTTTGGATTTCTTAAAAAGAAGTATTAGTGCTATTAATGTTGGGTTTCGTGCCTCAACCCAGCCTACAATTCTATTGAACCCTAGACAGTTAATGAATTATGCAAGTTAAATGTGATCAACTGAACTTCAACCATAGACAGCACTCGTCTAATCCATAATGTTTATTTAGTGAATTGGAGTAAGAACTATCAACTTCACCGCGATTTTTTCGAGCACCTAATTGAGAATTAACGGTTGTAACAGGACGACGGGAATTATAATCTTGTCCTAGGAAACGAGGATTATGGGTTTCAATTTGATTATTGGAAGTAGAGTAAGCTTGAACGCAATAGATTAATTGCATGATGTTTCCTCATTAGCTTTCCTTGATAACTCAAGTATGCCCTATCTCTCAGGCAGAAACAATCACCTTTAATTCAGGAAAATTCAGGAAAAAGTTCAGGTATTACTGGGAATTTGCCAGATAAGCGCGATCGCAGTATGACAGAATGCGATTATTTAGGCAATCATACCCTAATTTGCCTACCAAGATGGGCCTTCAGTTAACTTGACCATCTTGCATTACGATACATACGGTTGCATAAATGTTACGCTACGATTATCGAGAGCATTATCAGTCAGCTTGGGAAGCCCTCCAAGATATTCAAAATGTAGAAAATAGTTGTAATACTCCTACTACATTTATTGTTCAAAAATAACCTGTGCAATATTAAACAACCTGTGGGATTGCCCTGTAATATAATGGATTGGCGGAACCTGGAAACTAGTCATTATAAAAAATTTAATGTTTCACTCAAGAGTTAGCGGTATTTTACTCCATCCCACCTCTTTACCGAGTCCTTTTGGGATTGGAGATTTGGGAGATGATGCTTATCATTTTGTTGATTTTCTGGCTGAGAGTGATCAGCAAATTTGGCAAATTTTACCCATTGGCCCTACAGGATATGGTAACTCTCCCTATCTATCCTATTCTGCTTTGGCAGGTAATCCTTTGTTAATCAGTCCCCAAAAACTATATGAAGACAAGTTTCTTACCGAATCGGATCTTGCTAATTTACCTGATTATCCTGCAGATAAAGTAGATTACGACCTGGTTATCACTACCAAAATTCCTTTACTTAAAAAGGCTAGCGAAAACTTTAAAACCCAAGCGAACCAAAAACAACTAGCAGATTGGCAAGAATTTTGCGATCGCCATAAAGATTGGCTCGATGATTATGCCTTATTTATGGCGATCAAAGAAGCAAAAGAAGGAGCCAGTTGGCATGAATGGGAACCGGATATTGCTTCTCGTCAGCCTCAAGCGATCGCAAAATGGACAAATCGCTTAGCTAAGGAAATCTTTTTCCACAAATTTATGCAATATCAGTTTTTCAGTCAGTGGACAAAACTTAAAGCCTATGCCAACAAATACGGGGTCAAAATCTTTGGTGATATTCCCATCTATGTTGCCCATGATAGTGCCGATGTTTGGTCCCATCCTGATATTTTTTGTTTAGATGAAGAAACCCAAGAACCAGCCTTAATGGCAGGAGTCCCACCCGATTATTTTAGTGCCACAGGACAACTTTGGGGCAATCCTGTTTATAACTGGAAAGAATTAATCAAAACTGATTTTAAATGGTGGATCAAAAGAGTTGAAGGCATCTTGGAATATGTCGATATCATTCGGATTGACCATTTTCGCGGTTTTGAAGCCTTCTGGGCGGTGGAACAAGGAGAAACTACCGCAATGAATGGCGAATGGCTCAAAGCGCCAGGAAAAGAATTTTTTACCCTCTTAAAGCAAGATCTAGGAGAGTTACCCATCGTGGCCGAAGATTTGGGGGTTATTACTCCAGAAGTTGAAGCCTTAAGGGATAAATTTGGTTTTCCTGGCATGAAAATTCTTCATTTTGCCTTTGACAGCGATCGCGCCAATCCTTTTTTACCCTTTAATTATGTCAATCGCAACTGTATCGTTTATACAGGGACTCACGATAACAACACTACTATCGGCTGGTTTTATGATCGCTCTGAGGATGATCGAGCCAAAGTCGTCGATTATTTGGGAGGTGCTTGCCCTGAAGGAGTAAACTGGGCTCTAATTCGTTTAGCTATGGGATCAGTTGCCAATGCCGCAATTTTCCCTTTACAAGATATTCTTGGGTTAGGTACCGAGGCAAAAATGAATACTCCCTCCCAAGCCGATGGTAACTGGGATTGGCGCTATCAACCAGCCATGTTGTCATCAGATCCGCGAGCTCACCTCAAACATTTGACTTATCTTTATGGCAGGATGCCTATCAAAGTAGTAGCTAGCGAAGAATCAGAGTAGCAGTTATCAAAAAACTTCTTTCAAAAATAACTTACAACTCAAAGATCTAGGGTACAGGAATTAATAGAGGTAGTAGAGGGTGTATTTCTCCTTCATTCAAGTTGATGAGACTTATGCCAAAGGTCTAAATTTTTGAGGGTGCAAATTCTGCGCCCTTATTTTCTATTTATTGACCGGGGAACACCGGTCACCGCAGGCACCGTCGTTTTACGGCGGTGTAACGGTGACCAGTCAGATCTTGAGACAATTTTGATTAAAACACAAGTCCTCAAGTACTAAAAATTTAAGCTATGTAGTAGGAAGAACAAACAGAGCTGAATTATTAAGCTGAGCGGGGGTGACATTTGCGACGAAAGCAATCTCTTCGAGTTCTCCTCTGAAAGGAACCTTAATTTCTGTCCCAGTCACTCCCTCTTCATCATCAAGCTCAAACCGCAATGTCTCAAAGGTAACTTGCCTTCCGTTTGGTAACGTGGGTAAAACAAAGACATCCCCTTCTGCGACCGTAAAGTCAACGATAACATCTTCATAAAAATCAACATCATCATCATCATCAGGTTTTAGATCTGCTCTCAAAACAAATCTATCTGCCCCGGCACCACCCGTTAATGTATCAGTTCCAATAAGACCATCTAAAGTATCATTTTCTGGGGTTCCCATTAAATCATCGTTTCCATTAGTACCCGTAATGACAGCCATAGTTAAACTCCTCTTGCCTAAATCCTAATAACTTTCTAAGTTATTAATTTACGGAATAAGACTCTCATGTTTTCTTGTAATATATTTTTAGAATTATATTTTTTTAAGATTTATGGCGTTGCATAATTGAGATATAAGTTATAAGAAACAACTATGTAATGTCTAAAATCCAAATCAAAACATATTTGTAATAATAGGAAAAACAGACTTTGTAAAAATTTACTCGATTCCTCTGATGTATCAATTTCCGACTCCGATTCAGGTGGGGTCTCATTTGATAAATATTCATCTGAAAAGTGATTATCTGCCGTAGTTTGTCGTCCTTGTTGCTTTAACCTATCTAAATCAGGATATCCTTGGACGGGAGAAGAGACTAGAGGTAGAGCCGAGGCGGATGGCATCAATGTCGAAGCCCTCAGTGCCAATAGCTCAGGGAATTTAGTCCTGGGCTTTCGTGGCCCCCTCTTACTAGATGGGAGTGTTCTCGCCTTGGAATTATCGCCCCCTGCTGCTGCCGATTTAGAAACAATCTTAGTCAAAAAACACGCAGTACCTCAAGTTGAAGCTGCAAATATTCCTCAGGGCGCTCCGAAGACACTTCGAGGTATGGTTGAAATTCCTGAACAACCAGGAGAATACTACGTACTGCTGAGCCCCAAGGGATACGAAAAAGAGCTAGTTGTGTTGGCTCGCTGGAACTCTAATACTGGGGAATTGACGAAAGCTACTCCTCTTCCAGAAGGCATAGTAGCTGAAGGCGTTGTTCCCATTACCAAGAATAAGCTCCTTATTATTGACGATCTCAAAGAGGCAATTCTAGTTGCCATCGAAAACTGAGTCAATTCAGTTATTTAAGGTAGGGTAACCAGTCTACCTAGAAAAGATTCTTTTTAAGTATTCTAGTAATTCCCATTGATAGCAATAGAAGTTCAGTTTGGATGAGCTTATTTAGGGCTTCCCACAGCGTAAATCTTTTGATATGTCCGTAACTGATGAATTAGGGAAAATCGAATATCTTCCCCTTCTCTAATCAAATTTACTTCTGGATTTTCTAAAGTGAGATAATCTAAGCCAATTTCTTTTCCAGTTAGTAAAAAATCGTTGATTGCAACTCTATAAGTTTGATTCGGGTTTAAAACCCGATCTCCGACAAGCCAATCTTGCCCTGTTTTGTTGCGAGTAACCCCTGCTGTCTGAATATATCCTCCTGTTCCTTTATTGGCAAGACCTTGGCTTAACAATTTTTCTAAAAGCGAACCCTTCATTGCCACTAACATTACCTGACCTTCAAAGGGCATAATGCGGATCACATCATATTGAGTCACTTTACCAGGAGGTAGAACATCATCAATCCGAATTGCGCCGCTATTAACAATCGCGAGATCGGCTTCGTTGTTAGTAGAAGTTAACATTCCTTGGGTAATCAGATCGGTCAAGGTTGTACTGTGGTTACGCACATTGACTTCTAAGCCATCTAAAGGTTTAGTGGTGGTAGCAACAACTTGTTGGGGGTTAAAACCATTACTGCGAAAAGCATCAAAAGCTCTTTGTTGCCATTGTTCAACTAATGCGGTAATTTCTGGTTGTTCGGGAATCTCATCGGTAATCGGCTGAAGATGGGATTCGATTTCTAAGTGGTTTGTCTCGGTATCGTAGCTAAGTTCGTGGATATAAACAGTTCTGCCATTGGCATCTGCTTTAAAAACAGGGGTAAAATCACTGCCTCGCCATTGTTGAATATTTTCATGTTCATGACCTCCTAAAATTATGTCAATTTCAGGAATCATTTCTGCTAGATGCTGATCTTGAGCTAGGGCAAGATGGGTAACCGCGATGATAATATCGGTTTGATCTTTGATCTGGTCTACTTTCTGTTGCATAGATGCGATCGCATCTTGATAGGTAACATAGTTAGCGGGATTACTATCAATGGTGACTCCAATTAATCCAACTTTGACGATGGCTCCTTCTTTTCCCGTGACGGAAAAAATTACAGACTGCGGCACATCAGGAAAGGGTTGTCCCTCAGCAGCAAAAACATTACTGGAAAACCAGGTGAATTCCGACTCAGCTAAGCGTTGGTAAAATTGCTCTTTGGTGAGGTCAAATTCATGGTTGCCAAAGGTAGCAAAGTCTAACCCTATAGCGTTCATGACGGCGACAATTTGGGCTCCTGAGAGCGCGTTTCCCTTGACTCTAGCTGTTCCCAATGCCGAAGGACTCAAGAGATCCCCCGCTAAAAAGGTATAGGTATGGGGGTTTTCGGCGATTAATTTTTGTCTTACAGTGGCAATCCGAGCCAGCCCCCCACTGGCTCCTCCAGATACGGGGGCAATTTCATAGACATCGTTGAGGTGCAGCAGCGTAAGATCAACAATTTCCGCTCTAGCAGGATTGGCAAGAGCCAAGCTCAAGAGGGTAATGCAGAATAATTTGAGTACAAATTTCATAATTTTCAATAACTACGGAAATATTTTGAGCTCGCCTGCAGCAAATAATTTATTCTCAGAGATGGAGAGATCTGCGATCGCAACATCATCGCCTAAATCAAATTTTAATGGCTGCCATGTTTTACCGATAAGTTCTGGAATACCTTGGATATCTAATAAGTTAATAACTAGAGTTTGCGAGTCAGGCAAATGTAAATTGGTCGTAATTTTGATCAAAACATCTATTTCCTCTGCTGTTTGTAGAGTTCCTGCCATGACTACCACATTGTCTTGCAAGGTAATATGTTGCCACTGAATATCAGAATAGGATGTTAGTTTTACTGCCGAACTAGCTGCTTGTTTACTGAGTAACTCTTGCCAAAAATCTGTTAAACCACTTAAAAATAAGTCAGATTCTAAAGAAGATTGTAAGTCCGACTCAGCCAACAACGCTTGTACATTAATAGTGATCGGTTCTAATAATTTGAGAGGTTTTCTCTCTAAAATTTCTGGAAGATTAACAAGAATATTATTTCCTGTTACTTCCAATTGACGCAAATAAATCCCTTGATAGACAGCAGAATTGGCGGCAATAAAAACTTGCGGCAGTTCTCCGCTGAGAATTTGTCGATCTTTAGCGTTGATTTTGACTTTTAAGTTCTTAATTTTCTCAACTTGCGATCGCAAATAGAGTTTAACTGTACTAGCAAGCAATTTATCAATAATCATAGATGTCTGAAAATTAGGTCGTCTTGATTATTTCATACCAAGACTCATAATTAATGGCAAAGTGCGAGGACCCAAAGCAAGGCGGTAGGCGCTACGCGATCGCAATTAAGGTTACATTAGAACTTGTTACTGCTATTTTTTTCAACCTTTCTCCTGCTGTCTTCTTGCCACAAAAACAAGATCATTTAGCGATCGCATAATTGATAGAGAGAAACTGTTTATATATAATTGCGATCGCATTTTTTAGTAAAATAGAATCAAGAGCCATGAGTAATAAAATTGTCGAGATTGAGACAAAAGTGACTAATATTACTATCCCATCAGAAACAATAACTCAATTTTTTCAGCGTTATCATATCCAAAAGTTATCCTTTTTTGGCTCTGTTCTACGTATTGAACATGAAGATTATAAGTACATAGGAAAAATACGTAAAGCCAGGCACGTGAATGAAGTAAATATGGTGAAAAAACGGAGGCAAAAAAAAAATCAGAGAATAAGATAGAAAGCAAAATGAATCGAGAAAGAAGAATTCATAGGAGGAAAACAGAAATGCTAACTTGCGCTGGTGGACAATTATATACAAAAACAGGGCCAAAAGAGTATACAGTAGTGAATATGGAGAAACTAGATGAAAATCAAGAATATTTATTCACATTCCTTGAAGCACCAAAAGGTGATCCGGAAGACACGTATCAGTACAGAAATATACAGTGCCCAAAATTAGACGGCGATCTGTTCAAATACCAAAGACAACAAGGGAACAGTGTATGGATTATGAAGATGTATACGGCCTAATAAGGTAGGAAAAGCACAAAAAGGAGAAAGAAAAAACAAGGCTTGTTACCAAGGTTGGCTGACGGATCAAAGCATTACGTCTTAAACGACTCTGATAGGCTGCGCTCCGAGCTACATCAATATGATTAGAGAGGGAAAGGCTGCGGTGTAATCGCTCCTAGAGCGTCGATTCAGTATTGCTAAATTCCTAGTTAGGTGAGAAGGGGAAGAGAGGGAAGAAGGGGAAGAAAGAGAAGGCAAAAAGCTTAACTTATCTTCATTCTCCCCACACCTCCCACACACCCCAAACTTCCCTCTCCCTCTCAATTAATGATTGCTCTTGAATACTGAATGAGTGTTCTAGCTTCACACAGCGGCTCCCTCATATAAGAACTTCCAGCAAGTAGGAGCAAAAATAACCTAATCAGGACGTGAGTTCGACAAGATGAAACTGATATTACACGCGATCGCAATAAACAATGATCGTACTTGTTCTTTACTATGTTGAATGAGCGATCGCTACTTTGTTAGTTGATCCCGTTGTAATAATCTGGCTTGTTTCTGTTGGCGTAATTCAGCATCGATTTGAGCGATCGCATCATCTAAAAACAAATTGTATAATTCTAGCTGATGATTGGTCTCTCTTAATCCTTTAAGACAGCGTTTTTTAGTTTCTTCATTGGGATAGGGATATTGTTCACTCATGGTAAACTCCAACCTTTTTTGATTTCTTGAATACTAGCGTGAGAAGCATCTACATTAGCTAATCCATCGTTAATCGCTTGGGTTAATAAATAGCGCGTTACATTATCATTAATTCATCCTACAATATCTGAGATCGCGTTTTATTGAGAAAAAAAGTGACTAATATTACTATCCCGTCAGAAACAATAGCTCAATTTTACCAGAGTTAGATGTCATTTTGAGCCTAGAACACAAAATCCTTAAAATTGGGAAAACTGATAAGTATAAAGATTTTTTCCTAATTTAATGACCCGATATAAAAACAAATATCGTATAGAATCAGCACGTTGTTCAAATTGGGACTATACTTCTGACGGTTACTATTTTGTCACCATTTGTACTCACAATCGCCAGTGTTTTTTTGGTGATGTAATTGCTGGAAAAATGCAATTATCCGATATTGGATTAATAATTGCCCAAGAATGGCAGAAAACCCCGCAAATTAGGTCTAACGTCCAATTAGATGAATGGGTGGTGATGCCCAATCATTTACACGGAATTATTATTATTAACCCCGTAGAGACGTTTCGGCGAGTGGAGACGTTCCGTCGGAACGTCTCTACCGCAAATGACAAAATGCAACCCAAAACAAATAACAAATCACGATTAAAACCTAATTCCCTGGGTTCGATTATCGGTCAATTCAAATCAGTCTGCACCAAACGAATTTGGAAAATGGGATTCAATGATTTTCGCTGGCAAACCAGATTTCACGACCATATTATTAGAGATGAAGAATCATTATATAGAATTCGTCAATATATTATTAATAATCCTGCTCAATGGGAATTAGATAAAAATAATCCTAAAAACAGCCAGAAAAATAATTAATTTCGATGAACTATTAGGTGACATTATGCTTGACGTAAAATAACATATAATTGGGATTTGTTAAATGTTATAAAAAATATTTCATCGTCTGTACCAGATCAAATAAAATATCGACGTTGTCTGTGTTGCCCTCTAATCATTGATCAGTTAGTAATCGACAATAAGCAATTTGATAAATGAAAATTCACTCAGCATATCAAGCATATGCGATCGCTATCAATACCTTCAATTTTATTTTAGCGATTATGTCGAATGTTTTCTAAACTTGAGCGAAATTGACGCTATTCTCTACAAAACTTTTAACAAACATTCTTCCAAATTCCTCAAAACTTCCCTTTCAACAAAAGGTTTACTTAAATAGCGAGTTGCCCCAATATTTTGGGCTAATTGACGATATTTATCACTGATACGAGAAGTTAACATAATCACTGGAAAATCATCACCCCGTAACTGACGAGCCCGACTAAGAAACTCCAATCCATTCATTCTCGGCATTTCAATATCAGAAATCACCGCTTGAATACTAGGTTCTTGTTTAAGTTGTTCAATTCCTTCTAAACCATCACGACATTGAATAACTCGATATCCCGACTTACGCAAAGCTGCCGAAAGAGTTTGTCTAATAGTTAGAGAATCATCTGCAATTAAAATTGTCGGCAGACTGGGAATAGTTAAGACTTCATGGTGTACCAGATCTGCTTCGGAGTAATGCAACCATTTATCCACCAAAGCAGGAGAATTAAGGACGGGAATCAAACGCCCATCTCCCAAAACCGTACAACCAATCAGACTTACAGGAGGCGCGATCGCCATATCAAAGGGTTTAATTACTAAATCTTGTTCCATTAAAATCTGTTCGATCTGTAAGGCAAGAGTCTCTTTGCCGTTAGACAAGAGTAGTAGGGGAATTTTGTGGGAACTTTGCCAATCTTTGCCCAATAAGGGTTTGCTAGGATCTAACGTCCGAGGATAATGATAGGAAGTTAGTAACGCTTCAGGGCAAATGGCAATTTCTTGTCCTTGCCATTGATAAAATTCTTGTTCATCTCTAGAGTAAATATCTTGTTTATTCGCTAAAACGATTGAAACTAGAGAATCTACTGGAATTGCTAGTAAATTTCCCGCGATGCTAAAGACTAGTAATTTAACAATAGTTAGGGTTAAGGGCAGACGAATCGTAAAACTAGTACCAATATTGACTTGAGAAGAAACAGTGATTGTTCCTTGCAAACTCTTAATTTGTCGTTTAACTGCCGAAAGTCCCATGCCTCTTCCGGAAATAGTACTGACTTCTTCAGCAGTCGAAAAACCCGAATCGAATAAAAATTCTGAAAGTTGGGATATATCGAGATTAGCAATTTCTCTGCGAGATAAAACTTGTCTTTCGATTAGTGATTCGCGAATGCTGTCCCAGTTAATGCCTTTGCCATCATCCTTAACTTGGATGTAAGTATGATTTCCTTGATGATAAACAGAAATTGTGACGATTCCTTGGGGGGGTTTATGGAGACGTTGGCGAACTTCGGGTTCTTCAATGCCGTGCGCGATCGCATTTAATACTAAATGGACTAAAGGATCGTAGAGTTTTTCGACTACAGCTTTATCAACTAAAGTTCTTTCGCCGTGAAGTTCTAGCTTGACTTGTTTATTTCTTTTGAAAGCAATATCTCTCACGATTCGAGGAAATTGGTTGATTAATTCCCCAATTGGCAACATACTGGCTTCTAGAAGATTTTTTTGCAGCTTTCTAATAGTTTTTTGCCGAGTTTTCAAGATTTTCTGAAATCCGCGATCTAATAAAGCTAAATCCTGTAAACCTTCTCCCAATTGGGCTAACTCTTCCATCACTGTTTGGAAAGAAGTTTTGAGATATTGATTGGAGGAATTATTATGATTCGAAAAGTCGGTGATTCTTCTTTCGGTTGGTCTAATATCATTGGGTAAACGATCTACCCATAGTTTTAAATGTTGGCTTAATTGTTTAAAACGGTTATACCATTGAGTCAAGGCAACTAAGGTTTCGCCGTTTTGTTGATTATGGAGTAAAAACCGATTGTCTTGAGTAACCAATTCACCAACTAAGTTAAGCATTAATTCTACGCGCGAAACATCCATGCGAATGCCTAAAGATAAAGAGGCAATATTCTGGTTCTCTTGAGCAGTTGGTTTTGGAGGGGTAAACTGAGGTTCAGTATCCTTTCGTTTTACAGGAATAGTTTTCGGTTCGTGATCATCATTGAGTTGGGAGGCTAAAATCTCTTCTGTGGCGGTGGAAAAAGCTGAGCCGACACGGGGTAAATTTCCTGCCGGTAAGATGAGAGTTCCTGTATCTAGTTTCTGACGACCTTTGGTAGATTTAGTAATATGTTTATTGGTTATTTCCTGATAGGCAATCCGAAAATCTATTAAGGCTTGTTTGCCCAAATTTACGACGGAGGCAGGGTATTTATCAAGTTGTTCTAGAGTGTTATTGGCGATCGCAACAAACTCATCAAGGTTAGAAATTTTGGCTAAGCCGCGAAATATAGTCAATTGAGCTTTTAAAGCTTCGAGAATTTCTGTTTTCTCTGAACTAGCAAGAATTGTTTCGAATCGCTCTAATCCTCGTTTAATTTCTTGGGCAAAAGGTATTTCTGCACTGGGTTTATTAGCTCTTGAATGGACATTTAATTTAGTTTCTAATTGCTTGAAAATTGGTTTGCTTTTGGCAACATCTTCTGCGGCGTTACTTTCTCCTGTTTGAATTTCAGTCATTAAAGGTGATTTCAAACAATCAAATGCCCTCAGCAATAATTCCTCTAATTCAGAATCTACTTCAATACTATCTTGATAAAGTATTTTAAAAACATTCTCGAAATCGTAAGCAATTTCTTTAATATGATTTAAGCCGACACAAGCTGCTCCACCTTTAATTGAATGAGCAGTCCGCATCAGAGTATTAATATGCTGTGTACTATTATTTGCTCTGAGATCCAAGATGCCTGTTTCGAGAACTTGTAATAGTTCTACAGCTTCTTGTAAAAAGAATTGATACGATTCACGAGGACGAAAGTCAGAAACCATCTATTTCATTAAACATTGAACATTGAACAGTAGGGTGGGCGACGCGGAGCTAGTCCTAAAGGATACCGCTACGCATATGCTTTAGTGCATTGCCCACCTTATGAATTAATCGACAGTAAATTTGGTGATGCTGGCTTGGAGTTGTTGGGCAACTTCTAATAATTTGTTGAACGATTCGACACTAGCAAGGGATTTAGCCGATGTTTGTTGGGCAATGGTTTCGACTTCTTGCATCGTTTGGGAAACTGACATTGAGGTTTGGGCTTGTACTGTAGCAGCATTAGCCATATCTTCGACTAAATAGCGAACTTTTCCACTAACTTGCGCAATCGAGGTTAGTTTCTGTCTGGTAGTTTCTACCAATTCAGTACCCGCGATTACCTGTTCTCTACCCGCTTCCATCGCGATCGCAACTTGATTAGCCTCAGTTTGAATCTCTTCTAAAATTTGTTCGATTTCCTTAGTTGCGGTGGTAGATTGTTCCGAGAGCGATCGCACTTCTTCGGCGACAACAGCAAAACCTTGTCCTTCTCCCGAGGTTCCATTAGCCTCGATCGAGGCATTAAGCGCTAAAACATGGGTTTGACTTGCCAGATCGCGAATTAGATTCACTACGCGAGAGATTTTTTGGGAAGCTTCTCCCAAACGCTTGACTTTCTGGGCTGTTTCTTCGACAGTTTCTTGAATCGCCATAATCCCGTCTACGGTGCGATTCATGATTAGATCTCCATCTTCTAGAGATTGGTTAGCTTGCTGTACCATTTTTTTCGCCGATTGAGCATTATCCGCTACGCCATGAATCGATTCGGCAATCCGTTGAATTTGTCCTAGAGCATGGGTAATAGATTCTGCTTGTTGTAGAGCATCATGGGCAAGACTGTTAATATTGCCTTCGGAACTTTGAATGACTTGAATTACTTCATCAGAATTGGATTGTGTCTTTAAGACAATTTTTTGCAGATTTTCCAAGGTATTATTAAGGAATTTTGCTACAGTACCAATTTCTCCTTTCATAACCTGTGCTCTGACAGTGAGATTTCCAGTAAAGAGATCTTTAATATCTTCGACTAGTACAGTTAATTGATTTTTAATAACTTCTGTCTGGCGAGTTTTTTCTTGGGAGGCGGTTTCTGCTTTTTGACGAGCGGTTTCTAGTTTGTCGATAAAACTGACATAATCTAGAGCATATTCGGTTTGAGTTGCTAATTCAGTCAAGAAATCCTGTTCTGCTTTTTGCCAAGCTCTTGGTGCCGAACATTGATGGGCAATTAGTAAAGCAAATAATTTATGTTCCTGACGAATCGGGACAATTAAATTGGCTTTGACATCATATTGTTCTAAAGTTCGGAGATAGAAATCGCTCATTTCTGGCTCACTGTAAATGTCATTAATAGCCCTGGCTCTATGACGACGAGCTGATTCGAGATAGGTTTCTTGGAAAAAGGGATCGTCAAAATTAATATCTAACATTTTAATCCCGCCTTCAACTACTGATTCGGCAATAATTGTTCCGCTACTGTCAGGATTAAATTTATAAATCACTACCCGATCAGCCTTGAGAGCTTGACGTGCACCTTGGACAGTAATGCGGAAAATATCTTGTTGCTTGAGGGATTGACGAGCGCGGAAGGCAATATCCCCAAATAATTTAGCAGCAACTGTAGTGGCTTGGATTTTTTCTGTGGCGTTAATATAGTCGATCGCATATTCTACTTGAGTTCCCAGTTGAGTGAAGAAATCAATTTCTGACTGTTGCCAAATTCTCGGCGCAGCGCAATTATGGGCAATCAATAAGCCGATTAATTGATTATCCTTGCGTAGCGGCACCACTAAATTGGCTTTAACTCCATATTTTTCTAAAGTACGGATGTGGCAGGCGTTTAATCCTGGTTCGCTACGCAGGTTATTGATCGCTCTGACTCGACCATTTTTGTATAGATCTACATAACTTCCGCGAAAACAAGGATCATCGATGGTTTCCACCAGAATACTGGGATAGTCTTCTGCTACTGACTCAGCAACTATCGTCCCGCTCCAATCATAGTTGAAACGATAAATCACTACCCGGTCTGTCTGTAAAATATCTCTAGCACCATCTACTGTTACCTGAAATACATCATCGAGATCTAAAGATTGATGGGCAGAGAAAATAATATTACCGAAAAACCAAGTGATATCATTTGCCTGTTGGTGATTCTGTACAAAATGAATGTAGTCAAGACCATATTCAATTTCGGTAGCTATTTGATTGCAAAAATCGAGATCAACCTTTTCCCAAATTCTCGGAGTACGACAATGATGAGCAATCAATAAACCCATCATTTTGTCTTGCTGACGAATCGGTACGACTAAACTGGCTTTTACTTGATACTGCTCTAGTAAGCGAATATAGCAATTAGTTAAACCGGGTTCTTGATAGATATCATTAATGGCGCGAATTTTTCCTACCTGATCCTTAGTCAGATAACTCTCTTGGAAACAGCGATCGCTAATACCTTCAGCTAAAGCCTTTGGTAATCCGCTCGCTACCGATTCGGCAACTACCGTCCCAGTTCGATCATCATTAAAACGATAGACTACTACGCGGTCAGTGGCTAAAATCTCCCGCGCCCCATCGACAGCAATTTGCAATAACAGATCGATATTGGTAGTCTGACGAGTGCGGAAAGTCATACTACTAAATAATTGTCGCTGTTGATTAATTCTGGTCTGTTCTGCCGTTAAGGTCTGAAGTTGACCTGATAATTGCTTCAGATTTTCCCCTAAGACTTCTAGTTCCCCTAACTTAGTGTCTTTTAGCAGACGATCTAAACGGGATGAGTCAACAACCTTAACCCCATAAATCTCTCGTAGCGGTTTTTTACTTAATAAAGCAGCGATCGCTCCTGCCATAGTCGCCACTAACCCACTACCAATTAGTAAACTACTCAAATGATTGGCAAAATAATAACTACTGCCACCTGCGATCGCAGCTGAAGAGAAACTAAGGGCGATCGCACCAAACACAATTTTCTTCTTAATCGCTAAACTATCCCACCAGCTTTGATTTCGTCTTGAAGAGTTGCTAATTAAACCAAAACTTGTCTGAAGATTAAGTTCGTCAATAGGTTGTGTGTTAGTTATTTCTGTTATAGAAAAATTACTATTATCAGAGGAGTTAGATTGACTATTATTATTCATAAGGGAAAATATAAAAACTTCATCCTAGCTTTATAGTTCCCAATTGCAGTTAACAGTAATCAGTGATCGGTTAACAGTGAGTAAGGTGACGCGATCGCTTTTATTTGAAACTTTACGAAAAACATTGAATTAAATCTAACTTTAACATCTTGTCATCTGGCATTCTAATAGGCATCTTTTCTTTGTATGATAGTTAAGATATCTACTTCTTTACTTTCATCATCAATCTCATAAAAAATTCTGTATTTTCCCATGCGGTAACGCCAAGTTGGAGGGTCATAGTTTTTAAGTTTCTTGATATTAGAGCCAAAATGCGGTTCAGACTGTAATTGAGGGATGATATATTCCTTCATCTTCTTCTCAATTAAGGCTCGATCATTTTTTGGCAAGTTCTTGAGCTGTTTATCATATTCTTCGGCAATGAAAACTTCATATTTAGCCAACACGGCGTTTCCTATTTTCCTTCACATCAGTTCTGCCGCGTTTTAATGATTTTTGTAAGTCTTCATTAGAATTAATTTCAGCCATTTCAAACTCATCCACATATTTTATCTCTTCAATATATCTCGCAGTTGCTGTCTCAATGAAATTGGAAATGGTTCTATTATCTATTTCAGCAAACTTCTTAAATAGCTCATATCTTTCATCTGGCAAACGAATTGTTATAGTTTTAGGCATAATTTTCTAAATTTCACTACAGAATAAATTTTATTTTTTTATATTCATTTGTATTCTATCATGGGTTACAAAAAATACTGAAAACCTTTTAGTTTTGGTGATTAATAATCTAGCTAAACTATATTCGGCTCAAATCTCGTTAAATCTAATTCTTTAACAACTTTATATCAACACTAAATTTGCGATCACTTATATAATAGGGCTTCAGTAATAATGCGATCTCCTTTGTCACTAAGCGATCGCAGCTGAAGAGAAACTAAGCGCGATCGCCCCAAACACAATTTTCTTCTTAATCGCTAAACTATTCCACTAGCTTTGATTTCGTCTTGAAGAGTTGCTAGTTAAACCAAAGCTTGTCTGAAGATTAAGTTCGTCAATAGGTTCAGTGTTATACCAAATTAAAGAATGTTTGCTACACATACAATTTAGGTACGGGTTTGGCACTGCCAAACCCCTACATTTATCTGTCGTATTCTTTATTCAAATTGGTATTATACTTTGCACGGTCAAAACTTGCGTTTTAGTTCCAAAGATAATAATCTAGCCAACAGTCAAAGCAAGGAGCAAAGCTAAGGCTAAGGCATGATTTACCTTGAATTTAGCGAAGAAGAGAAACA
>JASJDR010000002.1 GCA_030065615.1 Xenococcus sp. MO_188.B8 | reverse complement strand
TAAGAACACATGGCTTTGATTCGATTAAAGGGGCAATTAGTGAAATGAGTCATAATCTGGGTTATATCCTTACCTTTTGTGCTTAATATTCATTATCTTTGATTATCTTATGTTTTCTTGATAATGAAACAGCCCTGCCCTTGCCCTAGGAGTTGCGTAACTCGATAATAATCAAACTGATAACTCTGAGTACTGTCTGCTAAATTAGCACCACAACCATGACAAAATTTATTCTGCTCTGGATTATGAGGTTTTTTACAGGCTGGGTTGAGACAGAATTTTGACATTATTTAGGTAGTTATTTTTTATATAAACAGAGTTGTCTGGAATTAAAAACCAATTATTACCCATTGTTTTTTATCATTTTATAGTAGTAAATCGGCACTAAAACAAAAATTGGGCTCGTGATTAGGATAAGGTTAGTAGTTTTCCAGATAGTGGAATAATTATTAGGATTTCATAAAAACAAAATTATGGGAAGCCAACAACGACGAAATTCGTTTAGTTGCTGAAAAGTTCGTGCTGGCTGACTACTATAACCCGAAAGTGGCGGCACATTTTTTAACGATTCCCAAAAACCCCTAAAGGTAATCAGCTTGACTTGAAAGCGAAAAAGGTCACGCAAAAACTTATGAGATGATAGCTGAACTGAAGCTTATGAATTTCATGAATTCATATAGAAATTCCCTAAAACAAGTTTATCAAATTTCCTGAACTTTTTATATCTTATCGGTTACAGTTTGCAACGCGGGAAAACAACTCCACTAAGGTCACATCCCACATCCCCGACTGTCCTTCCCATATATCACTCGGAAGATTGCCTTTCTGTCCATCACTAAGACTATTCTTGCCGCGTGCTTTAGTTGGACTGCCATTCCTTTGCCAGATTTCTTTTTGCACGCTGAAGCCGAATTTGCCCTGGCTAGAATCTAGCCAAAGTTGGTCAATGATACGTAGATCGTCACAGGGAAATTTATTGATATCTGCTGGCCTAAACCACCCTACTTTTTGCCTACCAGTAGCTTGTAACATTATACTTGTTGTTTCTCGATCTGCCTCTTGCCACTTTCCCACCTCTATTAGGTCGCGCAATCGATTATAGTCTAGTCCTGTTGTTTTTGAGATTAGTGACTGGGCTTGTTCTTGTTGGTATTTTGATATTTTTCCTTGCCAATACTTAATAAAGTCTTGTACTTCTTGATAGTTAGGTACTGTATTAGGTATTGTTTGAGCCATAGAGATCGCACCAGTATAACTATAAGCATTTGCTTTCACTTTTGCTGCTTCTAACCCACATTTACCTATCCATTCTTGAATTTCACTATTATCTTGATTAGAATTATCTGTAGCTAATTGATAACAATCTTGATAGTTTCCTTGTTGATATTGAACTTCCAGCTTTTCTAGAAGAGGTTGATTAATTGATTCTTGACTACTATTAAAATACCATCTTATTCCCACAACTCCAGTTAAAATAACAACAACACCAGCTAATAATCCCAATCTTCTGGCAGATTTTGCCAATGTTCGTGATGGTAAATAAAAAGTTGGAGGCACATAATAATTGTGTCCAATTATATTTACTGTTGGCCGTGATACCAGAGGAGAATTAAGGCGCAATAAATCTTCTAGAACTGCTTGGGCATCAGGATAGCGATCTTTGAGAGAAGAAGCCACCATCTTATCTAAAATCGCTGCTAAGCGATCATTAACTTTAATATTTCTTTCCTGTAAATACTCCTTCCAGCACAAGCGATTTTCATGATAATCATAAATCAGATCAGTGGTACCAGTGGGCAAACAGCCAGTTAGTAGGCGAATACAAGTTACCCCCAGACTATAAACATCACTAGCTTTAACTGGTTTACCCATCATATGTTCTATGGCTGCATAGCCAGGGGTATAGATCGCAGTCAATACAGTTGGATCTCTGCCAGTTTTAACTCTGGCAGCACCAAAGTCAATTAACATTAATACTCCATCGCTGCGGCGACGCATAATATTATCGGGTTTAATATCACGATGGAGAAGATTTTGCTCTTCAATATAAACTAGTACAGGTAACAGTTCTTCTAAAATATTTTGGATTTTTTGTTCATCAAAAGCTCCTTGTTGCTCAAATTCTTCATTCAGGCTCATGCCATCGATAAATTCCTGCACCAGATATAAATTATTTTCCTTTTCAAAATATTCATATAATTTGGGTATCTGAGGATGGTCTAAATGGCAAAGTTGCTCTGCTTCTCTAGCAAATAATTCCTTGATTTTTTGTTGATTTTGGTCATCCTCTCTAGTTATTAGTTTTTTAATCACCCGAGGCTGATTGTAGCGACGGGAATATTCAGCTAAATAGGTACGTCCAAATCCCCCTTGCCCCAGAAGTTTAGTAACTCGATAATAATCAAACTGATAACTTTGAGTACTCTCTGCTAAATTAGCGCCACAACCATGACAAAATTTATTCTGCTCTGGATTACGAGGTTTTTTACAGGCTGGATTGAGACATAATTTAGTCATTATTTAGCTAGTTATTTTCGTATCAACAAAGTTGTCCGGAATTAAAAACTAATTATTAATCATTGTTTTTTTTGATTGTATAATAGAACATCGACAGTAAAACAAAAATCAGACTCGTCAACGTAAATATTATCTGCTTGCTTGGAAAACGATAGTTTTAGACAAAAAACTAATAACTCTTCAGAAACTGAAATATCAATAGAATAGTAATTGCAATACTATTGCAATAATATATTAAGTCATTACTGCTACTTACTAAGGTTAAAAAAGTTACAAATTAAACACTATCTTTTTATGACTAAGTTTCATGCCAATAGAGTTTAAAAGTTGCTATTTATTAATAATCATTGGTTAGAACAACTTGCCTTGCATATATGTATTCGGAGAACATTAGGTCTTGCTGGGCTAGGGATTAGCTTTGGGATAATTGCTCCTTCTGAAGCAACTATCTCTCTTGTCAATCTATTTCGACGACTCAAGGTTTCTAATTGCTCAATTAAATGCTCTAAATCTAATTCCTCTAATCGTTTCTCTTTTAAAATTTCAATGGTTCGCTCTAACCATTGCTCATTATCAATTTCATATACAGAACTCAGTTCACTCATACTCATTGCTTACCTTGTAACTTTCCTATTTCATCTTTTGAGGTAACTTTTCTTAGCTTGGTGATTCCGAAAGCTGAGTTCTTTGCAGTCTCTCCGAACGAGAGGGATAACGCGATCGCTTGTTCGGATTTGCGATCTCGAAGAGATCACTCTTGGCTGCTCCAAGTCGAACAAACAACTTATGATATGTTGCTTGATCGTATATCTTGGAGCATAAGTGTAGTTAAGCTGCCGTGGATCGAGGGAGTTTTGTACGTAGAGTGGTAACAAAATCGCATGCTTTATACTCATCGTTCGCGTACTAAATTATCAGAAAAAATACTGATCAAGTCATTGCTCTCTGCATTAGAGTTTAAGGTCTTGAGTTATTAAGCTACTAGTCCGTAAACTATGATCGATCACAAAACTCAAGTTATCTCTGAAAAACTCCAGGAGCAATAATAGGTCGAGATATCTCAACTTCATTATCGATCGCCACTTGATAAGCGGCTAACTGATGATTGGGATTCAAGTCTCCTGTTTGATTGATAAATGACCATCGCTGTCCGACATGCAGATAGATTGCATTATCTAGTTGGGTAGGGGGTAAGAGCCAGGTTGAGTCTGCCTGGTTAACTACGCGGTAACTATTGGGTACTAAGTCGCTATAAAACTTAGCAAAAGTAGGATTGCCTACTCTCGGTGGGGCATAGTTGTACATCTGTATTTGTTCTCTTAAATTACTAAAATTTAAACCAAGATCGAGTGCGGCGAGGACGGCTATTGCTCCGCCTAAACTATGACCCGCTACATAGCAGGGAATAGCGGGATTGAGCTGTTCAATTTCTTGGTGAAGCCATTGTTGTACTCCACTGAAATAGAGATTGTTAAAACCTTGGTGAATTTTGCCAGCTTGAGGATTGTTGCTTTGGTAGTCAATCTGTTGGACATTAAGATTGGCAATCCATTCCTCTGGCTCTTGAGTACCTCTAAATACAATAATGTTATTGGCAGAAGACTTAAGAATAAAACCAGCGTAGATTAAATCTGTCTTCGGAATTAGATCTCTCAGCATAGTTTTTTTGAACAGTGGTTCCAGCCAAGATCTTTGCCTAATCGCTCGGAAAGCAGTAATTTGCTCATAATCATTAAGCTGAGAAAAGTAACTGGGCAAATTCGCGATCGCGCCATCATATTCAGGATCTTCTAATCCCCGAAGATATTGTTCTGTTGCCAATCGACAACAACGAACCAAAATCTTTGACATCTGCCGATTATAGGGAATTAAGGGTTGCTTGAGATTAACCGAGCGTTTAATCTGACGAATCTCACTTTCAGATATCTTGGTCTCATAGGCGATTTCCGAACCTTCCTCATCTTGAGAGGATTTATTACTATTGATCTGGTCACGAAAATAAGAAGTTGCGATCGAGATTCCTGCTCCTGTAAAAAATCCAGCTAATAAGAGCTGCCGACGACTTAATTTAGTCATAAATTTTTAAACTTAACCAATATACAAATCACCAAAGCAACTATTGTGATCACAGATCTTAGATCTTTATAGATATTATATTGATTTTTAAGCGATCGCCTAATTGATTGCGCCATAATTTACCATATCAAGATTCTAAGTGAGTTTTAGGAAAAATAAATCCCGTAGCCGACTACTAGGTAACGGTCTATTTTCCCTTGTCAGTTACTCGCCAGCTAAATTTGCAGTTAAACCAGAAATTCCAAAAAGTGACTGCAGCGATCGCTATCAAGTTAGCCAGATAACGATTTAAACCCAAAACATGAAAGACGAAATTTAAGAATAAAACATTGAGAATTAAGCCGCCAAGGCAAATTACATTAAACTTTAATAGCCGCTTGAATCGCGGACTCATGCCTGTTTGTTGGCGGGAAATATCCCTAAAGGTCCACAGATCGTTCCAGAAAAAATTATTAATCATCGCGAGTTCTGCAGCGATAATCTTACTCCTAGTCAGGGACCATCCCAAAGTGCTGGGATCGCTAAGTAGATAAAAAATCCCCATATCTACTAAGACCCCCGTTAAGCCTACTAATACAAAGCGAATAAATCGACCTTTTGCCCACAGAAACAATCTCAATCGCAACAAATGTCCAATGTATTCAAGATACTGTTTCCAAATAACTTTACTTTCTCCTTCTTGGCGCTCTTGAAACACATAACCTACTTCGGCAGAGGAGTGAATTCTGCCGCGAGCTACTACTTCAATCAGAATTTTGTATCCGATAGGATTCATAGCACGCTCAATTATGCTACTGCGCCGTAAGAGAAAATACCCACTCATCGGATCTGAGAGTTTTCCTAATACTTCTGGCAAGACCATAAGTCCCAGCATCTGAGCTCCTCTAGACAAAATCCGGCGTCCCAAGTTCCATTCACTAACCCCACCCCCGTTAATATGACGACTCGCAACAGCTAAATCAGCTCCTTGTTGTATTTTCTGCCATAGCTGTGCCAATACCTTCGGTGGGTGTTGTAAGTCAGCATCAATTACTCCCAAAATTTCTCCTCTGGCCATTTGCCAGCCCCGAACTACGGCGGTGGCAAGTCCTTTTTCCTTTTCTCGACGCATTACTTGCAACTGAGGATATTCCACGGTTAATTCCTGAGCAAGTTTCCAAGTGTAATCTGGACTGTCGTCATCAACGACGATTAATTCATAATCTCCAGGAATAACGCCATCGAGTAAATCACTCAATACTTTAATTAGTTCTTGAATATTTTTGGCTTCATTATAGGTGGGAATAACCAATGATAATTGAATCCAATCTGAGTCGGAGCGATTTTCTAAGTTGGGAGCAGCTGGAATTTGAAAAATACCTTGTGGCAAGGGAACTAAAGGATTTAAAAGATCGTAGGTCATTTTTCAATACCTCCGATTTGCTGACGAAATGTCAACCAGGCTTTTTGTGCTGCAACATCGGAAGTGACTCCTTTTTTCAGCAAAATTACACCGTTCTGAAAATTGGTAATGCCATATTCTTGGTTAGCTATAATTCCTTCAATTAAATTCGTGAAACTCTGTAACAGATTCCTTTCATGTTCAAAAGCTACTTGATAATGTTGTAAGCGCCATAAGTCAGCTATTACATAATCGACTTTTGACACTTGTCCGTCAGGGGTGCGTAATTTCAAATGCGGTAACCTGATAATTTCCCTACGCCCAGAAAGATGAGGAATAAGATAGGTAGTAGCAGAAACACTAGCATCTGAAGGAATTTCAGTTAATAAAGAGTTAATTTCCCCAGACCGCTGCCATTGTTGGGGTAAGGAAACATGAACCCAAGGTTGAATAGAATCGGGAATCATGAAATACAGTGCTTGACTTACTTTGGTTTCGTTGATTGCGAGTACTAGGGATAGACCAATACAAAAAATCCAGAAACGCTGAAATTTTGGTGTTAATTTTCTCGGTTGGATTTTTTCTGGCTTCTGGAAAAAATTATGCCATCCCTGACCAGACCACCAGAGAATCGCTCCATAAAATAATCCAGGAACAACTGTCATGGCATAGCGAAGGCTGATAGCTAAAACCGACATACCTTTTGCCAGAAGCAAATACAATAGGGGAAATCCTGCCACCATCCAGGAAGCTGGGGCAATGGCAGGAATAAAAGCCAAGGGTAACCAATGACCCAATAAGTAAGAGATGGTTTGACCTACAGGGGAAACTAATTCTTTAATTAACAATCCAGGTTGACTTATCATCCCCCACAATACTTCAATTGTTGAAGCTGTTGGCTTGTCTACATATTGACCAAACTTCTGAATTAAGAGGCGTTGAGAAACGTCATCACTAAAATGAGGCATGACCAAGTTAACTACCGTGATTATGTAGAGTACACTAATGCCGCACAGCAGTATTCCTAAGCGAGGATGACGCTTACTAAAAAATAAATAAATTCCCAAACTAAACAGGACGAGCCCGACATCTTGCCGAATAGCTAAGATCCACAATGCTAGAACCCAAAATAACCACCACCAGCGTTTTTCCATCGCCAGCAATAAACTAAAGAATGCCAGAGGTATCTGAGAGAGATTGTGAAAATTAGATAGGGTAGGGGCAACTACGGCAATGGCACAGTAGTAACTGACAGTAATAAGTAGAGAGATAAATGGTTGTAAATATTGTCGGGCTAAAAAATATAAAACCAAGCCCCCTGCTGTGACCCAGATGACTTGCAAAACACTTAGCGTAGCTGGTGAAGGGAATAGGGCATAAAAAGGCAGCCAAATCAGTAGAGCCGGGGTAAAGTGAGTCCCCAAATGACTATGGGCGACAACAGGAAGCTGCTGAGAGTGCACAACCAAGCTGGATATACCAGAAGCCAGAGAAGTTTCCGCTGGAAAACCATTAAGGCTATTCCAAAACATTTGATTAAAAATTCCCTGGTCGTACGAAGAGTAAAAAGTATAGTACCTATGGAGACTGATGACTAAAGTAAGTATTAAAAAAAACTTGTAAATAAAATTAATTCTTTTGGGATTATGTTGCTAGAAGTTGTTGATACCTGATTTTGACTTTTTGAACCCATTCTTTATAAAAAATTTGCAATAGTATAGTTTTCGATTTTGAATTAGGACAATAGCGCACTATAGTTATTTTGGCAAAGACAAACAGATTATTTAGTAAAATAGTACTATCTATGCCCTGGAAAGTTGATTTTCTTGCTTAAAATTTTGCCCTCTTTTTGCGCTTGAAGAAAGGCTTGCTTGAGAGCCGCAGCATTTAATTGACGACCACTGAGATAAAACTGATTCGTTGCCTGACCAATCGCCCAAGTAAGAGTAAAGAAAAAAGAAGCCGTAGCGAACTCACCAATAACTGGCATATATAAGCCAATAAAGGCGATGCTCGCCCAACTAGTTATCGCAGCTAAGAGGGCCCCAAAACCACCAAAAATACTACCAATAATAGCGATCGCATCCTGACCTTTAGGGTAGCCCCATTTACTACCAATATCTCGAATCATCTTGAGTATTAAGCCAAAGGCAATAGCATCCGTAACGATATTCATCCCTGGGATTGGGTTAAATCCCAAAATGGCAATGCCAATAGCATAATCTAAGATTAAATCGCGAACCTCTTTCACAGATACTAATTGAGCCGCGATCGCTTCAATAAAATCATGGGGTGATTGAGCCGCTGCTTCCGTTAGAGAATCATTGTTCACTAACGAGTCTTGCTCCAATGCCTGAAAGCTTGCTGCGATCTTGTTTAATATTGCTTGTTGTTCAGGAGATGTACCGTTGATTTCAGCTATTATATAGGATGCTTTATAAATTACCCTTTGTGTTTTAGGAGTGGTTATTTGAGGTAAAATATCTTCAATCTGAATATCTTCTGCCAAGATATTGTCGATGGTGACATCTTCGGGCAAAGTTGAGAGCTGCTGGGCTTTTTTCCAAGCTTCTGTGAGAATTGTTGCTTCTCTGGGATGCAACTGACCATCAGCTTTGGCCACATATACTAATAGTTTTAAGCTCGCGATCGCTTCTTGGGGTTCGATCAACATAATTGATAAAAAAAAATTAGTCAAGACTTCCGTCAAGAACTCGTTAATTTATAATTTATAATATCGACTTTATCATTTTGCCATTTCTGCTCATTTTTTTGCTTTATGGTTTTAACCAGGGTTTCAACCACCGACAGTTAATTTTAAAATAAATATTTAGAAAATCTTAAGCCAAAGAAATCTGTTTGTTTTGTCATGTAACATGTTGATTGCTATTGTATTATTATCATTATGAAAGATGGGGTTGAAACAAAGAGATTGCAAAAAAGTAAAATTAAGCAATTGCCAAAAAGTATCAGACTAGTAATTTGCGCTATTAGCTTGGTTAACATCGTAGCTTTGTCTGGAAATACAGTTTGGGCACAATCACGCTCCGAGTGTGAGGAATATGCTAGGAATTATGCTAAGCGCAATAGTCGCGATCACACCCTAAGGGGAGTTGCTGGAGGAGCGGCCACGGGACTTTTGTTTGGGGCAATTCTCGGTGATGCTGGCGCAGGCGCTGGCGTTGGCGCAGTAGTTGGTGGCTTAGAAGGTGGTTCCCGAGAATCTTCAGATTACCGAAGCCTTTACAACTTAGCATACGATGATTGTATAAGAGGACGAGGTGATCGGCGTGATTATCGACGTTATTAATTTTTTATTTATCGACGTTATTAATTTTTTATCTATAGTCAAACTAACATTATTTTATTCAAGAGAAACTTAAGATTATGAATCAACTTAAATATGTAATTACGACTGCAGCTTTGGTATTGAGCATTCCTTCTTTAAGTGTGTACGGCCAAAGTGGGTCAAACCAACTAGATGCTTCTACAGTAGACATTGCAACTTTAGATTGTCGGGAATTGCTGAAGCTAAATGATAGCGATAAGGAAGCGACATTATCTTATTACCACGGTTATTTAAGCGGTAAAAATAACCAGTTGACTGTGGATGTTGTGAAATTGGGTGAAATTTCCGATCAAGTGATCGACTACTGCATCGATAACCCCAATGAGCCTCTACTTACCGTATTTGAGCAAAACCTAAACAATTAAGTATAGATAGAGTTCGACTTAAGATAGACTTAGACTTAATTGAAAATGACCCCAAAAAAGGAAAAATTATTAAAGCCTTTATATTGTAAGATTTTCTCCCAAAATGCCCCTTAAAAATATCTATAGTAAGCGATTACTAACCCTGGTGAAGACCTCCTGTTTAGTCTTAGGTCTAGGAATACTAACGGCAGCATGGAAGCCCAAACCAGCTATTAGTGCCGAACGAATTTCTGCTTATATAGGTCCTTTACAGATATCTATCTCAGTCGATTCTTTAGAAACCTTTGCTCAAGAAGGTAAAATCAACTCCGATCTTGCCTTGATCACCGATCGTCTCGACGAAAAAACCTTAGATGAATTTCGGAAAATTTTACAAAAACGTTTTGACTTAAGTGCTGCTCAAATTTATCGCGTTGCTCGCGTTCCTATGGTAGAAAGATTGGTCAGCCAGATCGGACGGGCAGTTCAAATTGACTATAATATCAATGGTCTCTATGGTATTCGCTCTGCAGTAATTTTAGCAGCAGCAGATGAATCAGAAGGATTAACCGTTACCAATGTTTTACGCAAATTTCCGACGGAAGAAATTTATATCAACATTGACTTTATCATTCAATTACTCAATGAATTAGCAACTGTATCTGGATATCGTAAAGTAGCAGTAGAGGAAATCATAAGACAATCCGCAGCAGAAGCAGCAGCAAATCCCATCGATTTCTCCCAACTTGATGATTTAAGGCAACCAGGACCTTGGGAAGTCACTGTCAAAGATATGATTTTTAATATCGATAGTTTGCGCTCTACTGAGGTTGGTTTATCCACTACCTATCCCCTGGAATTTGATCTCTACCTGCCCCAGGGAAAATCAGAACCAGCCCCATTAGTGGTCATCGTTCAAGGTTTTGGTTCCTCGCGAGGTAATTATGCCCATGTAGCTAAACAATTAGCTTCTCATGGCTATGCTGTAGCGGCGGTAGAGCATATTGGCAGTAATTTGGAATATCGTCAAGCATTTCTGAGAGGAGAATTAGGTGATTGGATTACTCCTATTGAATTTATCGGTCGCGTACAAGATGTTACTTATCTATTAGATAAATTAGAAGCGTTAGCCACAAAAAATCCAGATTGGGCAGCCAAAATAAATCTAGACCAAGTGGGAGTTTTTGGTTACTCCTTTGGGGGCTATACTGCATTAGCATCGGCAGGAGCAGAAATTAATCAGCCCAGATTAGTGCAAAAATGCAATGAGGAAAACTTTAATATCGTTATTAGTTTTGCGCTTCAGTGCCAAGCTCAATATCTACCGCCAATCAATTTCAATATTAAAGATCCTCGTATTAAAGCAGTATTCTCGGCCTATCCTTTTACCAATCCCATTTTTGGCCCAGAAGGCATGGGGACAATCGATATCCCAACGATGATTTGGGCAGCTAGTGAAGACTCAACCGTTCCCGTTGTGCAAAATCAAATTCATCCCTTTTTTTGGATGAACACTCCCAATAAATACCTGACAATGCTCGTTCCAGGGACTCACTACTCTACCGCCAAGGATAAAGTGATTGAAGGATTGCCTTTCGAAACTTTGAAGGGTCCTGAGGGCAGCCCTGCGACCGCTCGTAGTTATTTAAATGCGATGACTGTTGCTTTCTTTAATTACCATGTGCGGGGATTAGAAGAATTTGCTCCCTATCTCAGCGCTGCTTACACTGAGGAACTCTCGCAAGAGGGATTTAGTATCCATCTCACTCAATCTCTGACCCCAGAGCAACTAGAGCTAGCTTATGGCAAGCAACCACCTGTCCCATTCTTCCCTGAGCCAGTAATTACTGCAGCAGCACCACGAAAAGAACCAGTTTTAGAAGAAATTAAACGTACTGGGATCTTGAAAGTGGCAGTCAGAAGTGATGCAGCTCCTTTTGGTTATCTGGGGGACAATGGTAATTGGACAGGATACTGTGCCGATTTTGTCAAATCTTTTGAGCAGTATTTGGAACAAAAATTGAAGCTGTCTGGTGGTATTCAGACAATAGGGTTACCCTCTAGTCTAGAGAATCGCTATCAACTACTGCAAAAAGATCATGTCCATCTTGAATGTGGGCCTAATACGATTAGAAGTGATATCGAAGAGGTTACTTTTTCTCAACCCTTCTTTGCTACAGGTACTCAGTTTCTGGTTCCTAATAATAAAGTTAGCCAAATTAATCAGAGTAGCGACCTGGCAAATTTAAAAATAGGCGTACTCAACAATACTACTACCCAAAAATTTGTCGAAAAAGAATTTCCCTCAACAGAAAAAGTTGTCTTTGAAGGTGTTGGAGCTAGATCCCAAGCAGTTAAAGCTTTGACTAATAATTCAATTGAAGCTTTGGTCAGCGATAGTATTCTATCTATCGAAGAAATTGAAAGACAAGGTTTCGCTGCCAATGATTATACCCTTTTGCCTAAGCGACCCTTGACCTGCGATTACTACGGAATGCTACTTCCCAACAACGATAATCAATGGCGAGACCTGGTTAACGAATTTATCATTAGTAAAAAAGGTGAGCAAATTTACGCCAAATGGCTCGATGAATTTACTGAAGATGTTGTATTTGCAGTTGATTCCTGTAATAGACAAAGATAAATCTACGCGATCGTATATTGAGATACTATAAGTAGGGGAGTTGATTTGAAGATTTAGATACTTTGGGAATTAATCTTTAAAAAATTCTCCTCAAGCTGAGTCTAAAATTTATTGTTAGTGCTGTATGCATAGCAAGAATTTAGTTAATTGGGATAAGCTCTCTTGAGGAATCTTCTAAAGCCTCAAATTGTTGATTACTATTCCTCTAATAGGAATTTGAGACATGCTCAAAATATTCACTGCTTCTTTAAGCTGGAAAGCTTGCACCTTACCCAGGCCAGTCACTAAAATAACTCCATCCGTTTGATTAGCTAATAAACCCACATCTGCATAACCAACAATTGCAGGAACATCATAAATCACTAGATCAAAATCTTGCTTGAGTTTTTCCATTAAATTTTGCATGTCGGTAGATGCTAATTTACTCTTATCAAAAAGAATATCTCTAGTACCAGCGGGAAGAATAAACAAATTTTCTTCTAAAGAAGATTTTTGCATAACATCATCTAAACTTAGATTATTGAACAATAATAGATCACTTAAACCTTGATTTGAACTTAATTCCATAGAACTAGTCAAACCAGTTGTACTACGAAAATCTGCATCTACTATTAAAACTTTACGCCCTATAGATGCAATTGCTTGCGCTAGATTAACTACAATCGTGGATTTTCCTTCACCTGAAACCGCAGAAGAAACAATTAGGGAATTTAAACATTTATTGACATTTAAAAAACCGAGATTGACAGCAAGAAGCCTAAAATCTTCCATGGATGAGTAGAGCAGATGGTTGTAATTAGAGTTTCTGCTGCGAAGTTGAAGACCTGATTCTTTCTCAAATGATTCAAATGGACGAACAGCATCAATTGCTTGCTTCACCAATGATGGTCTATCGAAGTGATTATCCTCATAGGGAATGACACTTAGTACATCATGATTAGTAATTTTTCTAACTTGATTTGGACTATAAACTATATTTTGATATTTATCTAAAATCAAAGCTGCACCTATACCAGTTAATAAACCGAACAGCATACCTAAAATCATCAAATTAGCATTAGCACTAGAATCGATTGTAGGTTCTCCCACGGGAGTTAACAATTTCCAGGGCGCTTCTTTCTGAGCAACTTCCAATTGTAAAGATTCTCTTTGGCCCAGAAGGCCTTTGAATTGATCGACCTTTATGTTCATTTGCAGTTCAAGATCTTCATATTCGCGCGTGATCCCTGACCATTGTTGGAGATTTTTTTGCATACTTACTATTTCTTGATTAGTGGCTTGCAATTGTTTTTGCTCCAGCTGAATCTGATTATTAATTTTTTGTTTAATAGTAGCTACTTCTTGATTTATAAGAGAAATTAAGCCTTGTCTTTGTTGCTTTAAAGTTTGAATTATGGGGTTTTGATCCGTAAATATGGTAGATTCTTGGCTAATTTGATAATCTAATTGTCGTAAATCTTCCAATAATGCATTGTATCGGGAAGTACCAAGTTGCATTGCCGTGGTTGAATTAGTAGACTGTGCTTTTAGTTCTTTATTCGCAATAGCAACTAGATTTTTAGTTTGTTCTAATTGTGTTTGCTGTTCAGTTTGCTTAATAATTAGACTATTAAGTCTTTGAGTTATTTGAACATCCTGAATTCTCGGATCGATAAAATTGTATTTTGTCCGTAATTCTTGCAATTCCTGATTTATTTCATCAACCTCAGCTTGTTTTTCGTTAATTTGCAGTTCTAAAAATTCCAGTCCCCGATTTAATCCGAATTGTCTTTGTTGTAAGCTATAATTTAAATAAGCATTTTTTAGAGACTGTAAAACATCTTTAACTTGCTCGCGATCGCTATGTTGATAAAATACTTCTAAAACAGTTTCTTCTCGACTATTTGTTAAGCTTAGTGAGTTAACAATCGAATTATAGTTAATTGCCGGATACTTATGTTTCAGTTCATTAACTATAGTTATGATGAGATCATAACTGGTTAAGCTTTTCAGTTGAATTTCGTCTAAATTAACTGCTGTGATTTCTGCTCTAGTTTGTTGTGACTGTGAACCTGAAGAAGTTACTTTTGTTTCAATAGTTATCGGTTCAGAAAGTATCTCAAAACCAGCTTTATAGCTAGGTGTACGATTTATCACTCGAATAAAAGTCAGAGATGATATAGCAATAACAATTCCTAACACAATATTAATTCTTCGGATAATTGTGTCTTGAAAACCAGATAAATCCAATCCCCCTTCTTCTACTTCGTAATATGGGGATTCTTCACTAATTGGTCTTATTTGATAAGATTTATTTACTTCCATCTGTCTACTTTGATTGAATAAAAGTTAAAAATAAAATGATTTGACTATTGAATAATAAGCTTCTATTGAAATAACAAAAACTGGATTTTGTTGCTTTTATATTACAATAATACTTAAAGCTTTTGTCTTTGCCAAATTTTTATGTATTTTTAGCTAAAATTATATGAAATATTTAAAAATAAACTCGAGTAAGATCACTTAGCTTTTTTGGCGATTACTTACTTTACTGTTGCTTTACAAACTCGAATGAATTTCGAATAAATTATGATTTTTGCGTAAATACATCTAAGTTGATATTGATTTTTACAAGTGGTCTTAACTACGATAGTCTCTAGTTAATCACACAAATACTCTTATCAACAATTTGCAGTTTATTATTGGTAATTTTTGTTTTTGCCATTGTAAAACTACCCAATACATTTAATTTGTAACATTAATTATGAAATCAGCGATTCCAACTAATCATGTACTTAACTCACCAGTTACTAGTTTGCCATTACAAGAACAAATCTGGCTGATGTTAGACTGGGCCGCCAAGAAACAAAGTAAAGTCGTTTGTTTAGCCAACAGCCATATGCTTATGGAGGCATACTGGAATCAAGAATTTGCTGAAACTCTTGAACAAGCAGACATAGTCTCTCCTGATGGTATGCCTTTAGTTTGGATGCTCAAGCTGATGGGAGTTCAGAATCAAGACCGTGTAGCCGGAATGGATGTCTCTTTAAATCTCTTTCGCTTAGCTTCAATTTCTAAGATTAGTGTCTTTTTCTTGGGTTCTCAACAAACAGTCCTCGATTCAATTAGAAAAAAAATCGCACAAGAATTTCCTTTGCTATCAATAGCCGGAATTGAGCCTTTACCTTTTCGTCCTTTAACTGCAGAGGAAGATGAAGCTTTAATTGAAAGGATAAATGCTAGTGGTGCAGGATTAATTTTTGTTTGTCTTGGTTGTCCCAAACAAGAAAAATGGATGGCCCAGCATAAGGACAAAATCAATGGTGTCATGATTGGAGTTGGGGCAGTTTTTGATGTTTATGCTGGTATCAAAAAAAGAGCACCTCATTTTATTAGAGCATATGGATTAGAGTGGTTTTATCGACTTATTCAAGAACCATCTCGTCTATATGCTCGTTACAGTAAAACCATTCCACCTTTTATTGGGTTGGGTTTAAAGCAATTATTCTGGCAAAAACAAGCTTTCTCTCTCAATTGGTCAGATGACATTTTTATGAGAGAAACATCCAGTGATTTATTGTCTTTTCAACATCAGCCAGAAAAAATTGGTCAAATTCTACTCAAGCAAAATCTAATTACTGAGAATGTTTTATTGACTGCCTTAGCTAAACAAAAAAATCAAGATAAAAGATTAGGAGAAATTTTAATACAAGATGGATACCTCACCAGAGAGGCAATTAATCGGCAACTAAAAAATCAAAAAATCAGCCTTGGTGAAATACTAATCGAAAAAAACTTAATCTCTGCTGAACAACTTAATGAAATTCTCTTAGAACAAATTTATCGACAACAAGGCATTATGTTATCAACCACAAAATAAATCAGTTAATAATTATCTGAACTTAAGTTTCTAAGCTATTACTCTGAGTAAAATTTATTACATGCGTAAAGATTTTTGCAAAAAAGTCTAGAATTTTTTATAATGATTTGCTGATTTTTTATTAGCTTGATTGCTGCATTATGAAGATACAAGACTTTCTTCAAATTACTTACTTTTATAGTAAGTAATAAGACGTTACTCCAGATTTATTTTAGCTTTTAAATTTCTTGAGGTAATATTTAAACATTTTAAATTGCATTTATATTCATTTCAAATAAATTCATAAATCTATTGTTAACTTAAAATTACAGACTCTCCTAGACTAGCTATAATAATTTATTATCTAATAGTGAACCAATTCCTGTAAATTCGAGTAATGTAACAAAACAAAAATTGATTTTTATTAGAATTGCATTTTTATAATCTTGCAAACCTTGCCTTGGAATGCTTTTAGATATTTATTTGTATTATTTTTTGTAACCATCTAGGAGAGCCAAATCACAAATCATAACTTGTCAATAAATAACATCAAATCTTTTAAAAATCTCTTTTATTTTATTGGATTTTATTCTTTAATTTTTTATTGATTTGCTTAAATTTTAAAGAACATAATCTGCATTGTTTGTTTTAATTTTATCATTATAGGAGCTAAAATTAGTGAATAAGATAATCAAAAAATCTTGCCCAGTCTGTTCATCACAACACATAGAAATATTTTTTGAATTGAGTAATATGCCAGTATTTTGTAATTCGCTATGGAAAGATTCAGAAGCGGCAAAACACTGTAATAAAGGAAACATAAATTTAGCTTTTTGCTCTACTTGTGGTTTTATTGGTAATATTGCTTTTGATTCAGCCAAACTAGAATATACAGAAAACTACGAATGTTCTTTAGACTTTTCTCCTCGCTTTCAGAGTTATGCCCAATCTTTGGCGAATAACTTAATTAAAAAGCACGATCTTCGTAATAAGAAGATTATCGAAATTGGCTCAGGAAAGGGAGACTTTTTAATTCTACTGTGTGAACAGGGTAATAACTATGGTATTGGTTTTGACCCTACTTATGTATATCGACCCCAACACGACCAATATCAGATTGAGTTTATACAAGATTATTACTCAGAAAAATACGCTCACTATCAAGGAGATTTTATTATTTGCCGACACACTTTAGAACACATCCCAAATCCTGCACATTTCCTTACAACTTTGAGAGAAAATATCGGAGAGTCTTCTGGAACTAAGATTTTCTTTGAAGTGCCAAATGCTTTAGATATCTTCCAAAATTTAGCTATTTGGGATATTATTTACGAACACTGTTGCTACTTTACTGATATATCTTTATCTAATACCTTTTCCAATTGTGGTTTCAGAGTTACTGATACTAGTGAAGAATATCAGAAACAATTTCTCTGTTTAGAAGCTGTTTCCATTACTGATACTCAAAAATTGGTAAATAATCATGCTAAATCATTGTCAAAATTCAAAAATGAAATTGCGAGCTTTAACGCTAAATTCCAGGAGAAAATAACCTTTTGGAAAAATAAACTACAAGAAATTGCTCACAAAAATCAGCGCGTAGTTTTATGGGGAGCAGGTTCTAAAGGAGTTAATTTTTTAAATATTCTCAAAGAACAACAGCAAATTGAATATGTGGTAGATATTAATCCTCATAAAGAAGGAAAATATATTCCTGGTACAGGACAACAAATTATATCTCCAGAATTTTTACTCGATTACCAACCAGATCTTGTAATAATAATGAATCCTATTTATGAAAGTGAAATCTGCAAAATGCTTGAAAATATAGGGATTGTTTCTGAGTATATAACAAGCTTCTAAATATATTAAGTAGATCGGGATAATTAAACTCAACTATGTTTACTTTTGTAAAGTAGATTTAATCCTTAGATTGATATCAAGTTGAAGTTAATTTACATTTTGTTACATACTTCAGGCTATTTATATCTGTCTACTTAGTATACCTAAATAACTGTAACCTTCCCAGAGAGCTAGAACACCGATTGTAAAAATTCAGGTATTAAACCGCATCTACTTTGAAAACCGTAGTTTTTCCTCCTCTGGCTCAAGGTGTTTTTTGACCCATAAGCGATCTCGAAGAGATCCGCTTCGCGGGGCGCTAACAGCTATCGGTGTAGTATTAATCTGATGCTGAAAATCAGCGACAGCATCAATTAATTCTTGCTGAGACTCATAACAAGTATGATAAGTGATGTCTTCTCTCAACCATTGCCAAAGATGTTCGACAGGCATGAAGTCGGGACTATAACCAGGTAATGGTTCAAGTTGGATGCCCATAGCTGATGCCGCTTCTTTGACTAATGCCGCACGATGATAAGATGCGCCATCCCAAACAATGGTTATTTTCTGGTCTGGAAATTCCGTTTGTAACTTTTTGAGAACATCAATGGTGTTAATTTTCTCGGCTTTCTCATAGGGCAAAATTCTGGTCTGTGCTTGATTATAGATATAGACACCGTAAAAAGAAACTTTCTTTCGTCCTGGGGAACTAGAACTGACCCAAAAACCTTTCGCCTTCAATAGACCAACCATAACCTTCATCTGTATCGAGATGGATGTGGGCTTCATCAATATAGATTAAGAGTCGCTTTTGATCGATTGCATCATCCAGTAATCCAGTAATTTTTTCAACAAACTCGGCTCTTTTGGCGGTATTCCCTTTATTAAGTAACTGTCTTGGTGCGCGTTCCCTAGCTCGGGAAACCCGAGCGGGGTCGCACCGCTTTTTAGCTTTCTTCCAGGAAAATCCCAACTGTTTCAGACTTCGTCGAACTGTCTCGCGACAACAATTAATCTGCCATTGATTTTTGAGCCATTGAACAAATCTTTTCAATGTCCAACGCGGTATCGGTTTCTCTTTTCTCTCTTGTGGTGCTATTGCTGTCAATGCCAGGGCTTCTCGGATTTGCTGGCCTAGTTCTTCTTCGACTACTGGTGACAAGACAGGCTTTCTTGCGACCAGTAGTGCGCCGAGTATGATGACGAAAAGAGCCAAACACTTGTTCTAAATCGTTATTAGTTTTAGGTAAATTATCAACTTGATAACAATGAAACAATCCAGACCAATAGCTAAGAGTGATTTTGAGCAAGTGGTTCATAGAATCGCCAAGAGAACCAAGTTGTTCTCTATGGTCAGACATAAAGATTATCCAAGCGCCAAAACGTTGTTGAACAGATAAAACTGGAAGCTCTTCTTCGTTGTCGAGAATAATTGCAGCTTGATGAATCCACTTCATCGCAAGAGTTAACTCCGACCAATGTGCCACATTTTGGTGGAGACCATTCTCTAAAATACGCTTTAATTTAATTAATGGAGAGGTAAAATAATCTTTTTTTCTAACCCTTTAAGGCTCGCATCAATCTTGGTTAAACGTTCATAAAGTCTTACTCCTGGAGCATCCAAGGGGGGATGACCATCATCAGTTAAAGCACTCCGTACCGCCAGACAATATCCATTCACCACTTCGCTTATGGGATCTTGTTGCTCTGCGACACTCCTTTCAATTGGTCTGACTCCTCTGACTAACTTTTTGAGTTCTTTTTTTGCGTGGCGGTCTGCTTCTATGAGTGGCTTGAATGCTTCTTTATAGTAGTGATAATGACATAGTTGATGTGGCGTCCCAGGTAAGGCGCTCGCTACAGCGTTGCGAATTGAAACTTGACGAGCGACCCCAGCGAGGTTTCCTCGCTGGGGTCGCTCGAGTTTGACCATCACTGACTACGGCCGTTACAGTTTGAGGTAATGCTTCGACTACTCGAGAGAGCATCTTGCTGATATCTTCCTCTCGGCTCGATAAGAGACTTCTCGCTAATAAGATGGATTCGCTCATACAATCTCTAATCACCCATAACACTTCATGCCCGACTTGTGGTTGAAGTCCATCGATAGCTAGGATGACTTGTTTTTGAGACCCCAAGAGTTTTTTGATTCGATTCCCATCAGTGAGTGATACTGAGATCAGTTCGTCATAACGGTCTAATACATTGCTCACACTTCGTTGACAAATATTTACTCCCTTTTCTCTTAATACCTTGTGAATCTGTGGCACACTTCTATGTTCTTGATAGCGAAGACTTCCTGCATAAGCGATTAAATCCAACCCAAATTCAGGTCCTGGTAATCCCCAAACCCCTTCTTCTTCAGGCCGATATACTTGATGATAGCGTTCACACTCTCTATGGGAGCAACGCCTCACCTTCAACTTTATTCGGACTACTCCTGACAAGGTTCTGATGGTTCTATAGTTGTCGTAGTCACGCCACATTTTCTGACCACAACTGGGACAGTTTTGATGGATACAGTTCAGGACAACTTTCTGATTAGCTTCGGGGACTGGCGTTTTTCTTGCCATTGTTCTTCTTGGGCTTTCCCTCGTTTCTCATCTATAAGCCTACTGAAAATTTCAGGATAACTCTAGTCAAATTTGCCACTATAGTTTTTTTTCTCCAAATCAGCCTATTTTATTTTGAGACAAAACTCCAGTTTTCAAACTGGACGGGGTTTAAAATAGAGTAAGAATAAAAGAGGCGGTATAGATATCGAGAGAGAACAGCTTGAAAAAAGATAGAAAACTAGGTAATGTAACGTCAGTATGGATCAAGAGCAACCGTTACATAAGAAAGAACCGCTGAGTCAGTTGTCCAAAAAAGAACTGGTCAAGCTCATACTGAGTCAGCAAAAAATAATTACGGAACTACAAACCAAAAATAGAAAAGCTGATTCTGAGTAGAGATCTCGACAGTCAAAACTCATCAAAACCCTTATCTTCAGATTTACTGAAGAAACCAAAAACGAAACCAGAGGGGAAAAGGAAACAGCTAATTTATTAAGTGTCATTCAAACCTGTCGCTTTCAGGGACGTTCTGTGATGGATTTTTTTACCCAATCTCTCATGGGAACTGTTGCTGTTATTGAGCGCCCTTCTTTAATCTCTCACTTTGCTCCCTAAATCTTACCTAATGCTTTAATTGTAATTGATAGATTTCATGTCATGAAATTGGTCAACAAATCTTTAAAAAAAATTCCCTTGTTATTGGATTTAAAAGGCTTAAAAAATCGTAGTTTATTACTTAAAAATAGTTGTGACTTAACAAAGGAAGAAGAAGCAGATTTAAGATAGTTATTAAATAAGTCTCCTTGTCTAAATATTGCTTATGAATTGAAAGAAGAATTGCGCAATATTTATGAAACAAGCACCACAATTAAAATGGGACTAAGAAAAATCAAAAAAGCGGTGCGACCCCGGTCGGGTCTCCTCACAAGGGTAGTTTTTTTACAAAGGGGTGAGTAAAGACTCAGAAATAAGGTAAAAGTATCAAGAAGAGTTAAGAGAAACTTGAGAGAGATGAAATTAAATCAACATCTCAAGGATTGGAAACAAATTGTCAGCCAAAGATTTCCCAATCTGAGTTTACCCCAAATTTCTGGGTTAGCAACTTGGAGTTTTGGAATGGTAATGACACAATCAAGCAGCTTAACCAGAGTGTCAACTTTAATTGCCAAAATTAACCAAGAAAAGGAAAATACAGTACGTCAGAGATTGAAGGAATGGTACAAAGAAGGAACAGCTAAAGCCAGAAAAGGCAATAAAAGGGTATCTCTAGAAGTAGCAGAATGTTTTGCTTTATTATTAAAATGGGTGCTCGATTTATTACCTCAAGAGACTCAAGAACTAGCAATAGCATTGGATGCAACTAGCAATGGACAAAACTTCACAGTTCTTTCAATTAATATTCTCTATCGAGGTAGTGGCATTCTCGTAGCATGGAAAATAGTCAAAGGGACAGAAAAAGGGAGTTGGAAGCCCTATTGGAAAGAACTGTTATCTTCTCTCAAAGAGCTTGTGCCAAGTAATTATCAAGTCATAGTTGCCGCAGATCGAGGACTCTATGCAGATTGGTTGTTTCAGGAAATTGTGAACTTAGGTTGGCATCCCTTTCTGCGAATTAACCATCAAGGTCAGTATCAAATTCCTGATTCATCTGACCCGAATCCTTTAGCAACAGTAGTTCCATCTACTGGGATGAGCTGGTCAGGGCAAGTTACTTGCTTTAAAACTAATCCCATTGACTGTACTCTACTGGCGCGATGGGATGAAGGATACGCAGACCCCTGGCTGGTTCTGACTGATTTAACTCCTAATGAGGCTAATGTTTGTTGGTATGGTTTTCCTTCTTGGATTGAATGTTCCTACCGCGATGTTAAAAGTGATGGTTGGCAATGGCAACGCACTCGCTTAAGAAACCCTGAGCGAGCAGAGCGACAATGGCTCGCAATGGCGGTTGCCCTTCTCTGGGCGATTACTCTGGGTGGTGAACAAGAAGCACAATCTCATGAAGAGTTTATTTCCGATTCGGAGCAATCAACTTCGATGATTCCCATCCGTCAGCTCTCTTGTTTTCTTAATGGTTTGTTAACAATACTAGCGCGATTACTCATGGGACTTCCCATTGCCTTTGGTCTCCTGTTCCCTTTGCCATTCAATCATCCTAGCCACTCATTTATTTCTGATTCTTCTTAATTGTAAAAAACCTACCCCTGTGAGGAGCATAGTTTGTCTTATATTGGTCGTTGGCAAGGGGACAAAGCGCGTTATTTTGGAGTGAGAAAAAACTTATTTGACCTGCGTCGCACAGCGGTTGTTCATAATCTTCATGTTTTGTTGCGACTGTTTCAAGATGATTTCGAACTACTTGCCTCAAAAGCAGATATCGCCTAGGTTTCGAATACTGAATCGGTGTTCTAGAATCAAATGGGGATTTGAGAGTCGATCAAGTTTGTGGGAGCAAAGATGGATCAGATCTAAGTACAGGACAAAAATTGTAAAGAGTGAAGAAAATCAGTTTGATACTGCTCCAAGTTAAAGAGAAAACGTCGCAAATAATCAAATCCATAACGAAAAACACTCTTCGCTTCTTACGTGGGCTGATGCAAAAGCATTAGCTGTATCAAGCAATAATTGGGATTGATTGATATCGACTTGAAGCTTTACAACTAGCGTCAGAACTTGTTTCATGCATAACTAAAACTCACAAAGATGATTATATTATTGAAGCCGATGCCCTAACGGGCGTTTTCTTTTTTGGCAAGTTTTCCTCCTCGTCCTAAAGTACCGAGGCTTCCAAAAGTGCATTTACAGTGAGTATCTTCAAAATTGAAGCAGCGATTCTTGAAAATACCAAATAACGATACTTTACGGCAAAGAATATCACGGCTAATCAGAAAAACTCTATTATTTTCTATCTTAGTATTAAATTCATATAAAACATTTTAATCACTCATTGCAATTTTACTCATGAAAAAATGTTTAGTGAGTCTTTATATATTACTTAAATTTTTGGGAATAATAATATTTAGTTGTGGATACCTGCATTTATGAAAACAATATTTTTTGAAAAATCTATTATCAACCTAAAAACACTAATCATAAATTGTCAATAAACAACATCTTTTTTTTACAAAAACACCTTTTTTTTAATTTCATTCTGATGGGTAGAAATATATGGTAATCAATTATGTCTATGCTTGACGTTTTTAGTCAAAGCACGTAAAATAAAAATAAATTAAATCTTAATTAGTTATTGAAAATATATTCTGAATTAACTTTATCTGTATTTGGATTTATTTTTAGATAAATTTGGTATTGAATCTTAAAGTATTCGGTGTTTTTTGTTTAAATAATTATTAGTGACAAATATTTTGAGAAGACACCTTTGAGTGCACTCTTGTGTTTGTTTGGAGAGGCTTATTGCGTCTTATATGAAAATTTTGCCTCTCAAAAAAAAGTCAACTTATTTATGAGTATCACAAACTAACCTCAATAAAAAAAAACTTCGCTGTTTTTTTGTTAATATCTTTTAATTGAAATTACTTGATTTTTAATATAGATATCTGTTTTGTGAATATCTATACATTTTTTATATGCTTTATTTTATATAATTAATTTTATTATTATTATGCCAAATAAACGTAGCAAAAGAAAAGTTGTTAAAAGATTTTATTGCCCTTTTTGTGAACAAAGATTATGGAGAACGGGCACTTCGAAATACTATCTTTACTATAGTGGAGTTGGTGAAATAAAGGAAAATACTAATCTTTCTTCCAAAAAAGCTAAACTTTTAGCCAATACAAGAACTACATACATAGATAATAACAAATGGATAGAAGGTTTTTTTTGTTCCGAGCATGGAGCACTTTGGTTATTAGTATCGGTTCAAGAAAAAGTTTATGAATATAAATTGGCAAAACAAAAGGATTGGTTGAAAACTGGTAAAACTTTAGATCCTGAAAATTTTAATCCTTCTGTTAGCGAGTTTACCCGAAGAATGAGTAGAAAACCACAATATAAATAGCTTTTAATGATACCTAATCAAGATATACTAAGTGTTCCTGTAACTTGTTTGCCTTTTGAAGAACAAATCATGTTGATTGTGCGCTGGGCAAAAATTAGAGATAGTAAAGTCGTTTGTTTAGCAAATATTCACATGATTATGGAGGCTTATAGGAATTATTCGTTTAAAAAAGTTTTACACCAAGCAAATTTGGTGACTGCTGATGGCAAACCTTTAGTATGGATGTTACGTCGATTGGGAATTTTGCATCAAAATCAAGTTGCAGGGGTGGATGTTTTTCTCAATTTGTGTGATTTAGCCGAAAATACTGGAATTCCTATTTATTTTATTGGCTCTACCGAAGATATTTTAAAAAAGATTAAGCAAAAATTAGACCAAGATTACCCTATTTTGAAAGTTGCAGGCATGAAGTCTATTCCTTTAATGTCCATTGATGAAACTCGCCATGGCCAGGATAAAGAATTAATTGAAGAAATTAATGAAAGTGGTGCTGGAATTATCTTTGTCTGTCTGAAATCTCCTAAACAAGAAATTTGGATGTCTCAATATAGAGGAAGAATTAAGGGGGTCCTGATTGAAGTAGGTGCAGTTTTTTCTATGTATGCAGGAATTACTCCAATACCCCCTTACTTAATTCAACATTCTGGTTGGAAATGGTTATCTCGTCTACTACAAGAGCTTAGCCGTCTTTGGCATCGTTATATTTCAACGATTTCTCCTTTTATGTATTTAGTTATTTTACAGTTGTTGATTCTCTATCAGGAGAAGTTCAGCAAAGTAAGTTTACAGCTAAAAGAGAGAAATGTAGAGTTAGATATGGAAACTTTGGATTTTGCTCCTGAAAAGCTCGGTGAAATTTTAGTTCGGCAAAATGTAATTACTAGAAAAGAGTTAACGGAGGCTATATCACAAAAGAGGTTGGAACCAAGTTTAAAAATAGGTGAAATTTTAGTTCGTAGTAATTTAATATCTTTATCTCAATTAAAGTTTTATTTAAAAAATCAGAATATAAAGCTGGGTCAACTTTTGCTGGAAAGAAAGATTATAAAACAAAACAGTTTGAATGATGCTTTGTATTTACAAAATAACACCAATAATAAGTTAGGAGAGATTTTAGTACATCAGGAACTAATTACTGAAGATAAATTGAAAGAGTTTTTAATTGAACAATATATAAGACACAAGGGTTTATTTTTAATCGACAAAACATCAAATAATAATCTAGATTTTGCACTCGAATTTGTGTAAAAAAAGATTGTTTTTACTGATGTTTTATCTTATTAAGAGAAATCTAAGAAAAAAGTTATCCAATAGCTACCCAATAGCTACATAGAACCAACTGGGATTTCAAAAAACCATTTCTCTAATCCTGGTAACCTTTGAAACTTTTTCTTTAGCTTCATCATCACTTTTTGAGATAATTTAACACCAGTTTCATAAACCTGACTCCCTAATTGAATAACGGGACGGTGACTCTTCAATTCTAATTTCAAGACAGGTCTAGTAATCCCTATGGTAAATCTTTCGGAACAACAATCAATAGCTTTGGATTCATTATCAGAGGTACAGCTAAATCAAATGTTAGTAGAGTGGGGGAAAAATATAGTGGAATATCCCCGAAAACGATGCATTCATGAGTTATTTGAAGAACAGATCACAAAAACTCCAAATAAAGTCGCTGTTGTATTACCTTCTCTTGAACAAGGAAAGGAGTGCAAACTAACTTACCAAGAACTTGATCGCCGTGCCAATCATTTAGCTCATAATTTACAGAGGCATAATGTGCAGCCAGGCACATTAGTAGCCTTGATGATGGTAAGATCTCTGGAATTGATTGTTGCTATTTTGGGAATTCTCAAAGCAGGAGCGGTATACGTACCTTTAGATCCATCCTATCCTCAAGAACGTTTGGAATGGATGATAGAAGATTCTCAGTGCCCAATTATTATTACTCAGTCCGATCTTATTCCTAATCTGCCTCCTCACCAGGGGCAAATTATTTGTTTAGATCGAGATTGGGGTCAAGATTTAAAAAACAAAGAAAAATTAAAACCAGTTAATATTGACTCTACTAGCCTTGCATACATAAACTACACATCAGGTTCTACAGGAAAGCCAAAAGGGGTTGCAATCCCTCATCATGGGGTAGTTAGATTGTTGTTTGGGACTGATTACACTCCTTTAGATGGCAATCAAACTCTTTTGCAACTAGCTCCAATTTCCTTTGATGCTGCCACTTTTGAAATTTGGGGTGCATTGCTCCATGGAGGCTGCTGTGTTTTATATCCAGGTAATGGACTTCCTGACCCAAAGACACTTCGTAGAGTGCTCGCAGATTATGGTGTAACCACATTGTGGCTAACAGCTGCTCTATTTAATACTCTGATTACCGAAGCTCCAGAATCTTTTCAAGGAGTTAAGGAAATACTCACCGGTGGCGAAGCTCTGTCTGTAGGTCATATTAAAAGAGCACATAAACTATTGCCGAATACTCAATTAATTAATGGTTATGGTCCTACAGAAAGTACAACTTTTACTTGCTGCTATCGTATCCCCAATTCTTTGGATGATAATGTAACCTCAATTCCCATTGGTAGACCGATCGCTAATACCGAAGTTTATATATTAGATTCTAATTTACAACCCGTACCCATAGGAAAAGCAGGAGAACTATATATTGGTGGAGATGGCTTGGCCCAAGGTTATCTGAACCGTCCGGAGTTAACAGCAGAAAGATTTATTCCCCATCCTTTCAGCGAAGATCCCACAGCACGATTGTATAAAACAGGCGATAGGGTACGCTTTTTAGCAGATGGAAATATTGAGTTTATCGGTCGTCTAGACAATCAAGTTAAGTTGAGGGGTTATCGGATCGAATTGAGTGAAATTGAAAAGGTTCTAACTCAAAATCAACTTGTAAGAGAAGCAGTAGTTATTTGTCGGGAAGATAATCCTGGCAATAAATATTTAGCGGCTTACATTACGTCACAAGAAAATCAGACACCAATTGTTAATGAATTAAAAGACTCTTTACGCTCAAGGCTACCAGAATACATGGTACCAACTGCCATAATGGTAATAGACAGTATTCCTCTAACAGCTAATGGTAAGGTAGATCGCAATGCTTTACCCTTACCTGACAAAGAAATATCTACTCACGATCTAGTAGCTCCAAAAACAAAACTCGAAAAAGAGATCGCTCAAATCTGGTGCGAACTTCTAGAGTTAGAGCAAGTCAGTATTGAAGAAAATTTCTTCGATCTAGGTGGTACTTCTTTATTGGGATTAAAATTACTTACCCGAATTCAAAAAAGGTTTGGCTTTGAGTTACGAGCAGTAAAGCTTTATCAGTATCCAACTATTCAAAAACTAGCTTATTATTTGACAGAGGAAACAGATAAACAACAAAGATCACATCAATCTAAAATTCAAACACTACCACGGCAAATCGCAGAACATCCAGAAAATCTCTCAAAAGGCATAGCTATTATTGGCATGGTGGGAAGATTCCCCGGCGCAGCTAGCATAGATAAGTTTTGGGACAACCTTTGTCATGGAGTTGAATCTAGTACGTTCTTTGCGGAAGAGCAAATCGATCCCAGTGTAGATAGAGAACTGCTAGCTGATACTAGCTATGTAAGTGCTAGAGGCATTATTGAAGGGGCAGAATTATTTGATGCCAATTTCTTTAATATTTCCCCTAGAGAAGCTGAAGTCATGGATCCCCAGTCAAGGGTTTTTCTGGAGCTAGCTTATGAAGCTTTAGAAAATGCTGGTTATACAGCGGAATCTTTCCCAGGCAAGATTGGATTATATGCAGGCTCCGGACAAAATACCTACTTTGAAAATCATATTTGCGGACGTTCAGAAATTATCGATCGCTTGGGTGCTTTTCAAACAATGTTGGCCAATGAAAAAGACTTCGTTACTACCCGTATTTCGTATAAACTTAACTTAACTGGGCCTAGTATTAGTATCAATACTGCCTGTTCTACTTCTCTCGTAGCGATTATTCAAGCTTTCTACGGTTTAAAGAGTCGTCAGTGTGACATGGCACTGGCAGGAGGAATTTCGATTTCTACTCCCCAAAATCGGGGTTATTTGTATCAGGAAGGAGGAATGCTTTCTCCTGATGGACGTTGTCGTCCTTTTGATGCCAATGGTAACGGCACAATGTTTAACAATGGGGCGGGAATTGTTATCTTAAAAAGGCTTGAGGATGCACAAGCAGATGGCGATCGCATTTATGCAGTGATTCGGGGAGTCGGCATGAATAACGACGGTTCCGATAAAGTTAGTTTTACTGCACCTAGTGTTAATGGACAGATGAACGCTATTTTAGAGGCACAGCTTAGTGCCGGAATCGAGCCAGAAACCATTGATTATATTGAAACTCACGGCACGGCTACTCATCTCGGAGATCCGATCGAACTTGAAGCCTTAACTCAAGCTTTTCACACTCAAACTGATGCTACGGAATTCTGCGCAATCGGTTCGGTTAAAAGTAATGTCGGACATTTAGTTGCAGCAGCAGGTGTTACGGGAGTAATTAAAACTGCTTTAGCTCTTTATCATCAGCAAATTCCTCCTAGTCTGAACTTTGAGTCACCCAATCCAGAAATTGACTTTAAGAATAGTCCTTTTTACGTCAATACTAAGTTAATCGACTGGAAAAAAGAAAAAGATACGCGTCGGGCTGGCGTTAGTTCTTTTGGAGTGGGTGGAACTAATGCTCACATTATTTTAGAAGAAGCACCCCAATCACAATTATCTAATCAGTCTCGCCCTTATCAACTACTGTTGCTATCTGCTAAAACTGAAACTGCGCTCCAGCAAAAAACAGAAAAATTAGAAAATCACTTGGAGCAACACTTAGATCTTCATCTGGCAGATGTAGCCTATACTTTGCAACAGGGAAGACAAAGATTTAACTATCGACGGTTTGTAGTGTGTAAGCATAGACAAGAAGCAATAACTGCTCTCGAATCCTTACCAGCCACTCATACTGCCACCCGTTATACAGAGTTCCGCAATCCCGACATAGTATTTATGTTCCCAGGGCAGGGCTCACAGTATGTGAATATGGGAGAAAATCTTTATCGAGATGAACCTGTATTTCGCAAAGTAGTCGATCGCTGCTTCAAAATTTTGCAACCTTTATTGGCTCAAGATTTACGCGGAATTCTGTATCCAAGCGATCAGAATAAGGAATCAGCAGCCTTACTTCGTCAGACGGTTTATACTCAACCTGCCCTATTCACTATTGAATATGCTTTAGCGCAACTGTGGCTTAGTTGGGGAATTGAGCCAGCTGCCATGATCGGGCATAGTATTGGCGAGTTTGTCGCAGCTTGTTTGGCAGGAGTATTTTCTTTAGAAGATGCCCTTAAGATAGTGGTTGCTAGAGGCAAAATGATGTGGGATTTACCTCCTGGGTCAATGCTTTCTGTACGCAAAGCTGCTTCAGAAGTAGAGCCACTACTACCGCCCGAGCTGACGATCGCAGCAATTAACGGTCCATCTTTATGTGTTGTTTCTGGTCCAAAAGAGCAAATTACTAGTCTCCAATCGAAATTAGAAACTAAAGAAGTTGTTTGCAAATTCCTGCACACCTCTCATGCCTTCCATTCCCCAATGATGGATGAGATCGTCGAACCATTTGCTGAAGTCGTTCGTACGGTTAAACTGTCACCTCCTCAAATTCCCTTTATTTCCACAGTTACCGCCGATTGGATTACAGAAGCTCAAGCAACCGAGCCAATGTATTGGGCAAATCATCTACGAGCGACAGTTCGCTTTGCTGAAGGAATACAAAAGTTGTGGCAACAACCAGAACGAGTATTGTTAGAAGTCGGTCCTCGTACTACTACTGCTACTTTAGCGCGTCAACAAGCAAAAGATTTGCAGCAACAGATTGCCATTTCTTCTTTAGGAAGTAGAGCCGAAGATAACTCAGAATGGTTAGCAATCTTGCAGGCGATGGGACAACTGTGGTTATCAGGAGTTCAGATTGACTGGCAGAGTTTTTATCTTAACGAAAAGCGATCGCGCCTTCCTCTACCAACCTATCCTTTTGAACGACAACGCTATTGGATCGATCCCATACCAGCAAATGCAAATATAACTTCGATGAATACTGTAGAAAATACTATCAACCGAACATTAAATAATATCAAGGAAAATTCAATCCCTCAACAACATAAACCCACTGTTCCTATGCCCGATTCTCGTAAACAACGCTTGATCCCATCTTTAAAAGAAGTTTTAGAAACAACTTCTGGTTTAGAGCTGGCTAATGTTAGCGAAGATATTACTTTCCTAGAGATGGGACTAGATTCCCTTTCGTTAACTCAAGTTGCGATCGCTTTGAAAAAGAAATTTAAGGTTAAGATTGCTTTTCGCAATTTATTGGAAGATTATCCTAATCTAGGTACTCTAGCAGAATTTTTGGATAAAACCTTGCCAGAAGAAGCACTTCCTGCGTCAGCAGCAGTGACTCCTATCTCTGCCGAACCTTCGGTTCCCCTTGCAACATTATCAAATATGAACGGGGCTACTGAATTGAATAATGGCAGTAACGGCAACGGTAAACATGGTGTCAAACAGGAACTAACCGTTAATCCTGTTGCAGCAACTGGAGTAGAGGCCTTAGTTGCTCAACAGTTACAAATTATGACTCAGCAGCTAGAACTCTTGCGTCAAGGTGGGGCAACTGTTACACCGGCTCATACTCCTCAACAACTTCCAACTATATCGGCTAATGTTCCGTTAACCTCTACTGATTCTAGATCTCAAAAAGCTTCGGAACCAGCCCAGCCAAAGAAAAATCATGGTCCTGGAGCCAAAATTAAAAAATCGAAGGACAATACTTTAACTGACCAGCAGCTTAAGGCACTAGATAGCATTATTGCTCGTTATACTGAGCGTACTAAAGAATCTAAACGACAAGCTCAGGAACACAGACGCTACTTAGCAGATCCCCGTACAGTTTCTGGTTTTAGTCCTCTGTTAAAAGAAATGATTTATCCCATCGTTACTGAGCGCTCTGCTGGTTCTAGGCTTTGGGATGTCGATGACAATGAATATATCGATATAACTAACGGGTTTGGACTGAATTTCTTTGGTTGGTCGCCGGAATTTGTTAAAGAAGCCGTAATTGCTCAATTGAACAAAGGCATTGAAATTGGACCTCAAACTCCTTTAGCGGGAAGAGTTGCAAAGATGATTACTGAGCTTACTGGTATGGAACGGGTTGCTTTCTGTAACACAGGTTCCGAGGCCGTTATGGCAACATTTCGACTTGCCCGTACTATTACTGGTAATAATCTCATTGCTACATTTGCTGGAGACTATCACGGTACATTTGATGAAGTACTATATCGTCCTGGAGCTAACCTTAAAACTCTACCTGCTGCTCCTGGTTTAATGCCTTCCATGTTTGAGAATCTGTTAGTTCTTGACTATGGTTCTCCTGAATCTCTAGAAATTTTAAGGACGCGCGCTGATGAGTTGGCCGGAGTTTTAGTCGAACCTGTTCGGAGTCGCGACCCCGGTCTTCAGCCCAAAGAATTCCTCCAAGAAGTTCGCCGAATTACCGAACAATCAGAAACTGCTTTTATCTTTGACGAGGTAGTGACGGGATTTCGAGTTCATCCTGGTGGTGCGCAAGCTTACTTTAATATTAAGGCTGACTTAGCAACTTACGGAAAAGTAGTTGGTGGTGGCCTACCTATTGGGATTGTTGCAGGAAAAGCGGAGTATATGGATGCTCTAGATGGCGGTTTCTGGCAATTTGGCGATAATTCTATTCCCGAAGTGGGCGTGACTTTCTTTGCTGGTACTTTTGTCCGTCATCCCATGGCACTTGCAGCGGCAGAAGCTGTTTTACTAAAACTTAAAGAAGGAGGCTTAGAACTACAACAATCTCTTAGTGTCAAGGTTGAAAAGTTTGTCAAACATTTAAGGCAATATTTCGAGCGCGTTGGCGCACCAATTAATATCGACTATTTTAGTTCTTTCTTCTATGTGACCTATCCTGCTGAAGTAGCTTACGGCAGTTTGCTATTTTATCTGTTGAGGGAAAAAGGAGTTCACATTTGGGAATATCGCCCTTGTTTCTTTACCCTGGCTCATACTGATAAGGATATCGAACAAATAATTTGGGCTTTTAAGGCAAGTGTTTCGGAAATGCAATCAGTTGGTTTGCTGGCTAGTTCGAGCAATGCTGTTGCCATAAATCGCAATCTACCACCCCAACCAGAAGCACGTCTCGGTAAAGACCCTGCTGGCAATCCAGCTTGGTTTATCCCGGATTCCGAACGTCCTGGTAAATTTTTACAGCTAGGCAAACAATTTTAAATCTATGATTCAATCTAAGCGGTTGATTAAATATGTTCTGAGGGGAATCGTCGAGCAAATTCCTGTACTGTCAGATTTATATGCTGATCGTTGGTTTTTTTATAAAAATCCCAATGCTTATCGAGGTGTATTTAAATCCTTTGGAGAGGCGCTAGCTGCCATTCCATCAAGCTATAAGTCGACTTACAATCTATCTCAACTACACCAAGTACACTTAGGCGATCTAGAACAGCCTAAAGTCACTTCTCTAAACCCCCAAGATTACCCAGTCATCTTTTGGCTGCAATTAATACTACAAGAATGCTCGGTCGTAGTTGACTTTGGAGGCAATACTGGAGGTAGCTATTACAGTTATCAAAAATATCTCAACTATAGCCAGAACTTGCGCTGGATTGTTTGTGATCTTCCCGCAGCCGTTGAAAATGGTTCTCGGCTCGCACAACAAATCAATGATCGACAAATATCTTTTACTAGTGAGCTGGCTTTGATCGATCATTTGGATGTCTTTTTAACTTGTGGTACTTTGCAATATGTAGAGCCTTCTTTAGCTGAATTACTTAGTAGTTCGTTGCGCCATAAACCCAAACATTTAATTATTAATCGAGTTCCTTGTTACGAAGGCAAGCAATTTATTACCTTACAAAATCTTCTAGATTCGATCGTTCCCTATAAAATTCAAAATCGTACTGAGTTTATTAATGCAATTTCTCTGCTCGATTACGAATTAATAGATAGTTGGAAAAATAATCGGACTTGTTCAATTCCTTTTCATCCCGAATGTTTTGTAAATGGCTATCATGGCTTTTATTTTCGGCTTAAGTAATCATCAAATAAAGGATTACAGCAGCATCTCGCACCGCTTTCTAACTTCTGTAAACAGTTTCTTATGGTGAATAATATTCTGTAGCTTTAGGAATTCATTTTTATCTAAAAAACAACGCTCGAAAAGGCAAAATTTATCATGACCTAAAAAGAGCTTTAAATCGTTTATTTATTAAATATTATCTATTTACATATGAGTAAAGCAGAATTTAAAACTATCGCGGTTGATTTTGACCCATTTGCTGATGGAAAAGTCTTATTCACTGCTCCCGCTACAGCAGCGCAAAAAGAAATTTGGGCTTCCGTACAAATGGGAGATGATGCTAATCTGGCATACAACGAGTCTCAATCTTTAAAATTAAGAGGTGAACTAGATCTTGCTGCATTTAAGCAAGCAATTCAGCAATTAGTCACTCGTCACGAAGCTTTACGCACCACTTTTAGCACTGATGGCAAAACGCTTTGTATTACTGAACGGTTAGAGATAGAGATCCCCTATCACAATTTATCTTCTCTGGACTCAGAAACACGAGCCGAGCAGATAAGCAAAATACAACAACAAGCTGTTAAACTGCCTTTTGACTTAGAACACGGTCCTCTGTTTCGCGCACAGATTCTACAGCTAGATCGACAAGAATACATAACAATTCTGACAACACACCATATTATCTGCGATGGTTGGTCTTGGTGGGTTTTAATTTCTGATCTAGGTAAAATCTATTCTGCATTAAAACAAAACAGTACTCCAATTTTAGAACCAGTCGATTTCTTTAGCGAATACGCTATTTTAGAAGAGGCACAAGCAAATAGTCCCGAAAAAATAGCTACGGAAAATTTCTGGATCGAGAAATTTTCTGACTCAATTCCAGTATTGGATTTGCCAACTGACCGTCCTCGACCTCCGCTGAGAACATTTAATTCTGCCCAAGAAAACTTCCCACTAGCTGCCGATTTAGTAGACAACCTCAAGCGATTGAGTTCTAATAGTGGTTGTAGTTTGATGACGACACTTATTGCTGGGTTTGAAGTATTTTTACATCGCCTTACCGGACAAACAGATTTAGTCGTGGGCGTTCCCGCTGCTGGACAGGCTACTTCGGGCCAATACAACTTAGTCGGGCATTGTGTTAATTTGCTCCCCTTGCGAACAAAGATCGAAGCGCAGCAGTCGTTTAGCGATTATCTGCGATCGCGTCGCACGCCGATTCTCGATGCCTACGACCATCAGGAGTTCACTTTCGGCAATTTGGTGCAAAAACTCTCTATCCCCAGAGATTCCAGTCGAATCCCCCTGGTTTCGGCAGTGTTCAATGTAGACCAAGATTTTGAACCAGAGAAATTTAACTTTGGTGGATTAAAAATTGATTTCTTTACCAACCCCCGTTGTTTTGAAAACTTCGAGCTATCTATCAATGCTACTAGCGTCAACGGACGGGTTAACCTTGAATGTCAGTACAATACCAACTTGTTTGATCGCGATACAATTCGTTGTCGTCTGGCAGAGTTTGACAGGTTATTAACGAGCATCGTTACTAATCCAGAGGAGACAATCGCGACTCTTCCCTTACTACCTGAAGCGGAACGGCAGTTGCTCCACCAGTGGAATCAAACCGCAGCAGATTATCCCGATGTCTGCATTCATCAGCTATTTGAAGAACAAGTAGAACGTACTCCCGATGCAGTGGCATTAATTGATCGCGAGCGACAGCTTACCTATCGTGAACTAAACGAGCGAGCTAACCAATTGGCTCATTATCTGCAAGATTTGGGTGTTGCCCCAGAAGTGCTGGTGGGCTTTTGCGTAAATCGCTCTTTAGAAATGATTGTCGGACTACTAGCTATCCTTAAAGCTGGTGGTGCTTACGTGCCTTTCGATCCTGCCTATCCTGCCGAACGTCTGGCTTATATGGTGGAAGATGCAAAGGTATCAATTTTGCTTACCCAAAGCCAGGTACAGTCTCGACTACCAGAACATCAAGCCCAGACGGTTTACCTGGATTCTGATTGGGATAAAATTTCGCTTCAGAGTCGGGAAAATCTCCCCAAAATTAATACAGGCAATAATCTGGCATACGTAATTTATACATCTGGCTCTACAGGTAAGCCAAAGGGCGTAATGATCCCTCATCTTGCTTTGAGCAGCTTTGTTCGGGCAGCGGTAGCGGAATATGAGATTGTGGCAAGTGATCGCATACTGCAATTCTCTTCGATCAACTTTGATGCAGCGGTTGAAGAAATTTATACTAGTTTGATATCTGGTAGTACTTTGGTATTGCGTACTGATGAAATGCTGGAAGTAGGAACTTTTTTGCATTCCTGCAAAGATTGGCAATTAACCATCTTAGATCTACCAACCGCTTACTGGTATGAGTTGGTCAACGAGCTGACTAATACTGCAGCTGAGCTGCCACAATCTGTCCGTATGATAATTATCGGTGGAGAAAAAGTCTTGTCAGAACCCGTCAAATCCTGGAACAAATATCTTGCCCGTTCTGGTAAAAGCGATCACCTGCAACTTATCAATTCTTATGGACCGACGGAAACGACCGTTAGCGCGACAGTATATCGAATTCCCTCCAGCTCCTCTATCGAAGGTGAAGTACCGATTGGTCGTCCTCTTCCTCATCTTCAGACTTACGTTTTAGACAGATTTCGTCAACTAGTTCCCATCGGAGTTCCAGGAGAACTGTACATTGGCGGAGCGGGATTAGCAAGGGGATATCTTGATCGCCAAGAGTTAACGGCAGAGAAATTTATTAGCAATCCAGTTAATCAAAGCCAGTCACAACTTTACAGAACGGGAGATTTTGTCCGTTTCTTAGCTGACGGTAACATTGAATTTTTAGGCAGAATCGACCATCAGGTGAAAATTCGGGGTTTTCGGATCGAACCAGGGGAAATTGAAGCAAATCTGCTCAAGCATTCTCAGATTGAAACGGCAGTTGTTGCTTTAAGAGAAGATAATTCAGGCGATAAAAGTTTAGTCGCTTACTTTGTACCCACCACCGAATCGAAGTCCGATCCTCAAATTGGTTCTCAGCTCAGGCAGTTTTTGAAGGAAAAATTACCTGCCTATATGGTTCCTGGTTTCTTTGTCGAGCTAGAGACTTTGCCCCTAACCCCCAGCGGTAAAATTGATCGCAGGGCTCTTCCCGAACCAGATTTTGATAGCAGACAATCTACAATTGACTACATTGCACCCCGTAATGCCCTTGAAGAACAAGTTACCCAGATTTGGCTCGAAGTATTGGGTCACAAACAGATAGGAATTCACGATAACTTCTTTGAATTGGGGGGACATTCACTGATTGGAGTTAAATTGGTTGCTCGCCTCTCCCAGCTCTTGGAGATAAAATTACCGCTCAGAGTATTGTTTGAGGCTTCAACCATTGCGGAGTTAGCTCAAAGGATCGAAACAATTCGTTCAGCAAATCAAGTTTTTCAACACAATGATCATACTACTGATATAAACGGTTATGAAGAGGGAGAAATATGAACCAGATCGATAATTTTATAACCCAGCTTGCCAGTTGTAAGATTCAGTTATGGTTGGATGGAGAACGCCTGCGATATAAAGCTCCTCCAGGAGCAATGACTCCCGAGATCGTCGCTGAATTAAAACAGAACAAAGCAGCAATCATCTCGGTTTTAAAAGATATTGCTCTTGAGGCAGCATCAAAAGTTGCACCGATCAAGAAGATTCCCCGAACCGAGCAGTTGCCTCTATCTTTATCTCAAGAAGCTATTTGGCTGCAAAATCAGTTAGAGCCTAATAATCCCATCGACAATATGCCCTATGTCTATCGTTTTCAGGGCAAACTCGATCTCGCTCTATTCGAACAAAGTCAAAATGAGATTATTCGCAGACACGAGATCCTGCGTTCTACTTTTCCCCTAGTAAATGGCAAGCCAATACAAAAAGTTACACCAGCATTAACCCTGCCAATTCATATTATCGACCTCCAACAGATCCCCCCATCGGCAAGAGAAGCGGAAGCCAGATCCGTTGCTAATCGTGAAAGCTGCATTACCTTTAACTTAGCAACTGGACCGCTATTGCGCATCAGTATGCTTCAGTTACGCGAGGATGATTTTATTGCAGTCGTTAATATCCATCGCATCATTTGTGATGGAACCTCTGCGGGAATCCTCTTTCGCGAACTGGTCGCGATCTATCAAGCCTTGGCTGCAGGTAAACCCTTACCTTTAGCCGAGTTACCCGTTCAATATGTCGATTATGCTGCCTGGGAACGCGGTCAGCGAGATGAAACCGCGATCGCATCCGAACTCGCTCGCTGGAAGGAACAGTTGGGTGACAATCTTGCTACTCTAAACCTGCCAACAGATCGGCTGCGACCACCTCGGGCAACTTTTAAAGGTGCCAGGCAATATGCGATGTTGCCTGTAAAGTTGAATCAAGGACTTAATAATCTGGGTCGGGAATCGGATTGTACTTTGTTTATGGTTTTGATTGCTGCGTTGAATGTATTGTTGCATCGCTACACCAATAATGACGACATTGTAGTTAGTTTTTCCCATTCGGGTCGTACCCAAGTCGAGCTAGAAAGACTAATCGGGATTTTTACCAGGACCCTGCCCATTCGCACTCGTTTTCCCCAGCAAATTTCATTTCGCGAGTTATTAGCGACAATTCGCAAGTCGGTATTGTGGGCAGACGAACACAGCAGCGTACCATTCGGTAGACTGATTCAAGAGTTCAAATCCAAATCGGCAAGATCCCCTCTATTACAGATCATATTTGCCCTCAATCCTCCCTGGAAGGGAGAGAATTCGCTGTCGTCCATTGAATTAGATGGTCTAAAAATCACCTCTTTGTTCGGCTACGTTTATATCGGACAGACCAAGTTTGATCTTAGTCTGGTAATGCGCGAAACCGATCTGGGCTTGCGAACTGTTCTGGAATATAACCAGGATTTATTTGACGAAAGCACGATTGTCAGAATTTTGGAGCATTGGCAGATTTTATTAGCAGGTATTGTTGCCAATCCAGATCTCCCCGTCTCTGAGTTACCGCTGCTGACTACAGCAGAACAAAAACTGTTACAGGATCTCAATCATGCTTCTCTTGTCACCTCGACGAAACAAGCAATTCACCGAGTTTTTGAAGAAAAAGTCAAACAAAATCCCGAAGCGATAGCGATCATGTCGGTTTGCGAGCGACTTACTTACCGAGAATTAAACCAAAAAGCCAACCAGCTAGCCCATTATCTGCAATCTCTGGGTTTAAAATCGGGAGCTTACGTTGGGGTCTATTTACCTCGTTCTAGTGAAGCAATCATTAGCTTCTTAGCCATATTGAAACTAGGAGGAGTTTGCGTTCCTCTCACTTCACAGATGACGACAGAAGAAAAGATCGAGATTTTTAAGAATACTCAATTCGACCTCTTTCTGACTCGGGAAAGTTTACGGCAGACAATGCCCATGACCCAATCCTGTAAGGTAATTTGTGGCAATGAAGAATGGGAGATTATCTCTCAGAAAAACCAGTCTAATCTAGCAAAAGAAATTTTATCCGAGTCTCTAGCCTACGTGCTTTACGAACTAAGGCAGGATAACGAACGTTTGGGAGTTAAATTCAGCCATCAAGCGATCGCGCAAAATAGTGATGCTTTCTATTTCAATTGTCAGTTAGGAACCAGAGTACTCCAACACTCCCCCTACGATAGCAATCTGGCTATGCTAGAAATTTGGGGAGCTTTACTCAATGGTTCGTCTTTGACGATTCTGCCTGCCATGATCAAACAAAGTGAAACTCTAGCTGATTTTATCCGAGAAAGCAAACTCTCGTGTCTGTCTTTGCCCGTTCGACTATTTAATTACCTAGCCACAAAACACCCCGCCAGTTTAAAGTCACTAGAGCGGATTGTAGTGGTTGGAGAAAGGCTATCCCTGCCAGTGGTACATCAGTGGTTACAGCGAGAAGACGTGCCAGAGTTAACTTTTCTTTACAACGCTCCTGAAAACCCTGCCATTACCGCCTATGTTCCGTCGAGGGAGGAAGAGAATTTTACTTTAGGAAAACCAGTACCTAATAGTACGATTCAGATTCTAGATCGCTATTTCCATCCCGTTCCCATCGGTGTTGTAGGAGATCTATATATCGGTGGTGATAACTTGGCATCTGGTTATTTAAATTGCTCGGAATTAACCGAACAACGTTTTATCCGCGATTCTTTCGGTTCAGAAGCCAATGCGCGTCTGTTTAAAACTGGAGATAAAGCTTGCTACCTGAGCGACGGTAGCTTGGTCAAAAAAGCTCGTGGAGATCGCCAGATCTCTCTCAATGAGATCGAACGAATCATCGAACAACATCAAGCGATCGCAGAAGTTTATCTTGAACTAGTTCCTCAAGACTCTGAGGTTTCTCCGTACATCGCATATCTCGTCCTCCAGAAAGGAGCAAGTATTACTCCAGCCCAATTACACGATTTTCTCAAAGAAAAAATTCCTGCTTATGCTATTCCTTCTAGTTTCATCGATTTGACTAGTTTACCTCTTGATGAATATGGCATAGTCGACAGCAATCGATTATCCCAAGCTAGTCCCCGATTCCTCAAAATTGAAGCAGAAACAGTTCGCAATTTCAATTCTCAAGCAATTGAAGGTCAACTAATCGAAATCTGGCAAGAGCTTTTAGGGATAGACTTGATCGGCATTACAGATAACTTTTTTGAATTAGGCGGTAATTCGTTGCTCGCAGTAAACCTATTCACTTTAATTGAAGAGAAATTAGGTAAAAGTTTACCTCTCTCAACTCTTTTGCAAGCACCTACTATTAGAGAACTAGCTAGATCGGTCGAGAAAGCAAGGGTAAAAAATAGTTGGTCGCCTTTGGTAAAAATCAAAACTGGTGATAACAATAAAATACCCCTGTTCTGTATTCATGGCGGTGGGTTTAACGTTTTAATTTACCGCAAACTAGCGGAGAACCTAGACTCCTCTCAACCAGTATACGGACTGCAAGGAAGAGAAATTAATAAAAATCAGCCAATCGCTCAAAGTATTCAGGAAATGGCGGCGGACTACATTGAGCAAATTCAGCAAGTTCAACCCCAGGGTCCTTATCTCCTCTGTGGTTTATCTAATGGGGGTAATATTGCCCTGGAAATGTCACAGCAACTAAAGAGTCAGGGTGAAAAAGTAGCATTATTAGCTATGTTTGATTGTCTCGGTCCCGATGCTTCAGAACTACTACCACCTCTACCTCGCTTTATTTCATCAATCCACTATGGAATTCGATTTAGTTTACCTCGTTGGACTGCCAAACAATCGAGCCTCGACCCAATTAAAACTTGGCAGCAACTACGCTCGGGTGTCAGATCGATTCGCCAAAATCGGAGTTCTAAACCGTCTGCTGTTAATTCGTCTTCTGCCAATCTGCCCGAGATATCCAGCGAACGAGCTGCGCAAAAATCCGACTGCCTAACAGAACTGATGAATCGCATTAGCCAATATATCCTCCTACGTTCTCCTTGGTCATTTTACGAACGTAAACAATCTCTTAGAAATATCGAAAGCTCCATAACGAAGAATCTCGAACAAATGGATTCTCACTACAATAAACTACACAAAAGCTATTTGCACCGACCCTATGCTGGGAAAATTACTTTATTCCGTGCGGGGGAATTCCCTCCTGGTTATAGGTTAGAAACAAAATTGGGCTGGGGCAAGATTGCCCTAGAAGGTGTGGAAATCTATCGCATTCCTGGCCATCACACTTCGATAGTTAGCTCGCCAACTCTCGCTAAAAAACTTGCAACCTGTATTGCCAAAGCTCTATAAAATCGTGTTTTTAAATTTTCCCCTTAAATACTTGTTGATTGCCACAGTAACTTCAACTTTAGGTTATTTTGGTTGGCGAACTGTTGCTAAACTGAGTTCTAAGCCACAACAGTCGATTAAAATAGATGGGATTAGTTTACCTGGAAACTATTATAGGGTTGCAATTCCTTCTTCAGAAAAAAACCGCTATCTTACAGCAGAATACAAGGTTTGGATTCCCGAAGGAATCGAGCAAGTTCGCGGAGTATTAGTCAAGCAACATGGATGTGGTAATGATGCTGCGATTTCTGGACTAAACCATGCTAGTGATTTGCAATGGCAAGCATTAGCATTGAAACATCAATTTGCGCTAATGGGAACAAAGTTGTTAGTTGGTGAGGGAAGATGTGAAGATTGGGCTCTAATTAACTATGGCTCCAGAGATACCTTTTTGCATGCGTTAGATATAGTTACTGAACAAAGCAAGCGAGATGAATTTAATCAGGTACCGTGGATTTTATGGGGGCATTCTGGCGGTGCAGACTGGGCCGCTCAAATGCTTCAAGAATATCCCGAACGTACTATTGCTATGGTAGGTCTACGTGGCGGAGGTTTCACTTTTTTGGGTATTAATCAACAACTAACTAATATCCCAGTTATGTTTTCTTTGGGAGAAAATGATCAGATAGTTCCATACGAAACTATAGAATTACCTCAAACAATATTTCGTCGTTATCGTAGATTAGATGCATTATGGTCGATTGCCATAGAAGCAAATGCAGGTCACGAAACTGCCAACTCTAGGTTGATAGCTATCCCTTATCTAGATGCTTTAATAACTATGAGACTCGTGAAAGACAGTAATAAACTTCGTTCAATCGATCAAACTCAAGGATGGCTGGGCAATATCGTTACTCATGAAATAGCTCCAGCAAATCAGTACCTAGGAAATCCTTTAGAAGCAGCCTGGCTTCCCAATGAGGAAATAGCAAGGAAATGGCAGGAATATGTGACTACAGGAAAAGTTTCACCAACTCGCAAGCCTAAAGCACCAAATGATGTACGTGCTAGAGAAATCAAGCCAAAAGAGGTTTTAATAACATGGAATTTTACTCCCGATCTAGAAAATGGTTTACCTTCATTTCGCATCTATCGCAATAATTCACTGATTCAAACCTTTAAAGGACAAAGTCATGGTTTTGGCGATACCCCAAAGCCTACCCAGATTGCTCTAGAATTTCGAGACCGCAAAGCTAATCCCAACTCTTTTTATAGGGTTGTAGCTATTAATGAAATCGGAGAAAGTGTCTCTCAACCTGTAAAAACAAGTCAATCCCTTAATGAATTTAACATTTCTAAGTAAAAGTTTTAATAAATCTTAAGTGATAGTTGCGTATCCACAACAAGATAAATTATTTAATCAAAAGAAAACTCAAATCAATGAATTTTATTGAAGCTTCTTATCCATTATCTCCCATGCAGCAGGGAATGCTGTTTCACACCAGTTTTGATGGTCAGTCTGGCTATTATATCGAACAGGTTGTTTGTCATTTACATCAAAAAATTGATGTTTCAGCATTAATTCAAAGCTGGAAACAAGTGTTGGAGATGCATCCCATTTTAAGAACTAGCTTTAGCTTCGATAAAACAGACCAGCTTCAGCAGTTCGTTCATGGTCAAGTTGAGCTTCCTTTTATACAGCAGGAGTGGCAAAATTCAACCGAAGCAGTTCGATGGAATAAGCTTAATGATTATTTACAACATGACCGTTATAGAGGCTTCGATATTGACCGACCACCTTTAATGCGTTTGGCATTATTTCAACAGCAGGAAGCAGATTACATTTTAGTTTGGACATTTCATCATGCTCTGTTAGACGGTCGTTCTATTTCAACTGTTTTGCAAGAAGTTTTTGAGCTTTACGATGCATCTTTGCACAACCAAATATGTACTCTACCTCAACGTTCCCCGTACAAAAATTATATTGATTGGCTACAGGCGCAGTCTTTTGAAGGAGCAAAGACATTTTGGAAAATCAAATTACAGGGATTTACTACTCCAACTCAAATACCTACTATGCGTGGTTATTCCTTAAGCTTAAGTGGTGGTGAATCCCTAATTTCAAGAAGTAACTTTGATTTAAACTCAAACTCTAAAAGCTCAAGACAGACTGTTAACGAGCAGTATAAATCTAAAAAAACTCAATTGACCGCAGAATTAACTGCTGCTTTAACATCTTTAGCTACAGAACAGAAACTGACTTTAAATAGCCTAGTTCAAGGGGCATGGGCATTACTTCTCCATCGTTACAGTGGAGACTCCGACGTTGTTTTTGGGGTAACTAGGGCTTGTCGCTATTCTTCTATTGAAAAGGTAGAAGAGATGGTTGGACTTTTTATCAATACGCTACCTATCCGGACTAAAGTTACCAACGATACAAGACTGTTACCTTGGCTCAAAGAGTTACGTACTCAGTGGGTTGCACTACGAGATTTTGAGCATACTCCTTTAGTCAAAGTGCAAGAATGGAGCGATGTAAAAAATGGCAGCTCTCTATTTGAAAGTGTTGTTGTTTTCGAGCATTCTGATTTAACTGAGACAATGGAATCTAAAGGAGGTAATTGGATAAATCGAGAGTGCCAACTATTAGAGCAGACTCATTATCCTTTGTTGCTTAATGGCTATGGTGGAAAATCTTTAAAACTAAAGATAACATTTGACAGCTTTAGATTTGATGATGATATGATCGCTCGGATGTTGGGGCAACTGGAAAAATTACTTCGAGAATTTGTAGAAAATCCCCAGCGAAGATTAGTTGATGTTCCTCTGTTAAAAGATTCAGAATATCATCAACTAATATTTGATTGGAATAACACCAAAGCTGAGTATCCTCAAGATCGGTGCATTCATCAACTTTTCGAACAACAGGTCACTAAAAATCCCGATGCGATCGCCATTAGTTTTGAAGAGCGCCAACTTACTTACCGACAACTAAACGAGCAAGCTAATCAACTAGCTCACTACTTGCAGCTACAGGGAGTAGGTCCTGATGATCTGGTAGGGCTCCATATGAAGCCCTCCTTAGAGATGATGGTGGGGCTTCTGGGAATTCATAAGGCAGGAGGTGCTTATCTTCCCCTTGACCCAAACTTTCCTCAAAGCCGTCTCACCTTTATGCTAGGAGATTCTGAGGCTTCAGTTATTCTAACCCAGCAGCAACTGATTCCTAATCTGTTAGTTGAATCCAATATTCGCATCCTCCCAATTGATACCCTGCGTGAAGAAATCGCTCAGCAACCAGTAACCAATCCTAACAGTATGGTTAAACCAGAAAACCTGAGCTATGTGATTTACACTTCTGGTTCCACTGGCAAACCAAAGGGTGTCATGGTAGAGCATCGCAATGTGAGCAACTTTTTTACTGGGATGGATTCTGTGATTGAGCCTGAACCACCAGGTGTATGGCTAGCAGTTACCAGTTTGTCCTTTGATATTTCTGTACTTGAACTTTTGTGGACACTAGCGAGAGGATTTAAGGTTGTCATCTATAACCCTGAGCGAGAGCAAGTGCAGTCTTCCTCTCACAAGTTTAAGTTCCAAAACGAAGAAAAGGCAATTGACTTCAGTCTTTTTTACTTCTCCAGTCATGAAGCAGGTGAGGATGCCACTGATAAATATCGTCTTCTATTAGAAGGTGCTAAGTTTGGTGACGCGCATGGTTTTCAAGCAATCTGGACCCCCGAGCGGCATTTCCATGCCTTTGGCGGTCTGTTCCCCAATCCTGCGGTGACCAGTTCAGCACTGGCAGCCATCACTGAGCATATTCAAATTCGTGCTGGTAGCTGCGTCTCTCCCCTACATAATCCTGTACGCCTGACTGAAGATTGGTCTGTGGTAGATAATTTGTCGAAGGGGCGTGTTGGGATCTCGTTTGCGGCTGGCTGGCAACCTAATGATTTTGTGTTGCAGCCCGGAAACTTTCACGACCGAAAAGCCATTATGTTCGATCAGATTGAAGAGGTGCAAACGCTCTGGCGAGGCGAATCAGTCACCTATCCCAACGATAAAGGAGAGAATGTGGAGGTAAGAACCCTGCCCCGTCCAATTCAACCTCAACTGCCAGTCTGGATTACGGCGGCGGGCAATCCCGAAACATTTCAGATGGCAGGGGCTAAGGGGTTTCATATTCTGACCCATCTACTAGGACAAACCCTGGATGAATTAGCCGACAAGATTACCATCTATCGTCGGGCATGGATCGAAAATGGTCATTCTGGGGAAGGTATCGTGACCCTAATGCTCCATACCTTTGTCGGAGAGAATGATGACACTGTTCGAGAGCTGGTGCGTCAACCGATGCGTCATTATTTGGCAAGCTCACTCAATCTTATCAAGTTAGCGGCTTGGAGTTTCCCCACATTTAAGCAAAAAACCACCGATGAAATGGGGCAGTTCTCGGTCTCTCATCTTTCCGAACAAGAGTGGGATGATGTCTTGGATTTTTCCTTTGAGCGTTACTTTGAAACCAGTGGCCTGTTTGGTACGGTGGAGAAATGTTTGCAGAAGGTAGATCAAATTAAGGGCATTGGGGTGAATGAAATTGCTTGTCTGATTGACTTCGGCGTCAATACAGATAAGGTGTTAGCTCAGTTGCCCTTACTTCATCAAGTAAAAGAACGGGCTCATGAGCAACTGACACTTACCCCTGAGATCCAAGAGAATTCTAGTTCGTTAGCTGACCTAATCCAGCAACATGAGGTAACACACCTCCAATGTACCCCCTCTATGGCCAGTATTCTACTCTCAGATACTGCTACCCGTGAAGCCATGAGACAACTGCGCTGTATGATGTTGGGGGGTGAACCCTTTTCGGAGTCCCTGGCAACCCAACTCAGACAAATCATACCTGGGCAAATTCATAATATGTACGGTCCTACAGAGACTACCATCTGGTCTGCAACTTATAAGCTGGATCGGGTCGAAGGGATTGTTCCCATTGGTCGTCCAATTGCAAATACCGAGTTGTATGTTCTAGACAAGCATCTGCAACCAGTTCCTGTAGGAGTTCCTGGAGAATTGTTTATTGGGGGAAAGGGAGTAACCCGAGGGTATCTAAATCGACCCGAATTAACTCAAGAACGCTTTGTTCCAAATCCTTTTAACTTGTCATCAGGTGAATATCTATACCGTACCGGCGACCTGGTTTGCTACCGACAGGATGGAAACTTGGAGTTTTTAGGACGAGCAGACTTCCAGGTAAAAGTTCGTGGCTATCGTATAGAATTAGGGGAAATCGAGACAATTTTAAGTCGTCACGAGACGGTCAAAGAAGCCGTAACTTTAGTTCGTGAAGATATGCCTGGTGATCGGCGACTTGTAGCATATGTGCTACCTCAAACAAGAAGTCAACTCTCTGATACTTTGTTAAGAGAATATTTAGGCTCTCAACTGCCTGAATATATGGTTCCTTCCCACTTTGTCATTTTAGAGGTCTTTCCGCTGACACCGAATAACAAAGTTGATCGCAAAGCACTACCTGCTCCCATCACTATTGCTCATAGTGAAGAAACATCTAAAGAGAAAGCCTATACCCCTATTGAAGAAACTCTAATCGAAATATGGCAGGAGGTTCTTCAAATTCGTCAACTTGAAACTGGTGATAATTTCTTTAATCTTGGTGGTAATTCATTAATCGCAGTTTCCTTAATCAGTAAAATTCGGACAACATTCAACATTGATCTGCCCTTACTGAGTTTATTTCGAGCTCCAACTATTCGAGCAATGGCTGCCCAAATTGAGGAACTATTAATAAATCAATCAACTCCTCATGAGCTTGAATTGGCATTGAAAGAGTTAGAGCAATCGTCTGATCAAACTGTTTTTGTATGATTGAATCTTAACTCAAAAGTTATTCCCAAGTTATTTCCAAGATATTTTTTTCAATAGAGGTCAAGTTATCTAAATGGAAGAATTGACACTTCGGCATTCAAAAGAAGGAAAAGAACTCAAACTTCAGACTCTCTCCGTAGAACAGAAAGCCTTACTCGCTCAAATACTACATCAGAAAAAGTTAGGTGGAACTCAAAAAGAAACGGCGCAATCCCGTTCTTTAAATTTACCAACTATTGTCCCTGAACCTGAGAAGCGATTTTCCCCTTTTCCCCTAACAGGATTACAACAAGCCTATTGGATTGGCCGCAGTGGAGAAGTAGAAATGGCACAGGTAGCAAGTCATAGCTATCTAGAATTAGAAGGTCACTTTGATCTAAAGCGCCTCAATGATGCTTGGCAATGCCTGATTGAAAGACACGATATTCTCAGGGCAATTATCTTGCCAGAAGGGAAGCAAAAAGTTCTAGAAGATGTCTCTCCTTACAAGTTTCGGATTTTGGATCTACGGGGAAAGGACTTCACAAGCATTCAGCTGCAGTTAGAAGATGTACGTCAACAAATGTCACATCAGATTCTTCCCAGCGACCAGTGGCCACTATTTGATATCCAGGCAACTTTAATAGATGATACCAAAACCCGCATTCATGTGAGTTTAGATGCATTGATTGCTGATGGATGGAGCCTTGGGCTTATTTATGACGAATGGGCAGCACTTTACCACAAACCAGACACGCAACTTGAGAGGCTTGAAATTAACTTTCGAGATTATGTTTTAGCTGAAAATGATCTTAAAGATAGTGAAGAGTATCGTCGTGCGCAGGATTACTGGCATAATCGTATTGAAACGTTACCTTTGGGACCAGAATTACCTCTTGCAAAGCATCCTTCTGCATTGACCAATGGTCGATTTGTGAGACGAGAAGTCACTATTGAAGCGAAAGTCTGGCAGGCAATTAAAACCAAGGCTGCAAAATTGGAAATTACCCCTCCTGGTATTCTCGCGGCAGCCTATGCTGAAGTTCTCTCTCTCTGGAGCAAAGAACGTCATTTCTGTATCAATATCCCCAGCTTCAATCGACTTCCCCTTCATTCTCAAGTCAATCAGTTAGTTGGAGAAGCAGCCTCTTTCACTGTTTTAGAGGTTGACAACACTGGTGATTCCTCTTTTGCTGAGCGCGCTCAGCATCTTCAACAACAGCTATGGCAAGATTTAGATCATCGCTTATACAACGGCGTTGAGATTTTACGTGAACTGGCAATTGCCAGACAACGGCTTTCAGGTTCACTTATGCCTATTGTCTTTACTGCTATACCTGAAGGGAAAAACGCTCAAACAACTTATCCAACTGTTCGCGCCCAAGCTTTGGGAGAGGTTGTGTATGCCATCAATCAAACTTCACAAGTCTGGCTTGATAACCATGTGTTTGAGCATGAAGGGGCCTTGCATTGTCACTGGGATATAGTTGAAGAGCTTTTTCCTGAAGGGCTTCCCCAGAGCATATTAAATGCATTTACACAGTTATTAAAGCTTCTGGCTCAGGAAGATATTCTTTGGCAGCAAAGCTGGCCGGATATCATGCAAAGATTAGTGACCACAAGCGGACAGAAGTTGGTTGCAGTTGGAGAAGAGCAGTCCATGCCAGAAATCTTGCTCCATGACTTGATCGCTCAGCAAGTACCGCAGCGTCCTCATCAACCGGCAGTAATCACAACGCAACGAACCTTGACCTATCAGGAATTAGATGGTTTGTCCAACCGCTGGGGAAGACACTTGCGAAACTTAGGGGCAAAGCCAAATCAAACCATTGCTATTGTGATGGAAAAGGGCTGGGAACAAGTGGTGGCTGCATTAGGCGTTCTTAAAGCGGGAGCAGCATACCTCCCCATAGATGTCACTGTTGGGAAAGAGCGTCTCCGCTATCTAATTGAAAATGGTAGAGCCACAACTATTCTTACTCAATCATGGCTTGATCGGCAGTTAGATTGGCCCCAGGGGGTACCACGTTACTGTGTCGATCAAGCTGATCTCAATGGAATTGAAGAAGGTTCCCTCGACTCTGTTCAAGTACCTGATAATTTAGCATTTTTACTCTACACTTCAGGATCTACAGGATTACCTAAAGGGGTAATGGTTGCTCATCGTGGGCTTGTCAATGCAGTCGTGGCTACCCAAGAACACTTTCAAATAAGTTCTGAAGATCGAATTCTTGCATTGACAGCCCTCCACCATGACATGTCTATTTTTGACTTGTTTGGAGTATTGGGTGCTGGCGGAACCATTATTATTCCAGACCCAACTGGACGTCGCGATCCATCCCACTGGTCCGAGTTGATCGTGAAGTATCAAGTAACACTCTGGAACTCTGTTCCGGCCATGATGGAAATGCTTTTGGCCTATGCGGGTGATCGTGCGGATGTTATTCCTACGACCTTGCGGTTGGCTTTCCTGGGAGGTGACTGGATACCGTTGACAATTCCCCAGCGGCTGGCAGCACTGGTACAAGATGCTAAAGTTGTTTCTGTCGGTGGTCCGACAGAAACAACTCTTTGGAATATCTGGTATCCAGTAGAAGAGATCGATCCAAACTGGCAAAGCATCCCCTATGGTTCCCCTATTCCTAACACTCGTTACTATATTCTAAATGAAGCTTTAGTGGAATGTCCGGAGTGGGTTACTGGTGAGCTGTGTGTAGCGGGGGTTGGTGTTGCCAAAGGATATTGGCAAGATCCCGAAAAAACCGAAGCCAAATTTATTCGTCATCCTCGCACAGGTGAACGGATTTATCGAACCGGAGATTTGGGTCGCTTTCGTTCTGATGGCACTATCGAGTTTATGGGCAGAGTAGACTTTCAAGTCAAAATTAATGGTCAGCGGATCGAGTTGGGTGAAATTGAATCGTTTTTGTTGCAGCATCAAGATATTGATTCAGCAATTGTCACAGCAACTTCAGACGCAAGAGGTAAGAAGCAGCTTGCTGCCTATGTTATTGCCGCCAAAGGACAGGAACTATGTCCAGATGAACTGCGGGCATTTTTACAGGATCGCTTGCCAGACCATATGGTTCCTGCCTATATAGTGCCGATGATGCAGTTTCCCCTGACGCGGAATGGCAAAGTTGATCGCCGAGCTTTACCTATTCCCAGTCAAAAACAAGTCAAACCCAGTCATGATAAAAAGCAACAGCAACTTTCAGAACTACAAATGAAGATCACCTGCATTGTGGCTGAAGTTTTACAAATTGATAACCCTGAGGTAGAAGATAATTTACTCAGCCTAGGTGCCAATTCTCTTGACATGGTGAGGATAGGAAATCAGCTTGAAGAAGAATTTCAGAGTCGTCCTCGTATTGATGAGCTATTTCGTCTGCAATCAATTCAAGCCTTAGTTAACTATTATGAAAGTCGCGCTCTGCCAGCTGTAAGTTTTAATGAAAAGCTTTCAGATGCTGGTTTTCTAAGCCATCATGCTGTTTTGGAGAATTATACTGTTATTCTCGATCCCATTGAGCGAGAGGCATTTAAAAAGTCACGCCCAGGTGTGCGGCGCGATCTGACTGAAGAACAGGTTATTTCTCTTCCTCCCTTGGTTCTAGATGATGAACTGAAGCAAAGATATATGTCTCGCAGAAGCTACCGTAAGTTTCTGTTGGAGCCAATTTCATTTGCCAAGTTTAGCCAGTTTTTGAGTTGTCTAGCTCAAATTAAAATTGATAATCAACCTAAGTTCCTCTACCCTTCTCCAGGAGGTCTTAATCCCACCCAAGTTTATCTGCATGTCAAGCCTGGACGCATTGAGCAGATTCCTGCAGGAGTGTATTACTATCACCCTGAGGAGCATCAATTAATAACATTGACACCGAATGTCGATCTAGACCGAAGTATTCATATTCCATTCATCAATACACCTATGTTTGATGAGTGTGCCTTTTCCATCTTTTTTATTGCCGATCTTGACGCAATTGGTCCCGGATATGGTGATCGCGCTATTCATTTTGTAACCCTCGAATCAGGAATTATGGCTCATCAGCTTGAAATTTTCGGACCAACTTATGATATCGGTCTGTGTCAGGTTGGCAGCATTGACTTTGACAAAATTCGTTCTTGGTTCAAGCTAAAAGATACCCATATTCTGATTCACTCTACTTTAGGTGGCTTTATCGACCCTACTAGGTCGAGCATAGCTAATGTAGAGACAATGTCAGGTCTAACTCCTGAAAAAACAGCCAGCGAGTTATTATCAAGAATCAAGTCTCTTGCTCCACAAAAAGCCAAGGAACTGCTTAAAGCTTATTCTCAACTTCAAGAGCAATAATATGCATAGACGAAAAATACTCCAATGGACTGGTCTGGCTACAGGAGCAGCTATTTTACCGCCAGTTTTTAATTATCTGAAATTATCCCGAGCAGCTGCTCGGGCAAAAGCAGAGTCTCGTAAACTTTTACCACTAGCTCAACCTACTGGAGTTAGTAAAGTTGTTCTTGTTCATACAAGCGATCGCGTATACGGAACACACCGAATTTTTGAACTGCTTCAACCAGATGGTATTAAGGGCAAATCTGTATTTCTCAAACCAAATTTTAATACAGCAGATCCTGCTCCTGGTGCAACCGATCCTCAGTTACTCGAAGCTTTAGTTCAAGAATTGCAAAATGCTGGTGCACGAACGATCACCGTTGGAGATCGCTCTGGGATGGCAAATACTCGGGATGTCATGCAAAGCAAAGGAGTTTTTGACTTAGCGGATAAATACAAATTTATGACCGTCGTTTTTGACGATCTGCCAATCGATCAATGGCAATATTTTGCGTCAGAAGGAACTCATTGGAAACAAGGATTTGCTTTTGCTCGCCCTATTCTCGACGCAGAAGCAGTTGTTACGACAGGATGCTTGAAAACCCATGGAGGAGCACTCTACACCCTTGCCTTAAAAAATACTATAGGCATGATTGCCAAAAAAGTTCCTGGAGATAAATTCAACTATATGATGCAAGATTTACATACTTCCCCCCACATGCAGAAGATGATTGCAGAAGTTAATGCAGTTTACCAACCCAGGTTAATTGTAATGGATGGGGTTGAAGCTTTTGTCGATGGTGGCCCAGCTTCTGGCAAGAGAGTGTCAGCTAATGTAATGCTTGCTGGAACAGATCGAGTAGCTATTGATATTGTCGCATTGGGAATCTTGCGCTCTTTAGGTACCACAAGGAAAATTTCTCAAGGTTCCCTTTGGAATTTAGAACAAATTCGCCGAGCAGGAGAATTAGGTGTAGGGATTCGAAGTTACGATCAAATTGAACTCATTGCCCCAGACCAAGAAAGTCAGAAAATTGCTGATAAAATTAGACCCTTAATTGCTGCTTAACTTTAGTTTTGCAAACGCTTATTTTGCTTATATTACTTTTCAATTACTAATATTAACTAACTTATGAATACTCTTATTAATTCATATGATTTTTTCGAGCAGCTAGCAGAACTCGATATTTCCTATCGCCAGCTGTTTGAAATACTGCTAAAAAAGCAAGGTTTAGATTTATTTCAACTACCAATACCTAAAAGAGAAAAAACAGTAAATATACCTCTTTCTTCTGCTCAAGAGAGAATTTGGCATATTGCTCAGTTAACACCTGATTTGCCTGTTGACAATGTTCCGCAAGCATTCCACCTCCAAGGGAAGCTAAATGTCAAGATTTTTGAGCAAAGCCTGAACGTCCTGATTCAGCAGAACGAAGTCTTGCGTACAATATACACATCCAATGGCGATCGCATTGAGCCAATGATCGCACCAGCTTGTGACATAAAGTTAGAAGTTATCGATCTCAGTCAACTACCAAAAGAAAAACGTTGGCATCAAGCTAAACAGCAAGCAACAGAATTTTCTCGGCAGCCATTTGATTTTGCTCGAGATAGTCTGTTACGTTCACGCATTTATGATCTTGGAGATCAAGACTATATTTTGCTGTTAGTCTCCCACCAGTTAGCGACAGATGGTTTGTCATTTAGGTTTCTGTTGCAAGAATTAGCCGAACATTATCGAGCTATATCTTCAGCTAAATTAATTTCAAAATCTCAGTCTAGAATCCAGTATTCTGATTATGCAGTATGGCGGCGACAATTGTGTACAGAAGCAGCCTTTGTCTCTCAACAAAAATATTGGCAACAGAAATTAAGTGGCTCACCTATTCGCTTATCTTTGCCGACTACTAGCAAAATTAATTCCCCAAACTTCGATGGGTCTTATGAAGAATTTCAGCTTTCTCCAAGTTTGTCCGAGGAATTTCGAGAACTCTGCAAGAGTCAAGGAATTACAGTATTTATGGCTCTAGTAGCCTTATTCCAAACTGTACTTTATCGATGTACTCCAGAAGAAGAGATCTGTCTAGGTACTCTCACATCTATCCGTAATCATGCTCAGATAGAAAAACGAGTAGGAAATTTTTCTAATAATCTCCTGCTGAAGACAAATTTTAGCGACGATCTACGTATCTGTGATCTATTTAAGCGAGTTCGAGAAACAACTCTTGATGCCTTTATAAATCAAGATATTCCGTTTCAATCTTTGTCTAATATTTTAGAAGTTCCTCAATTCCAAGTTTTGCTTTTAGTAAGAGATAGTAGCGCAGCTCAAAATCTAGAGCTTCCAGGTCTAGAAATTCAAGATTTTCCCATTGACTTAGGATTTACTCGCATGGAGCTGAGTTTAGATCTTACTGATGATGGTCGGAGTTCTATAGGAGGAAAATTAGAATATAAAAAACAGTTGTTTGACTATATTATAGTCAGACGAATTGCAGTTAATCTGAAGAACTTGGTCGAACAAGCTGTCAACAATTCGGAGCAATTAATCTCGGAAATAATTCTTCCAGAAAATATCGATATAAAATCACCAGATCAATTTATTCAGCAAACTCATAAATCTTCATTTGTTTTACCTCAAACAGAAATAGAAAAGCAGTTGGCTAAAATTTGGTCAGAATTATTTCAAGTAGATTCAATTAGTATTGATGACAATTTCTTTGAACTTGGTGGACATTCGCTGTTAGCCGTACGTTTATTTAATCAAATTGAGCAAAGCTTTGGTAAAAACCTTCCCCTATCCACTCTTTTGAAAGCTCCAACAATCAAAGGAATAGCCAATTTACTACATAATGATTGTGATAGTGTAGCTTGGTCGCCTTTAGTTGAAATTAAGTCAGGTGGCTCTAAAACTCCACTATTTTGCCTTCATGGAGGGGGGTTTAATGTTCTCATATATAAAGACCTAGCTACAAAATTAGATTCAAATCAGCCAGTTTATGCATTACAAGCAAGAGGCTTGATTACCGACACACCATTAAAGTATAGAATTGAGAGTATAGCATCTGATTACATTCAGGAAATCAAAAAAATACAACCTCAGGGCCCATACTTGCTAGCAGGCTTATCTAATGGAGGCGAAATAGCTTTGGAGATGGCACAACAAATTACTGCTCAAGGAGAAGAAGTAGCATTGTTAGCCATGTTTGATAGTTATGGACCCAATAGTCGTAAATTATTATCCTCTTTTCCTCGTTTAATGTCCTCACTATATTATGGTTTTCGCTATATTACTCCTCGAGTTATTGGTAAAATTATTAAACAAAAACCATCAGAAACTATTCTACAATCGTTTAAGTTACTTGAAGTTTTTGGTCGACAAAATAAACCGTCAAAAAAAGAAGTGCCAAAAGGATTAAGCAACAACAAGAATGACTTAAATTATTCCTCATCAGCGTCTTTTTTCCATCAATTTAATAATTGTTGTGATCGAATAAGCGATTTGATTATAGAACGATCTTCTTGGAGTTTCTTCAGTCCATTCGCTCAATTAAAAAGTGTTGAAAATTCTTTGGCATACAAAATGCTTCAGATGGAAAAAAACTATGCCATGGCTCATGAAAAATATGAGATTAAGCCTTATTCAGGTCATATTATTCTTTTTAGGGCAAGTGAGTCCCCTCCAGGATATTTACTCGATCCTCAGCTGGGTTGGAGCACAATAGCCAAACAGGGAGTAACAGTTTATGAGATTCCTGGACATCACACTTCGATAATGCAATCACAGCTACTAGCTGACAAAATGAAAGTTTTTATTGACAAAGCAATAGAGCATTCCTCAATTCAAGACAACGAATAAGTACTTGAATTAACTTGCTCATAAGCTGTCTATGTACATAGTGGGAATGAGGATAAATAAAGCACATGCTCAAAATTCTTGTAATCTTTGCTCTAAAAAGCTTTTGGGCTTTAAAAGACTTAATTCTTGGGAGACTTCAGAATATTGAACGTCCGAATTTACTTTTGACTTTCGCACAGCGATACTAAAGTTTTACATTGGGTAGTTGGTTGTTTTTAAATTCGTTCATGAGGATAAAAAATTGAAAATACTTTCAATTAAATGGTTCAAAAAAATTGAATACCTTTTAGAGGGTAATTACAAAGTACTCCTGAAGATGATAGCTTTATTCCTATCTACTTCTTTGTTCGAAGTCATTGGAATTGGGATGATTGCTCCTTTCATGAGCCTGGCTACTAATACTAAAGTAATAACCCAAAATAGAGTACTATATAGTGTTTATAAAGGACTCCACCTAAGATCTGAAAGTAGTTTTCTGGTGCTACTGGGTCTGCTCCTAATTATCAGTTTTTTCATCAAAGCTTTTCTTAATTTCAGTAATCAAAAGTATATTTTTGAATTTGGATTTAAATTGCAGGGCGAATTGGCTAACAGGTTAATGAAAGCATACTTGCATGCCCCCTATACTTATCATTTAGAAAAGAATAGTAGCATTATTGTGCAAAATATTATTGATGGAACCTCTACTTGTGCCAATAACATTGTTATGCCTCTGTTAACATTTATATCTAACAGCTTTGTGGCTATGCTATTAGTAGGGCTGTTAATTTTAACTAACGCACTAGCTACTATTGTTATTGCAGGTCTTTTAATACTGGGGATTGCCATCATAAAATTCATTAATGATCGACCCAGGAGTTGGGGCAAGAATGTTTACCAGTCCCGCATTGGGATGCATCGTCAGATCAATCATGGTCTGGGTGGACTCAAAGAAACTAAAGTAATTGGCTGCGAATCCTACTTTGAGCAGCAACTTCAAGAATATGCTAAAGCCTTTGGCAGAAATGCATCCCTGGCAGCGAGTTTTTCAAATCTTCCTCGCTATGCGCTCGAAGCTTTTATGATTACATTTCTAATTATCTTAACATTTATACTTCTCTTCACCAATGAGGGAGAACCTCAAAATTTAACGGCGGTACTCGGAGTATTTACTCTTGCCTCAATCCGTCTACTGCCGATCACGAGTCAAATGATTAAAATGAATAATTCATTACAGTATTATGCTCATACATTAGATCAGATTTACTATGACTTAAAGGTGTTGGAACAGACAGAGTCGTTCAGCCCTCCCCACTACTCGTACAACTTATCTAACAAACTTGACGTTTCACAAGAAAGTCTAACATTCTCCCGTCAGATTGTTTTAGAGAATGTGACTTATCGATATCCCAATGCTAGCAGCAATGCGCTTCAAGGGCTTTCTCTGGAAGTTAATAAAGGAGAATCAATTGGCCTTATTGGTAAATCTGGAGCTGGCAAAACTACTCTGGTAGATGTCATTCTGGGACTATTAATACCACAAAGTGGAGATATCAAGGTCGATGGGAACTCGATATATCAGAATCTGCGTTCCTGGCAGAATCTGGTGGGTTACGTTCCGCAGTCAATTTTTCTGATTGATGACACGTTGGAACGCAATATTGCCTTCGGAGTTCCCGACTCATTGATTGACCCTGACCGAGTTCGTCGAGCATTAGAGGCTGCTCAGTTATCAGAAATGGTCAAACAACTTCCTCAGGGATTGCAAACCACTATTGGAGAACGTGGTGTGATGTTATCTGGGGGTCAGCGTCAGCGGGTGGGAATTGCCAGAGCAATTTATCATGAACGAGAAATTTTGGTATTTGATGAAGCTACGGCTGCCCTCGACAATGAAACAGAAGGTTTAGTCACTGAAGCAATTAAATCACTCGGTAGCACAAAAACCATCATCATTATTGCCCATCGCCTTTCAACCATCGAACATTGCGATCACATACACGTAATTGAAGACGGACGTACTGTCAAGTCTGGCACTTACCAGGAAATAGTCCTTAATAAATAGTTTAAAAAAAAAGAGACTTGTGTGTTGGCTCAGAATCAAATCAGTCCAAAAAATAGCAAGTTTAGAAAAATAGAACCGAGAACTCCGAAGGAGAATAGCGGAGTTAGAGAAGAGCTTGGGATTGAACAGTAAAAATAGCTCGAAACCACCATCATCAGACGGATTAAAAAAGAAAAACGAAGTCAAATTTAACAACAAGTGAAAGTTTTACATCTCAGCACATCAGATCTTGAAGGGGGTGCTGCTCGTGCTGCTTATCGGCTACATCAGGGGTTGCAAACTATTGGTGTAGATTCGCAAATGTTAGTTCGAGCCAAAGATAGTTTGGATAAAACTGTAATCGCCAAACAGGATATCTTAACCAAGTTAGGACCGAGCGCAAATGGACTACCTTTAAAACTTCATCAGAAAAGAGATCGCGGTATGTTTTCAGCCCAGTGGTTTTCCGACGCGATCGCAGCAAAAGTCAAACAACTCAATCCCGATCTAGTTAATCTTCACTGGATTTGTAATGGTTTTGTCCAAATAGAAACATTAGCTAAATTGAACAAACCACTAGTTTGGACTCTTCATGATATGTGGCCTTTTACGGGTGGTTGTCATTACACTCAAGATTGCGATCGCTTTCAAAAGGCTTGTGGAAAATGCCCCCTATTCAAACGTAACCTTAGTAGTGATTTATCCCATTGGGTATGGCAGCGCAAGGCTAAAGCTTGGCAAAATTTAAATTTAACCATTGTTAGTCCTAGTCATTGGTTAGCTGAACAAGCCAAAAGTAGTTCTTTGTTTAAATCTTTTCCCATTGAGGTGATTCCTCACGGTTTAGATTTAGCCAAGTATAAACCAGTCTCTAAAATAACTGCTCGTCAACTTTTTAATTTACCACTAAATAAAAAACTAGTTTTATTTGGGGCATCTCCAGGAACTACAGGCGATAGTAGAAAAGGGTTGCAATTTTTACAACCAGCCATAAAAAGACTTTTACAACAAACCAAATCCCAAGATTTAGATTTAGTAATTTTTGGTGCGACAGCTCCTCAAAAACCAATTAATCTAGAATTCCCAGTTCATTATCTGGGTCAATTTTTTGATAACATTTCACTGGCACTAGTTTATTCTGCTGCTGACGTAATGGTAGTACCGTCAATGCAGGAAGCTTTCGGACAAACTGCTTCTGAATCATTGGCTTGTGGAACTCCAGTAGTGGCTTTTAATACTACTGGACTTAGAGATATTGTAGACCACCAACAAAATGGTTATTTAGCTGAACCTTATGAAACTCAAGATTTAGCTAGGGGAATTTCTTGGATATTAGAAGATAAAGAAAGACACCAGCAACTAAATATTCAAGCTCGCGACAAAGCAAAAAAGGAATTCAATTTGGATTTACAAGCCAAACGTTATTTATCTCTTTATCAAGAAATTATTACAGCCTAAAAAAGGCCATACAAGATGATTATGTATAATCTGCACTCTAAGCTTCGAAAAGTATTAGAGAAGTCTGTCTCTATTGATCGCCTAATGCTTTTCGATCTTTCAATTTATGGTCATCATCCTGAGTATATCCAATATTTATTAAATTATTGGCATCAAAAAAAGCTTTCAGGACAAATCATCGTACTCGTATCCCCTCGTTTTTTGCTCGAACATGCGGATGTTGTTCAACTTGGCCAACAATTAGACCCTGAAAATATTCAGTTTTTTCCTATCAGTCAAGAAGAAGAAGACAGTCTAAAACCTCGTAATAATAGTCTAAATCGTAATTTACGTAATTTTCAAGAGTGGTTTATCTTTTGCCGTTACGCAAAACGACTAAAGATCGATCACGCTCTATTGATGTACTATGACACCTATCAATATCCACTAGCACTTCGGCTAAATCCTCCTTGCCCCGTTTCTGGTATTTATTTTAGACCTAAATTTCACTATAAATTTTTTGCCCACCTACCTGCTGGCTATAGTGATATTCAGGTTAGGTGGGAAAAGATGCTTCTCAATCTAGTTCTTAGTAACTCTAAATTAAGAACTTTATTTACTATAGATCCCTTTGTTGTTAAATACTTAAAGCAAAAGCTAGAAAATCCGAAACTGCTCTATTTACCCGATCCAGTTCAAGTCCATCAATATTCTCAAGACCAACTCAACCAAGTGAAAGATTCTTTAAATATTGATTCTAATCGAAAATTATTTCTGCTTTTTGGTGCTTTAACTGATCGCAAGGGAATATATCAACTTTTAGACTCTATTCCTTTTTTACCTGAAGAAATCTGTAGCACAATTGCTATTGCCTTAATCGGAGAAACTTCTGAAGAGCATCAATATCGAATCGAAAGTCGAATTGCAAGGTTAACTAGTCGATATCCTATTGAGATCTATCGCAAATATGAGTTTCTTCCTGAAGAACTTGTCCAAGCCTATTTTGAGGTTTCTGATTTTATACTAGCTCTATATCAACGCCATGTTGGTATGAGCGGCATTCTTAATCTGGCAGCAGCCAAGCAAAAGCCAGTATTGAGTTCAGACTACGGTCTCATGGGGGAATTAGTTAAGCAATATCATTTAGGACTTACGGTAGATTCGACCGATCCAAGAGTGATCGCTTTGGGAATTGAAAAAATACTAAGCTCTATCTTCTCAGATAAAGATTTGGTCAAAATGCAGAAGTTTACCGACCAAAATTCAGCTTCTCAATTTGCGCCAACTATCTTCAAACGATTACTTCAAAACTTTCAATAGCTTTAATTCCTGAAAATCTTCTCCTAAACTCATCTTTAATTCAAATAAAACCCGTGCATAAGATAGTCAATCAGTTGCTTCACACTGTACATCCTAATTTTTTTATTCGATGAATTGACTATTAATCTTAACCTGGTTAGCTGAATTAATTTATTATTCCCTTCACTATCCAAATTACAATCATCAAGCAAAATTAACCATATCTTTTTTGATAATGATAGAAAATTTTCCACCTCTAGTAAGTATAATTGTCACGTCATACAATTATGAGCAATTTTTGCCTCGAGCTATAGATAGCGCTATCAATCAAAGCTATGATCATACTGAAATAATTGTAGTTGATGATGGCTCAACTGATAGTTCACCAAATATTATCAAGAGCTATAAAAACAATATTATTCCAATTCTCAAGGATAATGGAGGACAATCTTCAGCAATTAACGCAGCTTTTAGGGTAAGTAAAGGAGATATTATTTGTTTTCTTGATTCTGATGACACTTTTCTTCCTCAGAAAGTATTGCAAGTTGTTGATGTATTTCAACGCAATTTAGACATTGGTTGGTGTTTTCATCCTTTGCAGTATATTGACTATAAAAATAATTTTTTATGCTACTATCCACCAGCACCTCAAAATTCTCACAATGAAATTGATTGGAGACACCAAATAATTTCCCAAGCGAAACATCCTAATTGGGGTCCTCCTACTTCTGGTATTTGCTTACGGCGTTCACTTCTACAGTCAATTCTCCCTTTACCTGAAGCTGTAACTCAATCACCCGATACTTGTTTGCGAGTTATGGCCCTTGCTTCCGAAAAAGGATTTTTTCTCAATCTGCCTCTCTCAACAATGAGAATACATGGGAATAATGCACGCTATAAAGCAAGTCCTCAAATTAAATTAGAACAAGCTTCCTGGATGAGGCAAAAATCACCAAGACTAAGGAAATGCGCTAATAAAAACTTTAGCTATGGGCTTTGTAATTTTTGGAAGCCTGGCTCTGCTGACTTAAATCTTGAAAAATTGATTGATGACTATTTGTCCCAATCTTCAGTATTAGAAAACTTAGAAATAAAGTTCAGGGCTGCTTTTCACTATTTTTCTCATAAATAATTTAGTAATGCTATATCAGAAAATAATCTATTTATTAAGACAATGCGAATAATTAATCCTCAGCTAGAACAGAATATTAAACAAAAAAAACCGATCAAACTTGATCTTGGTAGCGGTGGTATTAGAATGTACTATTTTGTCGCACTAGATAAACTGCCTAATATACGTAAAAATATTCCGTCTTTTTATTCTGATGTGCGCTTCCACATTGAATCTATCAATATTGAATTCCATCGTTCAAGTATATGCGATAAATTGCTGGCACGTTGTTTGACCAATTTAGTGAATAGAAATATACATTGGCAGAACTTCTACGAAAGAAGACTTTGCCATTTATTTCATGCCCAACAGATTCGATACATCCTAAAACCTGATAAGGAATACAAGTAAGGCTCTACCGAACTTATATTGTTGAATTGGGGTAAAAGGCTGATCTGTCAAAGGATTTAGGAAAAAATATACAAAATCAAACTATCTGGAACTAAAATTTATAAAAGTGGCGCGAAAAGTTTTTATTATCGCGCCTTTCAAATAATTTTTAAATGAACACTTCTCTCAAAAGAATATGAGATAGTTCAAAAAGTAATTTTTGATTTTTAGCGCTCGCGCCTTGAAATTCCCATAAGTTCAAGATAGTACATTTGGTCACCTTAACAGGGGTAGTCCTAATTCCAGTAAAGTTTAAAAAGAGCTATTTTTCTTACCAACATATCCTCGCTATCCTCGCAGTGAGGTTAGAAAAAATATTATGGATGTTGATTGATGATTGCTCATTTATAAGTACCTGGACAGATTTATTTACACAAAGGTTTGTTTCTATAACTGGCTTACAGTGTAGTTTTTTATGTAATTAATTTTTTTACTACTTAATAGATTAATAATAGCGAAAAATTTCACTGAATTCTTATCTCTTATTAACTACTACTACAATAAATATTCTAGTGATGAATAGTCCCCGCATCGGCTGGCTTCTGACGTCAGCCTTTTATTACTGGCAACCTACCATAAGTCATTTGACCAAACTTTTTCCCCAGACCACTATATTCACTAGCCGTTGGCATGGATTTGCCCCAGGGTTTGAAGACTCGGTCAAAGTTGAAATAGTCGGAAAAAGAAAGGTTATACCAATAACCAAAGCATTAACGGGCTACGGCAATAACTTTACTTACCTACCCTTGAGTATTGTCGGTCGGTTGCTAAAGTTTAAGCCTCAGGTTATCTTTTCCAATTCTTTTGGAATTTGGACCATCCTAACGCTGCTCTTTAAACCTCTGGGTAAATGGCGAGTCGTCATTGCTTACGAAGGTAGTTCCCCCAGCGTAGACTATCGTAACTCAGTATTGCGTATAGCTATGCGGCGATTAATGGTGAAAGCATCAGACGCCTGCATCACCAACAGTCATGCTGGTCAAGCCTATCTTACAGAAATCCTGAACGCCAAAGAAAATCATGTTTTTGTGCAACCCTATGAAGTTCCTGCAGCAAACTCCATGTCAGGGGGAAATGTAACGGAACAAGTATTTTCCCAAGACAAAAAACCTGTTTTCCTGTTTGTCGGAAGTGTTAACCCTAGAAAAGGGTTGAATTTGTTACTAGAAGCCTGTGCAATACTAACAAAACAGGGGTATGAACACTCCTATACATTGTTAGTTGTGGGTGATGGTTCCCAACGCCAGGAATTAGAAGAATTCAGTCAAAAAAATAACTTGACAAATTGCATAAAGTGGGCGGGAAGAGTAGACTACGGTGAGTTAGGAAAGTATTTTGGTATGGCTGACGTATTTGTGTTGCCTACTCTAGAAGATACTTGGGGTGTGGTGGTACTAGAAGCCATGGTTTTGGGCAAACCAGTACTTTGTTCAAAATGGGCTGGTGCATCAGAGCTAGTAGTTGAAGGGGAAAATGGTTATAGTTTTGACCCCAATGAACCGGAAAAACTTGCAGAATTGATGGGTCGTTTTATTGGCAAACCGGAGTTAGCGATCGCTATGGGAAAGAAATCACAGCATTTGATGGATCAATATACTCCAGAAGCTGCAGCCAAGTTTCTAGCAAAAGTAACATCTTTTGTTTTGGAGGCAAAATCAAGTGAGTAGTAACCTGAAAGTTCTTCTGTCTGCCTATGCTTGCAGACCGGGTGAAGGTTCTGAACCAGGGGTGGGTTGGCAAGTTGCTCGGGAGTTAGCGAAACATCATAAAATCTGGGTAATTACTAGGGAAAATAATCGTCCCTATATTGAAGTTGAACTAAATAAAAATTCGATTCCTGGATTGAATTTTATCTATTGCGATACGCCTAAGTGGTTGGTGAAATTAAATCTCAAGCAGCAGATAGTATATCTCCACTATTATGTTTGGCAAATTCAAGCTTATTTTTCTGCCCGCCAGCTACATCAGAAAGTCGGTTTCGACCTCGTGCATCATGTAACCTATGTTAGATATTCATCTCCTAGTTTTCTTTCATTGCTTCCTATTCCCTTCATTTGGGGTCCGGTGGGGGGCGGAGAATCAGCGCCCAAAACCTTTTGGCCAGATTTTAGTTTGCGAGGAAAAGTTTATGAGATTTTCAGAAACTTAGCTCGTAGGTTGGGAGAACTCGATCCATTTGTGCGGCTAACCGCTAGGCGGAGTGTTTTCGCTAGGGCTACAACAGAAGATACAGCCGAACGACTACGAAAATTAGGTGCAGAAAATATTCAGGTTGTCTCTCAGTTAGGATTATCTGAGCAAGAGATCGCTCAACTTGCCAAATATGGACAGTCGGAACCGAATGCAGTTCGATTTATTAGTGTGGGTCGCCTCCTGCACTGGAAAGGATTTAATTTGGGATTAAGAGCTTTTGCTCAAGCAGATTTGCCCGATAATGCCGAATATTGGATTGTGGGAGATGGACCAGAGCGATCGCGGCTAGAATCTCTTGCAGAAGAATTGGGCATTGACCACCGAGTCAAATTCTGGAACAAACTTTCTAGAAAAGAGACATTACAAAAACTCGCAGAATGTCTTGCGTTGATTCATCCAAGTTTACACGAATCCGGAGGACTAGTTTGTCTAGAAGCAATGGCAGCAGGTCGCCCCGTCATTTGTTTAAATTTAGGAGGACCCAGCATATTGGTAACAGAGGAGACAGGCTTCAAAGTGTCTGTTCATAATCCTGAACAGGTAGTGAATGAGCTAGCTTTAACAATGATTCGTTTAGTCAAAGAACGAAACACATGGATGAGTATTGGACAATCAGCCCAACAAAGAATTAAAGACTTATACAACTGGGAAAGCAAATGTCAGAGTTTGGCTAAATTATATCAAGAAATTATTATCAAATAATACATAGTTAATGTTAACAGCAAGTTGAGCTTTTCAATATTAGGAGGATTAATGCTTAAAACAATTGCTAATAAAGTCAAAATAGCTACATCTGATATTAAATATTAATTATAAAGTCCAATTCTGGTAGTTCCAGAACCATTTCTACTTTACCGCTTATACTCTACAAGCCAGTCAATGCAGAAATTTTACTGGCAGAAAAAAGTAACGAGGTATGTTGTTCAGCGCCACAGAGCTAAATTAGCTGGTAAATAGGAACCCCTATTAAGCCTATTTCTATAAGAGTATGATTCTCATCAACCAATGATGTCTGCATTGGCTAGACACATACGCACAATGGGTCAATTTTGGTACAGAAAAGCGGAGGTATTGTTTTGCTGAACAAAATTATGTGCAAGCCGCCTTGTATTTAACTATTGCATTTGTCGCCAACCCCTCCTATTCATTACCCCGCGTCTGGAGACAAAAATTATCTCCCAAAACTAGATCTAAAAATGAATATTTCAAAAAGTTTTAGAAGAAATTTATGAAGTCATTTTACAAGGAGACCTTCCAACAGATTACACCGGGCGTATCTAGCGTAATCGTTTTGTAGTTTATCTAATTACAAAAACCAATGCTGATTCGCTAGGTTATGGTTGCTGACCCAGAGGGTAAAGACAAAGTTGAGCAGTACATAGCCGTACCTAATTTATTTTTCCTAAAGTATAATTTTTATTTAGCTTACGTAATATTTTTTCTTGATATTTTTGTTTCTTATTATAGATTTTTTGTATCAAACTTGACTTAGGAATACCCATAAAACATCCTAAATAATGTTTAAATTCATTTTCTAAGTCTAATGACCAAAATTTTGAATTAGGTTTAATGACTTGGCCAAAAAGTCTTTTAAAACCATATTTTTTCTGTCCAGGTAAGTGCCAAATTGTCAGTTCCAAGGCTTGCTCTGCAGTTACTATTTCACTAGGCTCACCGCTAGGTGAATAATTTAATCCCCAAATCCTTCTAATGTATGAATTTGCAGTTGCTTCTTCAAAACCTAACTTATGGTAAATATAACTAAGTACATATGCTTCCTCCAGAAGTTTTGGTTTGTTCTCATTAAATCTTTTCAAACAGTTATTCCAAACTGGATCTACTTCTTTTGATATGATTTTGATAAAATTTCCACAGGCCGCAATCCATTCTCCACCAAAGTAGTAAGGGATTTGTTTCATCTCATGATTACTTAGTTCTTTATATATTTCTTTTAAATCTTTACCGCTCAAATCATTCGTAGATCTACGATCCATACGATAACCTAAAATACCATATTTATCTAAATCATCTGAAATTCTTTTGGCACTATTCACCCAAACGCAATCTGAATCCAAAATAATATATTTTTGGTTGTTTTCATCTATTTTACTAAGATATTTGAGAATATCAAATAAGTAAAATTGATTGCGCCAAGAGCCATAAAAATACTTTGGAGTTTTATAAGTTAATGGTAGCGTTATAAGTTTAATTCCATTTTTATTTAAAAAGTCTTGAGCTTTAAAATTACCGATATCAGGAAACAGTTCTAAATTAGTAAAAAGTATATGATTTGCATTTGGATTTTGACGCAGACTAGAAGAAAAAAAAACAATTACACAACGCAGATATATTTCTTGAAATTCTTTTGAGGATGACTTACCCCCTACTTGAGGATATAAGCTTTCCTCTTCTATTGAGTCGGAGTAAAACCAAGTACAAATATTGGTTGAATTCGTCATTATCTGTAATTTTTTCTCTAGAGGACTAACGAATATAGTTTATAACATAAAATTTTTAAACTGTTCAGAGTATGATAGACCTCTTGCATAATTAATTGAGAGTATTTCTATTAAACTCTATAAAACCCTAATAACAATACATCTGGCGATTATTAAAATTCAATTAAACGACCGAAATTCGTATTTTGCAAGAGGTCTAATGCAAGAGCAAAAAAACAAATTGATTAATCCTGCCGTAGTCATTTTCAATAGCCTTCTACTTCCTCCATCCCAGACGTTTATTCGAGATCCTGCAGAAAAGTTACAGCAATTTACTGCTTACTATGTTGGCTCTCGTCGGGTTTCTGGTTTAGATTTACCCCCAGAGCGTACTTTGGTCGTTAATCAGGAGAATTTTATCGGGAAAATCGAGGAGCAACTTTTTAAGCTTACTAGCTTTGCTCCCATACTCTATCAGCAGGTGCAGCAACTTAACCCAGTTTTAATTCACGCTCAATTTGGCCTAAGTGGAGCACTGATTCTACCTTGGGCGCGATCGCTTCGCATTCCCCTGATCGTTCACTATCGGGGTGCAGATGCCACAATTGACGAAGAATCATCCCGTTATACTTCTCTTAACCATTGGCTTTACTTCCAGCGCAAGGAAGAACTTAAGCGGGAGACTCGGCTGTTTATTACTGTCTCGAAATTCATTAAAAATAAGCTAGTCGAACAGGGTTTTCCTCCTGAAAAAATTATTTCTCACTACCATGGAGTCGATCTCGATCTATTTCGCCCAGAACCCGAAATTAAGCGCCAACCTATTGTCTTGTTTGTTGGTCGCTTTGCAGAAAAGAAAGGATGCGAATATTTAATTCAGGCAATGGCTAAGGTGCAATCGGAATTGCCCGATGTGGAATTGGTGATGATTGGCGATGGTCCTCTAAAACCTAAATTAGAAGCACAAGCTGCTAAATTGCTAAGTCGCTATCGCTTTTTGGGAACGCAGCCCCCTGATATAGTCAGAAATTGGATGAATCGGGCTTGGTTGTTGGCTGCACCAAGCGTCACCGCTTCTCAAGGAGATTCTGAAGGACTTCCCAATGTAGTTCTTGAAGCTCAGGCGATGTCACTTCCAGTCGTCAGTACAATTCATGCTGGCATTCCAGAAGCGGTTATTCATGGTGAAACGGGCTTTCTCGTTCCAGAACGAGACTGGGAAAGTCTTGCTGAATATGGATTGAAATTGTTACAAGATAATCGACTATGGCAATATTTTAGCCTCAAGGGACGCAACCATATGGAGGGAAATTTTGACCGCTCAAAGCAAACGCGAGTTTTGGAAAATATCTATGAATCCGTTTTGCGTGGTGAACGGTTTGATTAGGACTAACTTTTAACACTAAAAAAGCCTGTTTGAAAATTCAAAACTAGTAGTCTGTCAAGATAGAAATGAGGAATAGAAGTATGCAGGGTAGTGGGGAGCAGCGGTCAGACCCCGCGTTATACGCTTGCGAAGCTCTACCCGAAGGGGCAGCGGTATCCTTTAGGGCGGCGGCAGACGTTTATCCAGAGCACCGATTTGGACAAGCCCAGCTCCGTGTTCTGGGCAAACGCCAGTTCCTACAACGGGGCGGGGCGTATAAACTTCTGGGGTCTCCCCAGAAGACAGCCCCTTGGGAACCCCCGCAACGGACTGGCTTGGGAATGCTGCCCAAGAGAGGGAGCATGGGGAAAAATTTATCCCTCAAAACAAAGTTGACGTTCTACTAGGTGGATAGCTAGCTTAGAAAAGCTCCAGGTCAAATGCCTGAGCATAAGATTTATAGAGTATGGTTTCGGTAAAACTGAAAATCCTTCGGTATTTTGATTGCTTTATGAGAGTCAATCATTAATTTTTTCCTATTTCTTTTCCTTCCTTAACTATTTCTACCTTCTCCACTTTCTATTAATAAACAAAATTATGAAAATTCTAATTACTGGAGTAGTTGGCTTTATTGGCTACCACTTAGCACAAGGATTATTATCAGAAGGCAATCAATTCATGGTATTGATAATCTTAACAACTATTATGATGTTGCTCTCAAGCAAGCTCGCCACGAAATCATTGAGCATGATTTAGGCTGGTATTGTATGACATAACAAAAATATATTATTTACTGTGTTATTGTTCATTTATTATTCGAAATACATATAATGGTTTTTGGATACTACTCTTGTCAAAACTTAGAATACTTAAGTAAACACTATGATGCAAACAAGAGTTTGCTATGTCTGCCATCAAAAGAGTTATTGACAAACAATAATTTTTTACTGAGTAGAATCTGGTTACATCCAACTCGTGAATCTCTATATTATGCTTTACTTTTACTTCATAAAAATATTCAAACGAAAAGAGTATGTTCTATTATAAATACTATAGTTAAACTTCAAAATCAGGACTCGCACGGCACTAACTACGCAGGTTGGCCAAAGTTTTTAGAAAGCACGTATTTTAGAAGTCCAGGTGAATATTGGAAGTATGATAGAAACTGGATAGAATTTATTGGTATTGGATTGCTGAAAATTTTACTCAATGAAACATATCGAACAAGACTTGATTCTGGCTTGATTAAAGCAATTACTTCCTCAGTTAACCATGCTGCTATAGCAATCAAGCAAAGAAATATTAGTCCTGACTACACTAATATTTACGTAATAGGAATGTGTTTAACACTATTAGTAGGAAAGCTTTTGGATGATGAAGACTTATATCAACATGGCTCGAATCGCTTAGATGAGATATACATCAATGCTATAAATTGCGATTGTTTTGTCGAATACAACAGTCCAAATTATTCACTGATAACACTTAGAACTTTCTATTATTTAAGAGCGATTCTTAGTGACCGACGCTACTCGCATAATAAGCTTTTAATAAAAAAAGTCAATGAATTATATAATCTTGCTTGGCGAGAAATTTCTAATCATTTTCATGCACCAACTAGGCAATGGGCAGGTCCTCATAGTAGAAGTTACTCCCCGCTGTTAAAATCTAAAACGATCAAGTTCATCAAAAACATAACAGCAGATTCTAATGCTACTAAAACAAAAAACGACTCTATATTACTTGATAAAAAGCCAGATGATTTTCAAGTTCCACTTAATCTTCGACATTTTTTCCTAGCGACAGATCGGCCAAGAACGATAACTAACTGCATTTTTTCCAGAATCCCCCCGCAAATTTTAAGCACATATCTAACACCTAAATTCACAATTGGAACAGTTAACTACAGCGATCTTTGGAGTCAGCGAAATTCGCTCATAGCTTATTGGAGAGGACTTGAAGAGACACGCTATCTTCGTTTACGTTGTTTACATAATGGTCAAGATTTTTCTGCTGCACAACTTTTCTGTGTACAGGACAAGGGAAATATTCTCGGTGCTATTAATTTTTCTACTGATATCGGCAAAGAGAATCCCTATATATCAAAGTCTAGAATCCATCGATTTGGATTTCTAACCTATGATCTGCGTATCAGATTTGAATTTGGTAGCACTTCTCGAATTCCCAATCTAACAATACTTAAACAGTCAAATTCCTCATTAACGTTTGAAGTTGACTCTATCTACTTCAATTTCTCAATTCCCTATGGAAGATTTGATTTTCACAAATTAAAGTGGTCAATATCAAGGAGCAAAAAAACTTTAAATCTTGATATATTACTCTATTCTGGCTGGATAAAGTTAATTAACTTCTCAAGTCTTAGTCTAGCGATTATTTCCTTTTCTTTGAAGATGACAAATAATTTATCTACTCTTAAAGAGGAATTAATTGATATAGAAATTATCAATGAAATGCTTACTTTATCTGGAAAAAATCTATTATTATCTGTCAAATTAAAACCAGATCTTCTTAAGAATTTAAGAGAAAGTTTTTTGGGTATACAATATAAAAAATAAGTCGAAACTTTAACTTGAACATATATCATATATCTTGGTAAATTATCTCTAAGTTCTGGTTTTGTATATGTAAATTGAAGTTACAGCAAACATCTTTTCGTTCCTTTTTACTTAGAGCATGCCAGCGCTCTGAATCCTGAATAAGTTGCTCTATCTCGGAGATCGCTTCCCAAAGGGTGTAGGATTGGAAAAATTTATTGATTGGTATCGCGCATACTATAGTAAAAGCTGTGTGCAACTTTCTACAAAAGAATAAGGTACTCAGCTTGTCTTTGGCAAAGTCTTATTTCTAGAAGCTACTATAATCAATGGCTCAAAAAAAGTTGCACACGGGATATAGTAATTCTTCCATCAATGCAAGATATTTAGTAGCCCTGGTTGACGGACAAAACGTGAAGCAAGAGGGTTAAATTTTTTGTTTTAAGATCGGTGATAACTCAATAGCTTTTCCCGCAAAAATCAAAATCTATACAGAGTCAGGATTTGAGGTACTTATGTCAGGCAGCCACCTGAACTGCTTGTAGTATTCCGAGAGCGTATCCTCCGAGTGTGAGAGAAACCGAATCTTTCACCTTAATTTTGTTTGTTCTCCATATTTTAACTATTCTCACTAAATTATTTGCCTCAATGAATAATAAAATACAGTTTTTGTTTACCTTGCTTATCTCGGCAATATTAATAATATTACTCAATAAAGTAAAAGTGTTTAAGCATATCTTTTTCCTCTTTCCAGCTCAATCAGTCCAAGTTGCAGACAAATCGGTTGAATTACCGGCAGATTCAGGCTATTTTAATATAGAAGATTTAAGTGATAATAAAGTTGCAAACGAATCGTTTGAATTCCCAGCAGATTCGGGCTATGTTAACGTAAGAGATTTTGGTGCAAAAGGTGATGGCATCGCCGACGATACAGAAGCATTGAGAAAAGTTTTGGGTCGAAATAAAAAAGACAATGGCGGAGCAATCCGCTCTATTTATATTCCTAACGGTACCTACCTCGTTTGCAATACCCTAGAGTGGGGAGATAAAAAGAAAGATGTTAGAGGAGAAAGTCGCGATGGGGTCATTATCAAGCTCATGGATAACTGTCCTGGGTTCCAAGATCCTAAGAGTCCCAAGAAAGTCCTTCAGATCGAATTTGGTCATGGCGGACAGAACTTTAACCAGCGCCTACGAAACATTACAGTCGATGTTGGCAAAGGAAATCCAGGTGCGATCGGGATAGGCTTTCATACCAATAACGGCGGCGGTGTTTTTAACGTAGCTATTCGTTCTAGCGATCCCCAGAAGCGCGGACATACAGGCTTAATGATGGATAAGGCATGGCCGGGACCGGGACTAATTGAGAATGTTTATATTGATGGGTTCGACACTGGCATCTTTATCACCCACGATCAATACAGCATGACCTTTGAACATATTACGCTTGCTAACCAACGTAAAGTAGGTCTTGTGAATGCGTGGAATACTTTAGCGATTCGCGACCTCAAGAGCATGAATCGCGTCCCAGTCGTGGAAAATTATGGGAAGATGGCATTGATGGCGCTGATCGATGCCGAACTGACTGGCGGCGATCTCAATTCTCCCGCCATTATCAACCACAGCGAGGGAGTGTTATTTGCACGTAATATCAAGACCAAGGGATACAAGCAAGCGATCGACAATCAAGCGGGCAACAAGCAGCAGGTCAAGGGGCCAAACGTCGATGAGTTTGTCTCCAATCAGATTTCTAGCCTGTTCTCCAGTCAGCCAAAATCCCTGAGATTGCCAATTGAAGACCCCCCCAACATTCCTTACGGCGACCCCAAGACTTGGGTTAATGTCACTAAGTTTGGGGCTCAACCTAACGATACGGAAGACGATGGGGCCGCAATTCAGAAAGCGATCGATTCAGGTGCAGAAACCATTTATCTACCTGCTGGAGTTTACAGATCTCAACAAAGCATCTTAGTTCGTGGTAACGTGCGCCGCCTCTTCGGTCTCAACGCTAGCATGGTTTTTAACGTACCTGGCAAGCCAGCGTTTATCGTTAAAGATGGCAAGTACGATGCAGTAGCTGTAGATATAGACGGTAATTATGGTAACCAAAGCAGTTACTGGATCGAGCATGCCTCTAAAAGGACTCTAGTGCTTGGCAGCGGTAGCTACATTAACACAGTGCCTGGTGGCAAGGTTTTCATCGAGGACGTTGTGGCAACCCCCCTGATTTTCGACCGCCAGAAGGTTTGGATGCGGCAGATCAATACCGAAAGTTACGAGCACAACCCTCATATAGTCAATAAAGGGGGCGACCTGTGGATTTTGGGGCTCAAGACAGAAAAAGACCGTACCATTATTGGAACCTATGATGGCGGACGCACAGAGGTATTAAGTGGACTCCTTTACAAAAACCGAGAGCGCATTGGTCCTGCACCAGCTTTTATCTGCGAAGATTGCCAGATGAGTTTAGTTTATCGCAATAAAGGCATAGCATACCAGACTCAGGTGCGAGAAATACAAAATGATATAACCAGGGAATTTTCCGTAAGAGAGCTACCGGCTTCGAATGGACGAATGCCTCTATTTGTTAGTCATTGACATCAGTGCCATCAGTGCTAGGATCGGGAAAATTATTATCATTATCTGAGCTAATTAATATTATTAATTATAAAAAGTTAGAATAATCAAGAAAGCTTTTTTTCTTTAGAACAAATTTTAAAGTTTGATTCTCTGCCATTGTGCCAATAGCTATATGTCAGAACCTGTCAAGAGCAAAATAGCTTGATTATTTGACTTATTCTATATGATTTACCCACCATTTAAATTTAATCAATTAATATAAAAACGATAATTTATTTTATAAAGGCTTTCTTAGATATTAGTTGAGCGAATTATTAAATACTATAAAGAGAAAAAATATTTAACAATGCATATCCTGAGTATTCATAATCAATATAAAATTCGTGGGGGAGAAGATGAGTCGACAGAATCAGAAAAATTACTATTAAGAGAAATGGGTCATCAAGTTGATGTGTATCAGAAAAATAATGACCAGATTTCTGAATATAATCCTGTCCATTTAGCCTTAAGAACCATTTGGTCTCAAGAAGCTTACCAGAATGTCAGACAGAAACTAAAGCAACATGGTAGCAATCTGATCCATGTCCAGAATTTTTTCCCTTTAATTTCTCCTTCAGTATATTACGCCGCTAGAGCTGAGGGCGTCCCTGTAATTCAGACGCTGCGTAACTACCGCCTGATATGTCCTAATGGTCTTTTTTTTCGAGATGGTCGCGTGTGTGAGGATTGTTTGGGCAATTTTGTTCCCTATCCTGGTGTCATACACGCCTGCTATCGTAATGATTTAAAAGCAACAGCTACTACAGCGGCAATGGTTACCTTGCATCGAATGATAAGGACTTGGTCTAAACAGGTCAACTTGTTCATTTCTCTAAGCAAATTTGCACGGCTGAAATTTATTGAGGCTGGTTTCCCTCAAGAAAAAATTATAGTTAAGCCTAACTTTGTGCATCCCGATCCAGGTATAGGAGAAGGTAGTGGAGGTTATGCTCTTTATGTAGGTAGGCTTTCGGTAGAGAAAGGATTGGACGTTCTGCTAGCTTCTTGGGAACATCTGAGTGAAAAAATTCCCCTCAAAATTGTTGGGGATGGTCCTTTGGCAGAGCAGGTAGTAGAAGCCACAAAATGCCTGCCTCAGATTGAATGGCTAGGACGCCGACCGATGAAAGAAGTTTATAAACTTATGGGAGAGGCCATGTTTTTGATTTTCCCCTCGAAATGGTATGAAACCTTTGGTCGGGTAGCTATTGAGGCTTTTGCTACAGGAACACCCGTGATTGCCGCTAACTTAGGTGCGATCGCTGAATTAGTTGAAGACCGAAGAACTGGGGTTCATTTTTCTCCTGGAGATGCACTTGACTTAGCAGCTAAAGTGGAGTGGATATTGAAACATCCCAGACAACTCAGGCAAATGCGCATGGAAGCAAGAGCAGAATTTCTAGCTAAATATACTGCCCAAACTAACTACCAACAGCTCATGGAAATTTATAATTTAGCTCTTAGCCTTTAATAATTAAACTCAAGTAAACATTTTGATTTTTTCGTGGATAATCGAAATTTAGTTCGACAAAGACAACCAACAAAACAAAGTAATAGCAAGCAAATCTCTAATTCTAATTTAGTATTTTTTGCTTTTTGTTCGACGTTTTTTCCTCGCATTTTTACCACATGGTTAGGCTTTCCTTCGATTGTCAATATTTCGCACCTGGGCATTGTTCCTCTGGTATTCATCTTGATTTTGATGACAACTAGAGTTAATAATTTCAAACAAATTGCCATTGTACGAAGTTTATTGATGGCTTTGGTATTATTTTTGAGCATAAATTTTGCTAGTGCTATCTTAAATGAGGCTGGTACTATTAATGCTATTGTTAACTTTTTACTTTTGACAGAGAACTTTTTTTTTCTCATAGCACTAATTAGTATTCCACTGACTTCAGAAAGACATCAAGAATTACAAATTTATCTAGTAGCAGCTTCTCTATTTAATCTCTTTTTTGCCTTCATACAAGAATATATCCTGGGAATGGGCGATATCAACCCAGATTATGTCCAAGGAGTTTTTTATGAATCTGGTGCTGGTCATGTTATTAGTGCCTCAGTTTCAATGACCTTTGGTCTCTACTTCTTAACTACTTTAAAAACAAACCCTCTTTGGTTGCGTATAATTGTTGCTATGGCAACATTTTGGCAAATGAATATAGCTGATGCTAAGCAGGTAATGTTAGTTTTTTTTCTGTCAACTGGGCTGTTAGTTTTTATTAAATTTAATCAAATTGCGAAACTTATTTATTACACTTTTACATTAATCGCGATTGGAGCTATATTCTTCTGGGCTATTCATAATATTCCAGCTTTAGGTGGGTTTCTCACTTGGGCTAGACCAGAAATTTATGGTCCTGATGGCGAAGCAACCAAATTGAAGTTGGCATTATTTCAGATTGCGCCTAACTATTTTGATTCTTTTTTACACATTTGGTTAGGACTTGGTCCTGGTCATACTGTTGGGCGACTTGGGGGATGGATGTTAGGGAACTACAGAGAAATATTAGAGCCTTTAGGGTCTACTTTCCATCCGGTTAGTGGCGAAGTTTGGATGGCAGTTGCCCAAAGCTGGTTGGGGGATCAATCAAGTATGTTCTCCCCTCTATTTGGGTGGGCAGGTATTTGGGGAGATTTAGGTTTGCTAGGATTAGGAACTTATATCTATATTTGGTCTATAGTTTGGCGTAAACTTTGCTTTGATGATGTCTCTAAGTTGCTTGTTATTAATGTCTTTGTTTTTGGCCTCATCTTTACTCAGATGGAAGAACCTGCTTATATGGTTTATGTTGCCTTTATTATTGGTCTAAGATGGCAACAATATTTCATAAAAACTGAATACTCCTAATACCTCTTATTTTAGCATTGTGATATGAGACTCTAAGTCGATTTCACTTCTGTCACTGATTCTTATTGCATAAAGTTCTGCTACATTCCGTTGGCAATGTTCGGCAATACTCTGCACCAATTCCGATACTTTCACCTTTTCATTATCCAGAAAGCGATGCAGCGCGGTCTTGGGAAGCCAGTCCGTTGCGGGGGTCTCCCCAGAAGTTTATACGCCCCGCCCCGTTGTAGGAACTGGCGTGGTCTTCCCCATGAACGACTGCATCTAGAAGCGATACTATCCTACTTGTTCTGCTCAATATGCAAAATGACGGCACAACTTACTTTAGCAACAAGGTCATAATCGGTGGTGTAAATACAGAACTACCAAAATACAATAATTTAATTAATCTAATTAATCGTCCATTTGCCAAGGTTCGGTGATATTACCTTCATCTAAGATATTTTTGGCTCGCATGATTAATACTAATTGACCAATAATCGACTTAGGTTCTTCCTCAAACCATTGGATAGCGATGCCGTTTTCGGTCTCAACTAAGAAATAACTATTAACATCCCATTTCACAGCTGCGCGATCAATAATTACTAAAACTGTCTCAGCTCTACCCGATAGATAGTTCGGTAAGAGATCGCTCTGGCAAAAATAACCTACGGGATCTTGTGCTTTGAGAATAGCTTGCCATCCTGGAACAGGAACAAAAGTGCCATTATGGTTAATGGTGATCGTGCGGAATGGTTCTTGAATTTCGAGAACGGATACAGCAGTAATCTCTTGGCGAGTCAGGGGATAAGTTCCAGCAACGGGAATGATGCGAGGTAACTCTTCTTCTAATTCGAGACGATAAACTGGTAATAAAGGTGCTGTTTGGGTGGCCGCAACCGAAAAATCACTTAAGAGTTTTTCGATCGCTTCCCTTGCAGAGACAGAATAGGCAAATTTAAGACCTTGAGCAATCAAACGCGATCGCTCTTGTAAGTCCTTTTTGCGACGGGCGCGTTTCCAGCAGAGGTAGGCTACCATATCCCCTGGATGACTGGTAAATGCGTCAGGAAGTTGGGATATTCTCCCTACTTCACGGGCTGCTTTAATGAGTTCATGGGCATCATCGACATCGAAGTTTTTGGTATAGGCTAATTTGGCGGCAGCGGCTCTTTGTTTATGCTTAAGAATGCGAAATTCGTATAAAATGTCGGATTTTGGCCCTTGAAAGTAATTTAAGACTTCTGATTCAACTCCTTCTTTTTCAAGACTCTCGTAAACTTGCGAGGCAACAATAATCATATTTTGTTGGCTGGCTTGTAAACCCGAAGTTTCAAATATTTGTTCAGGACTGCAACCTGCTTTTTGCAATTGCTGACATGTTTTTCCCCAGTCAACCCAACTTCCTTCTTTATGAAGAAGCGATCGCAGTTTTTCGGCAATTTTTGCTTCCGACAATTGGAATTGACTGTCTTGAGGTTTGCTTTCCATAGATTCCCCTAATCCTAAGTCCCTTTTATCAGCAAAGAAAATTATATCTTAAAGGTTCGGGATCGGGGATTAGGGATTGGTTACTCTTTAGAAAATTGATCCTTATAGTTCATATTTACTATTAAATGGCTTTAGGTTCCTAACCTTCTTTTACGGGAATTGTATCTGTCAGCCCTCAGCCTTGCCCTTAGGGCGCTGATAACTGATAACTGTTAACCGATGGCTGGTTTATGTCGACTTGATATTTTAGTAAGTCGGCTAAATCCTGTAATTGATTGATCGCTTCAGCTCCTTCTAGTTTCATTAACTCGCGATCATCACGCATTTCTGTCCAGGTGATCCCATAGTCAGAAACTAAGAAACGAATTAAATGATCCTCTCCCAGGCTCACCATGAAAGATGCACTATTTAGCTGACTGCCACAGGTGTAGCAGGAAGCAAGATAGCCTCGGTTTTCTAAGGCGATCGCTAAGGCTTGGAGATTCATCACCAAGTCCCGTACAAATTCACGGTGTTGTTGTGCAAGTCTTGTAAACAATGTTTTCCTCCAAACACCAATCACTATTGTAGACGTTTTCCAGTTTTTTTTATATTTTCTTAAGATTTGTGTATTTGATGAACTCAAATCATGACAGCTTAAGTTTGACTATTGGTTATAATCCTAGGTGTTTATCAAAATTTGATAGATAAAAGCGATAAAATCTTTCTCAGTACCAGAGATTAAGTAGTCAACTCGCACGTTCTTTGGCGGATTTTTAATCCGCCGGGTCGCTCGTCAAAAAAGTTATTTACATTATTAGTTCAACCTAGATTATGGGAATTCAATTACAACAAGCCTTAACAGTTGGCAAGTATTTAGTTACTCAGAAGTTGATGGGAAGAAAAAAGTTCCCCTTGGTACTAATGCTAGAGCCTCTGTTTCGCTGCAACCTAGCTTGTTCTGGTTGTGGCAAGATACAGCACCCAACAGAAATTCTACAACAAAATTTAAGTCCCGAAGCTTGCTTTGCTGCGGTTGAAGAATGTGGTGCGCCAGTCGTATCTATTCCTGGAGGAGAGCCGTTGCTGCATCCTCAGATAGATGAGATCGTCAAAGGATTGGTTGAGCGGAAAAAATTTGTCTACCTTTGTACTAATGGGTTATTGCTAGAGAAAAGCCTCCACAAGTTTCAACCTTCTCCCTATTTAACTTTTAGCGTGCATCTAGATGGCTTAGAAGAGCAACATGATCAATGTGTAGATCGCAAAGGAGTATTTCAAAAAGCGATCGCTGCTATTAAAGCTGCTAAACGTCAAGGCTTCCGAGTGAGTACTAATACCACTGTTTTTTCTGATGCAGATCCCCAGAAGATGCGGGAGTTTTTTGATTTTCTCGAAACCCTCAACCTTGATGGCATGATGATCTCTCCAGGATACAGTTATGAATTAGCTCCTGATCAAGAGCATTTTCTGCAAAGAGAACAAACGAAAGCTTTATTTAAAGAAATTCTTAATCCTTGGAAACTAGGTCGCAAAAAATGGAATTTTAATCATAATCCTTTATTTTTAGAATTTTTAATGGGAGATGCCGATTTTGACTGTACCCCTTGGGGGAGCCCCAGTTATAGTGTTTTAGGCTGGCAAAAGCCCTGTTACCTGGTCAATGAAGGACATTATTCTAGTTATCGAGAATTAATCGGAGAAACCAACTGGAATAACTATGGTAAAAGTAGCGGCAATCCCAAATGTCGTGATTGTATGGTGCATTGTGGTTATGAGCCAACAGCAGCCACCGAAGCTATGCAACCAGACAATATGGGCAAAGCTTTGAGTAGTTTGTTTGGCAGTTAGCTGAAATTTGTGATACAATGCACTTGGTTCGACTACTTCTAGTTTCCAGATGAAGTTAGATCGAAATACCACCTAACAACTGATAACTGATAACTGATGTGTGGGGGCTGTCTTGAACACCCCTATTTTTTTGTGATTGCCTAACGGCGAAGTCAAAAGTTTTTAGTACCAAGATTTTCGGTTTTTTGTCAGCAATCGCGTAAATGAAGAATTTACATTTTTGTTAATGATGAAGTTAAATAATATCGAATTAGCAATGAGGCAAATCGAGGCTTTTTGCCAAATTCCCACAATAATCTATTTGACTTAGTATAAATGGAAGATGAATTAAAACAAATTTTTAATCGAGATGTCGATTTGATTACTCGCAAAGGTGTTACTAATAATCAAAATTATTTATGACGTAAAACTATACTAAATTCTCCTCAAATCATCTACAAATCGCGATTAAAAGTTTATTCTAATATGTTGTTGCCGGCAAAAATTTAATGATCAGTCTAACATTTCGCTGCTATCTTCTACTACTATTAGGCTTCCCTCTGGCTTGTGTCTTAGCTATTATTCTCGACAATCAAACTAGTATTCTGATTACAATCATCTACGACTTAGTTATTTTATTAGTCGCTTTTGTAGATGGTATAGGAGTTAACAAAAACAAAGTAGAAATTACCAGAAAACCTCTATCAAGACTTTCTGTAGGCAGAGATAACATGGTTAGTCTGCGAGTAACATCTCAGCAAGCAGCGACAATTGAGATTAAAGACGATTATCCTCAACAGTTTCCTGTTTCTACCTCAACTATTTCAGCAACTCTATCTGCAAACACCACAGAAGATTTCACCTACACAATTCATCCTGTAAGTCGCGGTGAATATCAATGGGGAGATCTCAGTATCCGTCAGTTAGGCAATTGGGGCTTAGCTTGGCGCGACTGGAAAGTGAAGGCAACACAGAAAGTTGCTGTTTATCCTGACTTAATTGGTTTGCGATCGCTCTCGATTCGTCTTACTCTAGAAAAGACTGGGGCAATGCGTCAAGCTAGAAAAATTGGGCAAGGAACAGAATTTGCTGAATTACGAGAATATGGTCAAGGGGATGATATTCGTTTAATCGATTGGAAAGCTACAGCTCGTCGGAATCGTCCTTTAATTAGGGTATTAGAACCAGAAAAAGAACAAACTCTGTTTATCTTACTCGATCGCGGAAGGCTAATGACAGCCCAAGTACAAGGATTAAAAAGATTTGATTGGGGTTTAAATGCTACCTTATCCCTCGCATCAGCTGGGTTAAGTCGGGGTGATCGAGTTGGGGTCGCCGTATTTGATCGAGATGTCACTACCTGGATACCACCCGAAAGAGGACAATCTCACCTCTCTAAATTAATCGAACGGCTTACTCCCTTACAACCAGAATTATTAGAGCCAGATTACCTTGGTGCCGTAACCAAAGTAGTAACTCAACAAACCCGTCGTGCTTTAGTAGTTGTGATTACAGATCTTGTTGATGTCACGGCTTCTGCTGAATTGTTAGGTGCCATGGTCAAACTAACTCCTCGCTATTTGCCTTTTTGTGTCACGCTTCGTGATCCCAAAGTTGACGCGATCGCCCATAATATAACTAATAATCTTCAGGACACTTATCAACGAGCAGTAGCACTGGACTTACTTTCTCAACGTCAGGTCGCCTTTGCTAGCTTAAAACAAAAAGGGGTTTTAGTGTTAGATGCACCCTGTAACAATATTAGTGAAGAGTTAGTGGATCGCTATTTGCAACTTAAAAGACGAAGTTTATTGTAAATTAGCTCTAAGCTTTAAGTTGGATAATAGAAAGCTATTCACAATTCATTTAGAATTGCTATGTCATGAAACAACTCAAACAACTTCACGAAGAAGATTTAAATCTCTGGTTAGAAGAGATAGCAACTGCGATACAATAATTTGATTCCCTTAGAAACTGTTATCGAGTAAGATTACTTTGGACAATAACTAGTTCTTGATTCTTAGATTATTTCAAGATTTTTTATTATTAAACTTACCAAATTATGATTGGAATACAAGAGCACAACTGTATTTCAGTTATGAATTTATACCAAAGGTATTTTAAATAAATTAATTGTCGAAATGCAAAAAGTATTTAGCGTATTGGTATGGTTTTAGCTAAAGATAGTACCTAAGCATAAGTTATTTAATATTACGATCAAAAAGAAAATAAGAATCAGGATTAGTAATAATAATCAACGTAACTTAATGACTATTGTTTTTAATGAAATTGACAAAATAAATAATTCCTACGAAAGAATCAAATATCATAAACTAATTACTTGTAATTTCCCAAAATGCACTAATAATCCCCAAGCTCATTTTTATCGGCTTCAGGAATTAAAAGAAAGAGTTGCCTATCAACAAGAATATATTGGGTGTGGCACCGCTATATCAACGCCCTGAACGGCGGTGCTTTAAGCTCGTTCTGGTAAACCGCCCTTCTATCAAGTTAAGGTTTTGGATTTAATTGATGATACGATTGGTAGACAAAATATAGATAACAATAAAATAAACAAAGATCAAGAACTGACTAATATAGTCACTCTTCACACTAATAACATTGAAAATTTTGAATTACAACAAGGTAATGAAATTATGGGCGATCGCGATATCAATATTAATAATGGTAATTACAACGAAAATATTGAAGGAGACTATATTCAAGCAGATAAAATCGATAATAGCCAAGTAGACAAAAGCAATCGCAGTAAAAACTTCCAAGTTGGCGATGTTGGAGGAGATTTTAACCCTACTAACTCACCAGTAATGTCGGATAACTCTAATATTTCTACATCCAGTGATTCTGATAGGCCAAAGAAAAAAATTGTCTTGGGATGGATTATAAGTATCCTAGCAATCACCATCCCTATTTTTGCAAGCGGTATATTCAACGAACCAATTAAAGAATTTTTCAACCTCAATTCACCATCTGAAACTCCAGAACAGCCAGAAAACACTTCGACAAACTAAGTAAATATGTAGAGCGCAAGCTTTTCTTGAATTCACTATCTAATGGTTCTTGATTACAGGGCAAACGGGAGCGAGAAAGCCAACCTCATTTATGGGTTGGACGGGGCGTTTAAACTTCGGAGGAAACCTCCGAAGACAGCCCCTCATGAATCGCGACGCGAGCACAACTCGCGCGTTCCTTAGGTGATT
>JASJDR010000025.1 GCA_030065615.1 Xenococcus sp. MO_188.B8 | reverse complement strand
GAAAAAAACTGTAAAAGTAACAATGGAATTCACCAAGGAGAGTATTGAGTATTTTAAACGTGAGGCTCAACGTTACAATGCTCCTTATCAAGCCATGATTCGTAACTTAGTCGATATCTACGTTCAAAAGCAGCAAAAATAATTTTATAAGTACAACATTTATTATTCCTTTAATAGTAAATAATAAAGTTTTCCTGGACCATTTAATAATCCTGCGCGATCGCCTGCTAGATCTCCACTACCCAGGAAAATATCAACTCTTCCGGCTCCTTTAATCGCACTCCCCGTATCTTGATCTAAAACATAGCGTGTCACCGAACGAGTTTCTAGGGTTCCGCTAGAGCTTACCTGAGGAATCGGTGCTTGAATTAAAGCTAAGGCTCCCGGAGGCATTATAGATTTATCTGTCGCAATAGAGCGCTCTGCCGTAACGGGAACACTTAAACTACCATTAGGCGATTTGGGACCAGTTTCATAGAAGAAAATAAAGCGATTATTGCGGGGAATATATTTATCTAAAGCTTGGGGATGGGACTCGAAATATTCCAGTAGCCTGGGTAAAGTCAATTCTTCTTTAGGAAAGATCCCATCTTTTACCAGTTCTCCGCCGATGCTAGTGTAGCGATAATTGGTACTGCCCCCATAGGTAATACTCATCTGAGTGCCATCAGTGAGTTGCAATTTTGCCGAACCCTGGACCTGTACTAAAAACGCCTCCATGCGATCGCGTAACCAAACTAATTCATGGCCAGCTAAAACAGTTTTGTTACCTTGTAAACCATCTTTGCCTTCTAGTTGCGCTCTTGTAGGATGGGGTTTACGCCAATTATCAAAGTTCGTAGGTTTGCGATACAGCGGATAGCGATATTCCGCATTGGGAACTCGACTCGCTCGATAAGTAGGGACAAAATAGCCAGTAAACTCTACTGTACCTTGATTATCTTTGCCTACTGATTGATAAAATTCAAATTCTGACTCTACTGCTTGTTGTAATTCCCTCGGTGATTTAGCAGTTATCAGTAGTCGACGAAAACGAACTAAAGAGCGACGTACTCGAGCCAAGGAAAATTTCGTTCCCGAATAGCGACGATAATCCTTGGCTGCTTTGGGAGTCGCTAAATATTGAAGACTATAATCTACTGCGGTGACTAAAGATTGTAAATCCCCAGAGCTATTGAAATTGCCCCATAATTGTGCATCAATACCAAAATTATGCTCTTGGCGGTCGTTGATTTTTTGTAAAGGCAAGGCTGAAACTATTTGATGTTTTAAGCCTATAGCCAAACTCAATCCTAAAATTAAACTTGCGATCGCTTTTTTCATCAGAAGTGAATAAAATAAAAATATTTCTAAAAGTAATTTATATTGCTAGTTATTTCTAAAAAAAATAACAGAACATTATCGAATTTTAAGATGTGCAAATTTTTATATTTTTAGTGCCTTCAGCGACCTTAAATCCGATCTTATAAATTTTTATTTTCTAACATAAAACTATAAAGTTAAAACGTCAAACTCGCGCGTTCCCATAATGAAAAATAAACTGATGAACGGCAATCATAACCAACCAGTGAATACCAAGAATAATCTCCTAGAATTAGATATCAAAAAGAAAGATCAGAAAAAGTTGAAAAATAAGAAAAAACTCAAGAAACAGAAGAAACAGAAAAAAGCCCAGCTCCAAAATTCAGAACGAAGATTGTACTATCAGATCTCTGAGTCAGAAGGCAAATCTAAAGTTCCGAAAAAAGTTTATGAAAAAAAACTGGCGCGTCTGCAATTGGAGCTAGTAAAAATGCAATATTGGGTTAAGCATACTGGCACTCGCATTGTCATTTTGTTTGAAGGGCGTGATGCAGCAGGTAAGGGTGGAACTATCAAGCGCATTACCGAACCCCTCAATCCCCGAGGCTGTCGAGTTGTGGCATTGGGTACACCCAGCGATCGCGAAAAGACCGAATGGTATTTTCAGCGCTATGTCGCTCATCTGCCCTCAGCGGGGGAAATTGTCTGTTTTGACCGTAGTTGGTATAACCGCGCTGGAGTAGAGAAAGTGATGGGCTTTTGTACCGATGAACAGTATTGGGAATTCATGCAAGCCTGTCCCGAATTTGAGCGGATGTTGGTACGATCTGGCATAATTCTACTGAAATATTGGTTTTCAGTGAGCGATGAGGAGCAAGAGCGACGCTTCCAATCTCGCACAAAAGATCCTGCTCGCCGTTGGAAGCTCAGCCCGATGGATCTTGAATCACGCGATCGCTGGGCGGAATATTCTCAAGCAAAAGATGCCATGTTTACCCGCACCAATATTCCTGAAGCGCCTTGGTTTACAGTCAAAGCCGATGATAAAAAACGAGCTCGCCTCAATTGTATCAGTCATATTCTGAGCAAGATTCCCTATGTTGATATGACACCCGAACCCATAAAACTGCCGCCACGCAAGGAGCTTCCCGATGACTACGAGCGTACGCCTTTCAATGAGCAATTTTTTGTCCCGTCTTGGAGATTAGCAAAATTCAATGGAGATTAGCAAAATTCAATAATTAAAGATGGTTAGGAATTGGGGAGCAAGTAATAAGTAATAAGTAATAAGTAATAAGTAATAAGTAATTTTCCTTGTTTGTTAGTGCGTTTGTTAGTGCTTGCTCCTCGTTCCTTAACTTATGTATCTTTCAACACAAAATTCACCCCAATGCTTAGTTTATATAATCTTTATCAACTGTTTGTTTCTAGGTATTTGGTTTTACCCTCGTGATCGCGCAGCGCCAGGCTTTGCCTGATCATGGGTTTAAAGCCCCGCCCTTCTTACAACAGTATCCTGCGGAGGGAAACCCATCCGCAGATCTGTCGAGGAAGAACAAAGGCTCAAATAATTGGTACAAAGCCAAGGACGATCTTAATAGATTGCATGAGAAAATTTCTCACAAGCGAAGAGATTGGTTTTGGAAGTTAGCTCATGAGTTAACAAATGAGTATGATGTACTTATTTTTGAGGATTTAAATCTTTTGGCAATGAAAAAGTTATGGGGCAGAAAAGTTAGTGATTTATCTTTCTCAACTTTTTTAGAAATTTTAGAAACAGTAGCCAACAACAAAGGGAAAACAATTCATTTTATTGCTCGGTTTTATCCTAGCTCCAAAACCTGTTTTGATTGTGGATATCACAACCAAGAACTAACTCTTAAAGAGAGAGCTTGGGATTGTCCTGATTGTGGAACCAAGCTAGATAGGGATTTAAACGCGGCTAAGAATATTCAAAGAGCGGTGCGACCCCGCGTTATCCTAAAGGATATGCGGAGCGGTATGCTTTAGCACTACCTTCGGGGCGTGCGGAGCTGTATCCTTTAGGGCGGCGACAGACGTTTATCCAGAGCACCGATCTGTTTACCCAGCTCCGTGTTCTGGGTTTATCCAGCTCCGTGTTCTGGGTTTATCCAGCTCCGTGTTCTGGACAAACGCCAGTTCCTTCAAGTCGGGGAACCCGCCCAACGGACTGGCTTGGGAACGCGCACCGTTGGGGGTTAGGCATCGCGCAGAAATAACTGACCGAATATAAATGAGAAAATCCTTTTTCTAAAAATGTTTCAGTCTAAATCAGTCAATCTGTTTTATTTTCCTCTTTATGGCGAAAGCTTTTCCTACTAAACAAGAACAACTTATTCGTGCGCAATGCCTTAGGGGTTAGGGAAATAATGAAACAGCTATGCTTTATCTTTAATCGGCAGAAGACCCTAAGATTGGAAATTTGGAAGGCTGATATGTCGGAGTCGTAAATACAAAATTGCTCAATTCCACTCGACCATAATTAGTAGAAGAACCTGACCATCCTGTGTCTGGAGTCCGATAGGGTGGAGGAGTTGTTGAATCTACAACATTGACAATACCAACTGTTGCAGATTTCGGAGGAGCTTGATCTACTGCCCACCAGCCACTCGCTGCATCAGCGCAGTTGAAAGCCTGTGCATACCGAAAGCGAACATCATAGCTCCCAATCTTAGTAGGTGCCTTTAAGTCTAGGCTTATTTTATTGCCTGTCTTCGGATTAGGACTAATAATGCCAACATCGATACAGGCTACGGAAAGAGGGTCAGATTCGGAGTCAGGATCTACAATCCCCACAATAATTTGGTTAATCGAACCTCCGCAAAATGAGCAATCATAGACATAATCGGCAGTTGCATTCAGTGATTCTCCCAATGTGTCAGCTGTTAGCATATTACCCGCTTGTGCAGGTGCGATCGCGCTAAAGAACAACAGACAGGATAATATAAAGGTAGCCGCAATCCGTAAAATTGTTTTAATGAACATAATTTCTCCTATTCGTCTTATTTATCTTTCTAATCCCTTAACAAGAAGCAGACAAGAAACTCAGAAAAACTAGCCAGACTTGCAAGGGTTTCCTGTCTCCTCTCTCCTCAGTGTTACTGTCAGCAGCGAAGCTGGATTTCACTGCTGGCATTTGCTAAATGTTACGTAGAAGTTTGTTCGCAAGTTTTACCACCAATACAAGAAGTATCTTTCTGTTCTGGATATTTTGGTCTGCCATCCACGAGCGGTTGGAATGTCGGATATGATGTTGGATAGCAGCTTGCTGGGAACCCAGGAGTGCCGATTACCTTGTTTTGACTGATGCTAGGATCTGGCGATGTAGTCACTTGTTCAAAGGGACCATTGCCAGGGTATTTCGAACTGGGATTGTTGGCAACATATACATTTTGCATCATGCCGAGGTCTTCGTGGATCAGAATATGACAGTGGAAGACATACTCGCCCCAGTAATCCCAGAAGCGGCTGCGAATCCTGACGTAACCAGGCTCTATAAGAGTTTTCTTATTTTTGAACTTAGCAGCAGGAATCCCAATAACATCCCACCAACGACCGATGCCTTGTTGATCGAGCTTACCGTTAGGATCGTACGACTCTATAAGTAGAAAGGGATTAACGTGAATGTGGAAGGGATGAACCAAATTACTATAGTTAAAGATAATCCACTCTTCACAGGTATTGAGCTTAACAACCTGCACCGTTTCTCGTTTAGTTTCAGGAGCCGAAAAGCTACCAGTCTGATATTCTATAACCTTACCCTTTGAGTCTTTTTCATCCTTCGGTACGTTTGCTAGCAATTGTGCCGTGTACCGTGGACCGTCTTCAGTACTATTACCACTGTAGGGGAGGTCATTAATGACAAAGCTTCGCGGTGCTGGCATAGCACTCTTTATAGATTTGTCATAATTTTTGCAACCCAACCCTTTGACTTCTTTTGCAATCGCGAAAACGACAGGTCGGACGTAGTTCGATTTGTCTGGATTTTTCAGCAGCTCATCGTCTGTAATCGTTTGGAGATAGGTAGGAAACTTCCCTGGAATAATAGTTGGAATAGTTTTCTTCTCGGAGACTTCACCCTCTACAGTGATAGTAGCTAGTACCTGAGTCGCTTGGGGTCCTCCAGTTACTGTTCCCGGCCCAAATAAATTACCTCGTGTTATAACCGGCTGTTTCACGACCCAGTAGGTTCCCTTCTCACTAAGTTGAACCAAAAAGTCAGCCCGATTTGCTGGGGACATATCCCACCAAGATACCGATTGCGGTGGATCTCTATAAAAGCTGATCCCATCAATCGCGATCAGATTCATGTTTATTCGATACGGATTTGGCGAAGGTGTTGATAATGAATTCAAGAAAGCAGCGAGGTTGTTAGCATAATCAGTCTGCTCTGCACTTGTACTACCTGACGGAGGCACAAGGGGCGCTGAAGGGACAAAACAATTAGAGGTACCACCAGTTGAATTCTTATACGTGCACCCCGAAGGAGCTGTGTCAGGAATCTTGTACAACACAATCCGCATAAAGCCTCGTGGTGTAGCAGTACCAGCCAAAAAACGCCAGCGATGCAACTCATTGACCTTCATCGTCAGTGATGGTTGGTAAACACCGTTAACAGTAAATCCCAAATTCGCGGGAACAGGAGCACAGTTAAAAACTAACTGATCGGTTGGAACATCTTTCTTATCCTTTGGAACCTCTTTTTTTGTTTTTTTATCAAATTTAGCTTTCGTTCCTACTTTCGTTACTAGGTCAGTACCTTCAAGCTCCTGGACAATCCACAGTAAATCATGATCAACGTCGATACAAGCATCTCCTTCATCTTCAATCAGTAGGGCACCTGCCGTGCCATCCACAACATGGAGCGCCGTCGAGCCGTCATTGTGAGCATGATACCAGTGGGTTCCCGGTGCGTGGAAGGTCGGTAGTACGATTTCGTAAGGATGGTGAGTTTCGTCGCCAGCTGGTATAAAAAAGAGCATATCGTCGGACGATTTTGCTGCATCCCTCGACTCTAAACCGCAAACTATATCGCCCGAGCTGTTTATGCTGCTGGGAGATACGTGTAATCCATGGAAGTGCAAGTTAGCTGCATTGAAACCCTTTGGTCTGCCAGGAGCGCCCTTATCGCCAGTATTCGGGGAAGGGGGCTCTGGAGGAATAATATAATCCTCACCAGCTGGTAATTTATTAGTAAATTTTAGGTTTAAGGTATTTTGGTCTGGGTCGCTGGCTTTGAACTTGAATGTTGGTCCAAGCTTAAAATATTGCACTCCTGGCTCAAGACTGTCAGTGCACGGTGGAGTAAACGTGTCGGTACCGACTAAGTTATAAGAACGCCTTACTACAGCTGGTTTATCATTAACTGTGCCATAGTAGGGTACGATGTCTAGCCCAGTCGGACTGCTTGGTGTCCCGAGAGAGCCACCATAAGGCTGAGGAAACCCGTTGTAACAAACCAACCCATTATACGGAGGCGTGCATGTTGTTGAGGTTTGAGTTGAACAGGTGCCAGCAATGGCTGTACTGTCTTTACCTAGAGATGGTAGGGCGAAGGCAGCAGCAGCTCCAGCCCCCATAGCCAGGAAGTCCCGTCTACTCAGGCTGACTGGGGTTGTGTCTTGACCTGATTCGTCTAGTTCTTTTATAAAATTTTTTTGTGTCATCAGATATTTTCCTCGTTGTGGTAGATCTGAAAACTTTGCCATATCAATTATCAATTGAAAGGTATGACAAATTGTCAATCAAATTCATAAAACTAATAAATCTTTACAATTAATTAAATCAATGCTTATTTTTTATTTGATCCCCTAATAAGTCTTGATTTTATAAATTTTTCAAGCATTTCTAACTGGTAGAATATTTCCGCATTACAGTTTGTGTCTGGGCATCTTTCAAGCTGTCTCTTGATGTACAGCTAATTCGGTGATGAGCTACTCATGCGATCACACAGCGCCTCACTTTGCGAAATCGCACTATACTCTGAAGATCAGTCCTTATTTGCGATCAAGCTTCAAGCAATTCTGAATATGAAACGAGATCAAGTATTAGCAATTATTCTCGACAAAATAGTTTCAAACTTTTAACATGAAATTATTAAATAATTTATTGAAAATATAATGCTTAGTCTACGTGACATTCATCCTCTTTCAGAATTTCAGCGTGGAGCTAAAGCTTTTCTCGCAAGGCTCAAAGAAACTAAAGCACCAATAGTTCTTACTGTTAATGGCAAAGCTGCCGCAGTTGTTCAGGATGCTGAAAGCTATCAGCAACTTCTTGAGAGGATCGAGTTGCTTGAGTCCATTGTTAGGTATCCGCAAGAGTATTGAGGAGTTCGATCAAGGGTAAAGTATGCCTTTAAAGGAAGCCGGGAAGCAGCTTCAGGAAAAATATGGCTTACCAGGTTGAAATCTCTCCTACTGCGGTGGCAGATATAGAAAGTATTTTTCTTTGGATCAAGGAGGATTCACCAGAACGAGCTTATCGCTGGGTCAGAGGATGTTATGAAATTATGTTGACGCTGGAAAATTTTATTGATTTCTAACTTAATAAGTAAATATGCGCTATAAAGTAAGGCTACAAGAGAGTGAAGAAGGATATGCAGTATGGTGTCCAGGTTTACCAGGATGTTGGTCTCAAGGGAAAACAAAGGAAGAGGCACTAGAAAATATCAAAGATGCAATTCAAGTCTATTTAGAGACAGTTGAAGAGGTAAACAAAGATACTGAGTCTTTTTATGTGGAAGTGGGGTAATCATGCCAAAGCTTCCAGGAATCAATCATTTGAGAGCAATCAAGGCTTTTGAAAAGATAGGCTTTCAAGTTATTCGACAGGGTAAACATATTTCTATGTCTAATGGTGAGCGTATCATTGTTATCCCTAGAGCTAATCCAGTCAATGCCTATACGATGGCTGGAATAGTTAAAGATGCTGGATTAAGTATCAAAGAATTCAAGAAGCTACTATAGTTGCTGTGCTAATTTGGGGCTATAATTTAGCGATCGCGTTATACTCTCAAGGTTAGTCCATATTAGCGATCAGGCAAGCCTGGCACTTCGTGGTCTCGCAAAGCGAGGCGCTACGCGGCCCGCGCTTGCGTAGCTCCGGGATGGGGGCTAAAGAGTGATTGATGAATTCGTATCACTAGTTAATCCTGTCTCTTGGTAAGGGGCTGTCTTTTGAGGTTTCCTCAAAAGCTTGTACGCCCCGTGCGCGTTCCCAAGTCGGGGAAACCCCGACGGGAGACCTGACGGTAGTCGCTGCGCGGACGCACCGCTTTTATTTGAGCCCCCATTCCCGCCCGAAGGGGCAGCGGCTCGCCGGAGGCGCGGCTTCGCCGACCTCTTCGAGATCGCACTTTGAGCAATTCTGAATAGGAAACGCGATCGCGATAAGTCTGTTGGATCTGTTTTAGGTCATTCATGATCTGGCAGATTGATCAAGATTTACTGTAACGACAAATTGTAGCTACAATCTGTATATGGAATTTGATTGGGATGAGTCAAAGCGTATTTCTAACCTCCGCAAGCATGGCATCGATTTTTTAGATGTTTCAGCGGTTTTTAACGGATCAATTGTGACTGTAGAAGATGATCGATTTGATTACGGAGAAGAACGTTTTGTGACCGCGGAATGCGGTCAGCGCAGGCTCCGTCGTCTCTTGGTGCGCGTTCCCTCTCTTGGTCAGCACCGGGAAGGGGGGAGTATTTTGTTAGGTTCTATTGGTTCAACACCAGGAATTGAATTGTTATCCCCCATTCCCGCCCTTGCGACTGTCGTCGTCGCGGGGTCTGACCGCTAGGTCGGGTTCCCCGACCGGGGTCGCACCGCTTTTACGGCGGAGTACCGCTGACTTTCGGTTTGCTTCAGGGGCGAGTTATTGCCATTGTCCATACAGAAAGTAAAGACTACATCCGTATTATTTCTGCAAGGAAGGCAACTAAATATGAACAAAAAATCTATTTCGAGCAAATCTGAAACAGATTGGAAACGTCTTGATGCGATGACAGATGAAGATATTGATCTATCTGATTGTCCTGAAATTACTCCAGAAATATTTGCCAAGGCAGTAGTTCGACAGGGTTTAACTTCAAGCAAGAAAAAGACTCAAGTAACTTTGAGAATTGACAGTGATGTATTGGAGTGGTTTAAATCTCAAGGAAAAGGCTATCAAACTAAGATTAATAGTTTGTTGAGAGCGTATATGGAAGCTCATCACTAGATTATTGATATCAAAAGAGATCGAGAGTTAGCGATCGCGCTTTGTAGCATTTTTGATTGCTTTTTATTCCTGACGGAAATTACCCGCAAGTTTGGTGGTCTGCGATCGTAATTGCCATGAGTTTATGGTCATCAGATTCAAACTGAAAACTTACCGTTTGATTACCAGTTTGATGGATAAGGATACACCTTCGGATAAGGATAACGCTGCCCCTTCAGGTAGAGCAGACCCTTCGAGTAGAGCTCCGCAAGCGCATAAGGTTTCCTCAGCGTATAGGACGGAGCAAGCAACCTCGTTCTAAATTTCCTTCTAAAAAGCCGATTCATCGAACTATGTCTTCTGCTCCAAAAGAGCTGAATTTTGCGATTTTTAACTCTGCTTAATCCTTAAACAAGAAGTATTGATATTGCTTCTTTATAAGATAATTTAAATTAAATCCTTAATAGTAAATTTACTGATATTTCTTCAGGTTTACTCAGCTTATACTTATTCCAATTCTAGTTCCGATAATTCTCGCCTCTAGGTAATTAGGATGATGGAATGATAAGGGTTTCAACCTTCAATGAATAATGACAACTCTATCCAATAACCGCCAATTCAAGGGTCTTCTCAGTAAATAAGTTAACTTTTGTTTCAGCTGGCAGACTCTCTAGTCAACTAGAGAGATTACCATAATTTTAAGAGCAATGAGGCAGCTAATGGGACAGTTTAAAGTTTGCCTGGATCAGTAAAAAAATCAATCCCTAACCATCACGGGAGAAAACTATGGAAACACGGAATCTAGGATTAAAAGGCATGAGCTGTGCTTCTTGTGCTTCTAGCATTGAACAAGCTATTCAAGAAGTGTCAGGGGTAACTAAATGTAATGTGAACTTTGCTCTCTCTCAAGCTACAGTCACCTATAATCCTCAACAAACAAATTTAAACAGAATTCAAGCCGCAGTAACCGAGGCGGGTTATGCGGCTGTTGCCGAATCAGAGCAAGAAGAGGATGCGGAGAAACAAGCCAGAGTTGCTGAACAAAAAGAGATAACCCGTAAAGTAGTTGTGGGTTCAATTATTAGCATATTATTAATAATCGGCGTTTTGCCCATGATGACAGGTCTAGAACTCTCTTGGGTTCCTGCATGGTTACAGAATTTTTGGGTGCAGTTCATTTTAGTAACTCCCGTACAGTTTTGGGTGGGTAAAGCTTTCTTTGTCGGAGGATGGAACGCTTTTAAACGTCATTCTGCGAACATGGACACCTTAGTGGCTTTAGGGACTGCTGTAGCCTACTTTTATTCTCTATTTATAACTATATTTCCCCAAATCTTAGAATCTCAAGAGCTTGAAGTTGCAGTTTATTATGAAGTAGCTTCCGTCGTTATTACCCTCGTTCTCTTAGGAAGATTATTGGAAAATCGTGCCAAAGGACAAACTTCAGAAGCCATTCGAAAATTAATGGGTTTACAGGCCAAAACTGCCAGAGTTATTCGTCATGGACAAGAGAGCGATATTCCGATTGAACAAGTAGTAGTAGAAGATGTAATTGTCGTTCGTCCAGGAGAAAAAATCCCCGTAGATGGAGAAGTAATTGAAGGTGAATCGGCGATCGATGAATCAATGGTCACAGGCGAACCGATTCCTGTTAAAAAGAAAGCAGGGGATGAGGTAATTGGCGCAACTATTAATAAGACGGGAAGTTTTAAATTTAAAGCGACCAAAGTCGGCAAAGATACAGTCTTAGCCCAGATTGTTCAATTAGTGCAAGATGCCCAAGGAAGTAAAGCACCTATTCAACAATTAGCGGATCGGGTAACGGGATGGTTTGTCCCAGGAGTAATAGCCATTGCAATCCTAACTTTTATTATTTGGTTTAATGTCATGGGCAATGTCACCCTTGCCATGATTACGACGGTAGGAGTTTTAATTATTGCCTGTCCTTGTGCCTTGGGTTTAGCTACTCCGACCTCGATTATGGTGGGTACAGGAAAAGGGGCAGAAAATGGGGTCTTAATTAAGGGTGCAGATAGTTTGGAATTAGCACATAAACTTAATACCATTGTCTGTGATAAAACAGGCACAATTACCCAAGGACAACCTAGTGTTACTAACTACATTACTGTAAAAGGTACAGCTAATAATCATGAAATTGAGTTGTTAGAAATGGCAGCTGCCATCGAGAAAAATTCTGAACATCCTTTAGCAGAAGCAGTGCTTAATTATGCCCAATCTCAAGGAGTCAGAATACCCCTACCTGAAGTGACTAATTTTGCAGCCGTAGCTGGAATGGGTGTACAGGGAAATGTCTCCGGAAAGTTTGTCCAAATTGGGACACAACGATGGATGGATGAGCTGAAAATTGATACTCAAACTTTACAGTCAAACCGTCAAGAATGGGAAAGTGAAGCGAAAACTACTGCTCTAATCGCTGTTGATGGAAAAATTGAGGGTTTAATTGGCATTGCTGATGCGATCAAACCTTCTTCAGTTGAAGCGGTTAAAGCTCTACAAAGAATGGGGTTAGAGGTAGTGATGTTAACAGGAGATAACCAAAAAACGGCTGAAGCGATCGCCTCTGAAGTAGGTATTAAAAGAATTTTTGCCCAAGTACGTCCCGATCAAAAAGCCAGTACGATTAAACAAATTCAACAGGAAAGACCAAGTCGCAAACAGAAACATAAAATTGTAGCTATGGTAGGAGATGGCATTAATGACGCTCCAGCCTTAGCCCAGGCAGATGTTGGCATTGCGATCGGTACCGGTACGGATGTGGCCATAGCTGCTAGCGATCTGACCTTAATTTCTGGTGATTTATGGGGAATTGTGACGGCGATTCAACTGAGTCATGCCACCATGAAAAATATTCGCCAAAATCTCTTTTTTGCTTATATTTACAACGTCTCAGGTATTCCCATTGCAGCAGGTATTTTATATCCCTTCTTTGGCTGGTTACTCAATCCCATGATCGCTGGTACAGCTATGGCTTTTAGTTCGGTTTCTGTGGTGACCAATGCTTTGAGATTGCGTAATTTTAAACCCAAAATCACTGTATAACTCATGACAATTACTCAATAATCTAAGCGTATTACTGAAAACATTGATGATGTCTCAAGAAATTTTATAGTTAATTTTAGGTGATTAAAATGATTCAAAAGAAGATACTTTTTACTTTTCTCTTGAGTTTGGGTTTAATATTTGCTTCAGCACAAGTTTCCCCTGCTCAAGTAAAATCAACCTCTAAATTTTCTCGAATCGAACAACCTTTATCTTTAAAACTATTAGTAACATTGGGAGGTTTAGGGTTGATTGGTGCTGAAGGTTGGTGGTTTTTATTCAGTAAAACCAAATCACAACGAGCTACTACCAGCCAAGGTATTCAAGAACTAGAAATCCTGGTTGATGGAGGCTATAAACCTGATAGGATTGTGGTCAATTCAGGTCAACCTGTACGGCTGAATTTTTTGCGTAAAGATCCTAGTAGTTGCTTAGAAAAAGTCCTATTACCTGATTTTCATAAAGCCATTGACTTACAACTAAACCAAACAACTTCTGTAGAATTTACCCCTACTCAAGCAGGAGAGTATACCTTTCACTGTGGCATGAATATGTTTAGAGGAGTTGTCAAAGTACAGGAATCTAATTAGTTTTTTTAGGTAATCTAATTGTTAAGATACTTCCTTCCCCAATCTTGCTTTCAACCTGAATACTACCTTGATGAGCCAAGGCGATCGCCTTGGCAATAGCTAACCCCAATCCAGAACCACCTTTACTTCTAGAACGAGCTTTATCTACCCGATAGAAACGGTCAAAGATACGCTTTTGTTCGTTTTTAGCAATACCAATACCCGTATCTCGAACAGAAATGACCGCCTGATGATGTTCTTCTGTCAGAGAGATCGTGACTTTCCCTCCTGCGGTCGTGTATTGAATCGCGTTTGTTACCAGATTAGTAATCAGACGATATAATTGTTGGCGATCGCCGATTGTCTCTGTAGGTGGTGATGCTTTGATCTGAGAACTAAGCTCAATCTCTGAAGCCATCGCTAGGGCTGCCAAATCTTCTTCTACCTCAATAATTAAGTTTGCTAGAGGAATTTTTTCTCTCTTTTTGTGAGAGGTGTTGCTACTTATTTCCCCATCAATACGACACAAGATTAGTAAATCTGCTACCAAATAAGACAACCGCTTGTTCTGCTTGACTATATTTCTCAGGGTATCTTTGGCTTTGTCTTCAGATAAATTAGGCAACATCAGATTGGATTGAGCCGTTGCTTGAATAGCTGCGAGAGGTGTTCTGAGCTCGTGGGCAGCATCAGCGGTAAACTGCTGCATCTGCTGATAGGACTGGTAAATCGGGCGTATAGCTAATCCCGATAACCACCAGCTAGCACCCGCTACCAGTAACACTACTAACGGGACTCCTAACAGCAGTATCCATTTGACATTAGCAAGATAAGTATCAAAATCTTGAAGACTTCTCCCAACTTGAAGATAACCCCAATTCTTACCCTGTTGAGTATGTAAAAGAAAAGAAATTTGTTGATAGCGAATCCCCTCAGCATCGGTTAAAGTTGACCATTTGTCGCGCTCGAATAACTGTGGGATTTCAGGCTGCATTCCAGCGACTGCTACCAAATTTTCAGATAGATTAAAAAGACGTAAATAATATTTATCTTGCCCAATTACTCCTAATCTTAAAGACTCAAAACGATCGCGTTTGTAGCAATCTGTTTCTACAAGGCAGGTATTGGGTAATAACTCTTTTACTTCTGGTTCTATTTTCCCTGGCTGTTCGAGAACTGGTAGCAAACTGTCGTGGAGAGTTCCGGCTACCGATTTTAATTCGCGATCAATCGTAATTCGATGGGCGTGCGCAACTGCTTCATAAAATCCCAAAGCACAGACAAACAAAACTATACTCAAAATTGTTGCATACCAGCTAGCTAGTTGCCAGCGCGATTTAGAAAAAAGTCGGTTATGCTTCACGTCAAAAGGTTAATTCCAAGATTTTCCATTATGCTTGAGGTTTGAAACGATAACCCAAACCGTAGACGGTTTCTAACATCTCATCGCATCCATATTTGGTTAACTTGCGTCTTAATAAACATACCTGGGCTGCCACTACATTACTGGGTGGTTCTGCCCCAAATTCCCACAAGCGATCTAATAATTGGTCGCTGGTAACGATTTGTTCGGGATGCTGCATAAAATATTCTAGTAACTGAAATTCTTTTTTCGTTAACAAAATCTGCTTTTCCCCCGATTCTTCTTGCAGCCAAAAGGTATTGCTAGCGTAGTCTAGGCTGAGATTACCCACCTGTAATCTTTTGGGTTGTAGTTGAGGAGTTCGTCTTTGCAAAGCCCTCAATCTTGCCAGTAGTTCGGGCATATCAAATGGTTTAACCAGATAATCATCTGCCCCCGCATCCAAGCCAGCTATTTTGTCCTCCATGCTGTCTTTGGCGGTTAACATCAATATGGGTAAAGGCTTTTGCTGTTGCCTAATTCGCTTGGTTAATTCTATTCCCGATATTCCAGGTAATAGCCAGTCAAAAATTCCCAGATGATATTCTTTGAGTTTGAAGTAATCCCAAGCATCCAGTCCATCTACAGCCCAATCTACAACGTGATTGCTGCGATCTAAACTCTGCTTGATAGCAGCCCCTAAATCTGGTTCATCTTCAACTAGCAATATTCTCATTGATGACTGTTGGCTATTCGTACCAGGAACACCTTCTTAATAGTGCCATGAGATTATTAAATCAGGATGAATTAAGGAAATGCGATCGCTTATCATCACTAGAATCTACAGCTCACTCAAGAGATTTCATGCTGATTTAATACTCTTGTGTCATCTTAGTTTGAAGTACGACTTTAGCTTGAAACTTTGCCCATGACCGCAAATCACACGAAGACTGAAGGGTCAATGTCAGATGACAATGAGAACTCGCCAGAAGATTCTCAACTAAACGAAGACATTACGTATTCTTCAACTGTCAAACCAGAACCAATAACAGAAACCGATTCTCAGCAGGAATCAACCTCTAGTTTTAAATGGCGAAAAACCCTTTTAGGGCTAGGAATTTTTGCCCTACTGACAGGAAATATTCTGGTGTTAACCAACCACCTCAAACCTTCTAGCTCGATGGCAGGGATGGAAGGAATGGATCACGGCAGTATGTCTCACGATGAGATGATGGCGGTGGATGGTTCTTTTAACCCTAATCCCGTACAAGTAGAAACCGTTAAACCCCAGGTGTTAGAAGCCAGCGTGAGCTATACGGGGACAATTAAACCCTATGAAGAAATTATGGTTTATCCCCGTGTAGCGGGACAATTGACTAACTACTCAGTTTATCCAGGAGATCGCGTTACCGCAGGACAGCCCATAGCAACTCTAGATGCTTCGGAGTTGACTACAGGAGTAGCCGAAGCAGCAGCCGAGGTTACCACGATGGAAACCGATCTGGAAATGAGCAGGATTGAGGTAGACGAACAGAGAAGCGAAATCGAACAGATAGAAGCCGATTTAGACTATCTTAATTTGAGGAAAAATCGATTTGCGCGACTGGTAAAAGATGGAGCGATTTCTCAAGATGAATTTGATGTTGTAGATAGCGAGGTCAAGAGTAAAGAGGCTATTCTCAAGCAAGCACGAGTTAAATTAGTACGAATGGAAGCGCAAGTAACTAACGATCGCGCTAAGATTAAACAAGCTCAAGCTAAAGTCGATACTGCTAAAGTGATGCAGGGTTACACCACCATTACTTCTCCCATTTCGGGCATTGTCCAGGAGCGTAACGTCGATCCTGGAGTAGTGGTTCAACCGAGTATGGGCATTGTTAAAATCGGCAACTACAATCAAATACGCTTACAGGCTAATGTCGCTCAAAATAATGCAGTTAATATTCGTCCTGGAGCAACAGTAGTTGCTATTGTTCCTGGTAGTAATATTCCGCCCATTAAAGGTAAAATTACCAGCATCTTTCCCCAAGCTAACAGTCAAACTCGTACAGTAACAGTAGAGGCAGTTATTGATAATCCCGACGGACAATTACTTTCTGGTAAGTTCCTCGAAATGAAGATTATCACTGCTCGTAAACCCAATGCCATCACCGTTCCTCAAGCTGCGGTAGTGGAATTTCAAGACCAACCCTCAGTTTGGGTAGTGGAAGGAGATACAGTAACAGCCCAATCCGTAACCTTGGGAATGTCTACGGGAGACAGAGTAGAAATTACTAGTGGTTTGGAGTCGGAACAAGCGATAGTAATTTCGGGCCAAAATCGCTTGGTAGAAAATGCGGTTGTAGCGGTCATCAACCAATCCGAACAACCTGTTGTAACTAATAAAGCTGCGACTCAAGATATTCAAATCCAGTTAGTCAGTCCCAATAACAATGAGGTAGCAATGGGTGATGCCCAATTGTTAATCGAAGTTAAAGATGCTCAAGGTAGACCGCTCGACGTTGAAGACTTAGAGATGAGTGCGTCCATGCCCATGAAAAACATGGCACCGATGTCTGCCCCCGTAGAAGTTCAACCAGACGGTAAGCCAGGTAGGTTTAAAGCGGATACCTATCTCAGCATGAAAGGAGACTGGACGATTACCGCTCAAGTCAAAGACCCGAAAAATAAAAGTAAGCAAGAGTTTGCCATCAAAGTTAAGTAGCAACTCAAAGCTGCTAAAGTTTTCCCTCAGTTCATAACACAGACTATCCCAGCAGGGAAAGTTTACCCATACAAATTTTTATCTACTAACAACAATACCAACCATGAAAAAACTAATCTTAATTCTACTTCCCCTAAGTTTACTTGCGATCGCTTGTAGTCCCGCTCAAAGCGATACAAACGTTAACTCTACTGCCACAACTGAAAAGGCGCAAAATAAACAAGAAAGCACCGCTACCGTGAATTTGGTCAGTCCCGAACCCCAAACAGAAATTCCGATGGGTGAGGCAGAAATGATTTTAGAAGTAGTAGATAGCAATGGCAATCCAGTAAAAGTAGAAACTTTAAATGTCACCTCGACTATGCCAATGGACGGTATGGAAGACATGATCGGCAAGGTAGAAGTCACTCCAGCAGAAGAACCAGGACGTTTTAAAGCTACTACCTATTTTGGAATGCAGGGTACTTGGAACGTTGTTGCCAGCGTTAAAGATTCTCAATACCAAGCTCAACAAGAGTTTTCTTTTGAAGTGAAATAGTTGGATTTTTCTAACTAACAAAGCCATTTAAGTTGCCAAAATTCCCCTCTTTATGAAAACCTTTTTCACCCGTTGGTCAATCCGCAATCCTGTAATTACCGTAGCCCTCTATATTGGGGTGCTGATTCTTTCCGTTCTTACCTTAATTATCATTCCCGTGCGAATGATGCCCTACGTCGAGAGTCCTTTGGTAGCAGTAATTACCAGGACTCCTGGTTCGTCTCCAATGGAGGTAGAAACCTATATCAGCAAACCCATCGAACAACGCATGACTGTCCTTGATGGGGTGCGTTTCGTGCGCTCTAGTTCCCAACAAGATTTATCTTTAGTTACGGTTCAGTTTGCCTGGGGTGGTGACATTGATAAAGCAGTTAGGGATGTGCAAAGTGTAATGAAGTCGGCGGAGGGAGATTTACCTTTAGATGGGATTAACACTCGTTCCTATTGGGTTTTACCGATCGATCCGCTCAATCGTCCCGTGCTTACTCTGGCACTCAAAGCTGAAGGTTGGGATCGGGTGAAGCTGCGGGAATTTGCCGATAATACATTGGTTGACCGCCTGACAAGCGTTCAGGATGTACAATCGGTTTACATTACGGGGGGTTATCGCCGACAGCTACAGGTAATCGTCGATCGCCAGAAACTAGCAGCCTACGGATTGTCGATTCTTCAGGTGAGAGATGCAATAGATAACAATAATGTTAGTAAGGGGGCAGGAGTTCTAACCCAAGGAGACGAAGAGATCTTAGTACGGGCGGATGATCGCGCTCTCAATGCCCAGGTAGTCAAGAACTACCCCATTTTGGAAAGGAACGGGCAAATTGTTTATGTTCGAGATTTGGCTGAGGTTAAAGATACCTATGAAGAGCGTCGCAGTAGCTATCGTTATAATGGCGAATCGGCTTTAGCGGTTAACATTATTCAAAAACCCGACTCTAGTTCCCCACAAGTAATTGCGAGAGTGAGAAAGGAACTGGAAAAAATTGAGTCTCAGTATCCAGGGTTAGAGTTTGAGGAGGCTTACGACAACTCATTCCTAGTTGAGCTAATCAAAGATAGCACTACGGGAGAATTATTAATCAGTGTGGCACTGGCGGGGTTAGTAATTCTGCTGTTTTTAGAGGATTTTCGGGCAACAGCGATCGTGATGATTTCCATTCCCACTACCCTCGCTCTTTCCATGCTGCCCTTTATTCCTATCTCGATGTCCCTCAACTCTTCAACTTTGGTGGGAATGATGATGGCAATTGGGAAACTGGTAGATGATTCGATTATTGTTATTGATTCAATAGATCGCAAATTAAAAGAAGGAAAAACACCCCGACAGGCAGCTATTCAGGGTACGGGAGAAGTATTTTTAGCTAGTGCAGCTGCTAGCTGCGTAATGATTGCAGCTTTAATCCCCACTATCCTTTCGGGAGGCTTAACAGGGTTAATGTTTGAAGGGCTAATATTGCCAATGGTATTTGCTTTTATTGCCTCGTTAATCGTTTCTATTACCCTAATTCCCCTCCTAGCCGCATTTTTCCTCAAACCCATTGGGAAACGCCAAGGAAATCGTCAGTCTTGGTTGCAATGGTTACTATCTCCTTTCCGTTATGGTTTTCAGGCATTAGAAAAAGGTTATGGCTGGTTATTAGATGTCTGTTTACAGAATCGAGAAATTACTCTAGCGATCTCTGCTGCTACTATTGTTCTCGCTTTTGCCCTTTATCCCATAATTCCTCAAGAGATGATGCCTTTGGGGGATTCGGGACAATTTGTGGCCACCATTGAATTAGAACCAGGATCATCTTTTAGTAAAACCGATCTCGTTGCCCAGCAGTTTGAAGAAATTCTTTTAGAACAACCTGAAATCGAAAAAGTCTCTTCGAATATTGGTTTTGAAATTACCCGTAACAGTACCTACTTTAGTGGTTACAGTATGGGTAGCGTCAATACAGCTACAGCGATCGTTACCCTCAAAGATTTAAACGAACGAGACCGAGATATTTGGCAGGTTATGGATGGGGTAGAAGCTCAAGCCCGTCGCACTATTCCCGGTCTCAGGCGCATTGCCATCAAAGAAATGGGTGTAGACGTCATGGCAACTTCAGCCGCACCAATTCAAATTGCGGTATATGGAGAAGATTTAGACATATTACACAGATTGGCAAACCAAGTATTAGAAATTGCTCAAGATACTCCTGGATTGGTAATGGCTCATACCAGTTCTGCTTTATCTCAACCTGAATATCAATTACAAATAGATCGTCGTCGCGCCCAAGAATTGGGCTTAAATATTGAAGAGGTCGCCGAACAAGCTCGTTATGCCCTCAATGGCGGATTTACTCGTAAATACTATAATCGACCTAACCTGAGACAAAATTCCATTTTAGTCCGTTACCAAGAAAGCGATCGCCTTTTTGCTCAAAATCTCGCAGCGACCTACATTACTACACCCAACGGACAGCAAATTCCCCTCAGCACCGTTGCTACTTTAAAACGAGAATATGGTCCAACCTTAATCGAACATGTTAACGGTAAGCGAGTAGTTTATGTCAATGGTTACTATCGCAAGTCCAGTCCTGCCTCAATGGATTTATCAATGGCGATCGCCATGCGTGCGGGAGAAGAATTAGATTTCCCCCCTGGTTATGGCTTGGATTCGATGGGGGATATGACCGATATGATGATTGAATTTGATCGTCTTCTTAAAGGTTTGATAGTTTCTATTATCTTGATTTACTTAATTCTAGTAATTCAATTTGGTTCGTTTATTCAACCCCTAGTCATGATGCTTTCAATTCCCCTACAGTTAATCGGGGTATTTGGCGCACTGTTACTAGCTCAACAAACTCTTTCGACAGTTTCAATCTTGGGAATTATTATTCTTTCTGGTATTTCCGTCTCTGCTGCTATTCTGCTACTAGAACTAATCCTCACTAAACGACAGGAAGGAGTACCTAGAGCCGAAGCCATCCGTCAAGCTGGACCAGTACGACTCAAAGCAATTTTTATGACTACTTTGACTACTATGATTGTAATTGTGCGACTGGCATTTTATCCCGAAACTGGCATGGATGCCTATTCTCCCATCGCTACAGTAATTTTGGGGGGATTGACGGTTTCGACCCTGCTGACTCTAATTGTGATTCCAATTGTTTATACCTTTGTTGATGATATTACTACGGGATTGGCCAGAATTAAAAGAAAGCGCCCACCGAAGGAAGTTATTCCGTTACAAGATACTGTCAAATAAACAGTAAAAACTGACTTAAAGTCTCCCCTAAGCAAAAAAGTTAACTTTTATTGCATTAGCTATACTCTCTAGTCAACTAGAGACTTTACCATAGAAAGTAGAAGAAAGGTTGAATAGTGGGAGCAAGGAAAAATGAAAATCAACCTAGCTAATAAAACTATTAAAACTCTTGCTATAACTGGGGTAGCCATACTAGCACTTAGTTCTACCCCTCTTTTGGCACAAAATACTTTCTCACAATCCACGTCCGAATCTAATTTCGCTCCTTGTTGGGATACATCCAATCAATCTCAAACTTATCCAAGACATCGGCAATGGACAGCTCAACAAGGTTCGATGATGGGTCAAGGTTGGCATGGAAGCGGTGGTTGGGGACATCATTCTCAATACGGCAGAATGTACGATCCGAATAACCTGACCACTGTCACTGGGGAAGTAGTCAGCGTGGACAGTTTTACTCCCAGAGGTGGGATGTCGGGCGGAATGCATCTACAGTTGAAAACAGGCGATGAAACATTGGATGTTCACTTAGGTCCAGCATGGTATCTCCAAAACCAAGACATTCAGATTCAGCCCCAGGACAAAATTGAAGTAACAGGCTCAAAAGTTAACTTTGCTGGACAACCTGCGATCATGGCTGCTTCGGTTAAGAAAGGAGACGCAACCTTGATTTTAAGGGATGACAGTGGGTTTCCTGTTTGGCACGGTTGGAGAGGAAATCAGTTTAATCGATGAATATCTACAGTTGAAGCAAATTTTGTGGAGATGAAGTCTATGAATAGTAAACCAATGACCTATGGCGTAATCGGTTTCGTCTCAGGTGTCGCTCTCGTTATCATAATCGGTTTCATAGGCATGTCTGGGATGATGTGGTTCGGAAGAGGCAGAATGATGGATGGATGGTTTGGCGGAAGATATAACAATTGTAATTATCCCCAACTACCTGAAAATCAAAATTCTCCTTAGTTGAATAATTAGGAGACAATAATCGTTATCTTGAATGATTGGATTTCAATAAGCAGAGAATTTTTAGCCAATTGCAAAATTGAGGTGAAATGAGGAATAAACGTCAAATAGAAATTTTTACCGCCGACTGTCCTCTCTGCGATTCAACTGTCAAATTGGTACAGGAATTAGCTTGTTCTAGTTGTCAGGTATCAGTTTATGACTTAAGAGAACCAGCAGATTTGGCTCAAGCAGAGCAATATGGAGTTAATGGAGTACCAGCGATCGCTGTGAATGGTCGTTTAGTCTTGACAGGAAAACCTAACACAGAACAATTAAAAGCTGTAGGTATTGGACAGCCTCTTTGATTTTTATTGACCATTAATTATCTTTTTCTTGACTCTACAGTTGACTATAGAGTTTAGACTAAAAAATAAATAATATGCAGCGAAGCAACCATGAGCCAAGTAGCCTATCTCAAAATTGGCGAACTAGCCAAACAAACAGGTATTGCTGTAGGTACTTTACGTTACTATAGCGATTTAGGAGTTTTACATCCCGTGCAACGGGGAAATAATGGTTATCGTTACTACAGTCTCGATGCTAGTCAACAAGTAGAATTCATCAAAAAAGCCCAAGCTCTTGGATTTACTCTAGAAGAAATCAAACAAATTCTCGATGTCAGAGATCGCGGAGAAAAACCTTGTAACTTAGTACAAAACTTACTAGATAAGAAGATCGAGCAACTAGAAATCCAAATTAAGCAAACGACTTTATTTAAAGCAGAATTAGAAGAATATCGCACTGCTTGGATAAATAACCCCAATCCCAAATCGGATAGTGAAGAAGTGTGTCCTCTTATTTCCAGTGTATCCCTAAATTCTTAATTTGAATTTCAAAGATTGAATGGTATTGATAATTAAGTTGGGAACCAGACGATCCAGTTACTAAATAACGAAAACCACAATGTTACTAGCCCATAGCGGACATTCCCATCAGCAAAAAGAAACAGTCACCCCAGAAACTCCTTCTAAGCCAATAGAAGAAGCGATAGAAAACATTTCTGTGAAAGATAATAGTAATTCTCAATCAAATACAGAATCTCTAACTATTCCAGAAATTGTTACTCCAACTGAACCCGAATCCATAGCTTTAATACCAGGTTTAGAAGAGTCAATTTTTGTCTTACTTATAGCTAGTCCTTTTTTATTATTAGGATTCAAACGTTGGCTGCACAAGCGATAGATAATAGATAGTACTAAACAGACGATACTTAATCGCCGATTTAAGTTGCTCGTAATCATGATGAATAGGCAAATAATTAAATATTTCAGTTTTTTCTTGGGTTTTTCGCTCGCTGCTTTTGGCCTGACAGCTTTGGCTCAACAGCATCATCATAGTCATGAAGATCTAGAAACAACCTCACCATATGTCGAACAACTAGATTCTTCTGTAAGAGGGTTGAGTGATGAAGAAGTTAGTGAACTTCTCAATGGTAAGGGTGCTGGCTACGCACGCATGGCAGAACTCAATGGCTATCCAGGGCCTCGGCATATCTTGGATTTACGTTCTCAATTAAACCTTTCTACTCAACAGACAAAAGAAATTCAAGCAGTCTTTGAGCAGATGCAGTCTCGGGCTAAAAGTCTCGGACAAATTATTATTGCGAAAGAACAACAACTCAGCGATGCTTTTGCTTCAGGAAGCATTAATAGTACCGAACTAGAAAAAGACACTAATCAATTAGGACAACTCTATGGAAAATTAAGAAAAACTCACTTACAAGCACATTTGAGTGTGACCCCACTTTTATCCTCCGAGCAAATCCAAAAATACAATGAAATTAGGGGTTATAAGCTTGAGAAATAAATGCTTTTCGACTTAAAATTATATCGCTATGTCAATTACTAAAGCTCGTTTGCGTCACTTTCACTATATTCTTGCCCCAATTATGTTTTTGCCCATATTTCTGACGGCGATTACGGGATCATTGTTTCAAGTAGCTGTAATTAAGGGTAAGAGTGAAGATTTTCTCTGGTTATTGGACTTACACAGAGGCAAGTTTGGCAGCATCAATCTAGAACTTATTTATCCTTTTCTTAACGCTTTTGGGGTTTTATTTTTAGCTATTACAGGGATTACAATGTGGCTGCAAATCAATAAAAAAGTTAAAAAGCTGCATAAGTAATATTGAATCTATAGTTGAACTTAATTGTCAATTAGCGATCGCGGGCAAGTATACTTCTTCGTTATTCATACAATACAAAAGATATGGAAAGATTTTATAGCATTTAACTTTCAAAGAAAAGAAGGATATTTCGCCCCGAACTATAGGGTTACTTATTTCTTAGTTGGCTATTGACTCTGAGTCTTCTTGCCCTCCATAAACTGAGGTAATATTTTTTCAGGATAATAAAAACAAAGATTTACAAATCAGCTCTTACAAAGCAAATCTCCTCAAGATCACAGTTTGCCATCTTAACTATTTGTAATAATTATATCAATACAGAAGTTCTATAATCTAAATGTCAAAATTATAGTTGGAGTATTATTTAATACTTTTATTTTTGATCCTCAAATTAAAATTAAAAAAATTATGAATCATGGTTTCTTTGGAATACGAAAGTGATTCTCCCTCTGTAGATCTTGTCTTTCCTTTAGGCGGTAAATTACTGCCCCTAGATAATGGCTACCTAGTTTATTCTGCACTATCCCGTATTTGTCCTACTCTGCATGAATTAAAGAATATTAGTATCCATCCCATAGCAGGTATTCCTCAATCCAATAAGCAACTCCGCCTTACAAGTCGCTCTAAACTTCAAATAAGAATACAAATAGAACACATCCCTTTAGTATATGAATTTCTAGCAGGGCAAACTTTTAATATTGGTCAAGATCAATTTTATATAGGTATTCCTGAATATAAACAATTAACCCCATGTTCTGTTCTTTACTCCCGATTAGTTATAATTCGACGGTGCATCAAGCCCCAAGTTTTCTTAGAAGCAGCACAGCGTCAATTAGAAGATTTAGGAATTCAAGGAAATATTGATATTCTGAAAAAAAAGAACGGTCAACTTCAGTGTAGACAACTTGTGATGAGAAAAGAGATCGGAACTTTTCCCATCAGGGGCTATGGAGTAGAAGTCAAGGATTTAAGTGAAGAAGATTCTTTGAAACTACAACAACATGGTATTGGGGGAAAGAAAAAAATGATGTGTGGAGTATTTGTTCCTTCCTGGAATAATCAAAATGATTGGAACCAACAAACCTAAAATATTCCTTTCAATACAAGCTTCTGATACCACAATAATTCATCGTGGAGGAATGGCAGGATTATGGATGACATTAAAACAATTAGCCAAAAAATTCCTTACCCCTGCGGAACGTCCTGGTAATCTGACCTGGGATTTAACATCAACTTCTATTAGTCTTAACTGGCAAGGACAAGATTTTCCTGTATTAGATTGGTTATTAAAGCAATCTTTTCAAATTAATCAACAAGGATTAATAAGTTTTGCAGGATTGAACTATTCTTCAATGGATTTAATTAATCAAATACACATTCACCAAGCAATTAATGATACATTTTTAAGACACAACAAATTTTATAAAAAAGAAAAGATAAACTCAGAATTATTTAATGTTAAGAATAATCAGATAGCATTAGAGTATAAGGCATTGAAATGGTATGCACATCAAAAATTCGCTGAAAAATTATGTGATGAATCTGGTTACTTAATCGAAGATTATATCAAAATTGTTAGTTGGTTGTATCCAGGAGCAACTGTTCGGCATGCCAAACTAAATAAAATCACTAACATAGAAGAGAAAGTAGAATATGCTTTAGCTCTATTATTTTTGCCTTTAATTTGCCAATATTACATTCTAGAATCTGACTATATTCAAAATCATAATAAACGACTCACTAGATACTTAATCGTTATTCCTGAGATAAATAACTTAGAAGAAGCAGCTCTAAGATGCTGGAACTTAAAGAATATTAACTACCAGGATTATTATGTCACTAATTTAGCAGAAGCGGCATTAAAGTATTATTATACTCAAGGCTTAAATGCTCCAAGGGATGATGAATACTGTCAAATTTTACAATACGAAAAGCCCAATAAAACATCACAACAAAGAGCCTTAGTAAAGATTCAGGATTTCACAATTACTTATAAGGCAATTAAAAATTATCAATTTGTTCCGGAATATTTTCAAGAGAATCGAATTTTTCCTAACCGAAAAAAATCTGAATTTACAGTTAAAGTTAACTCTATAAGGGCTATGATCACTAACAATTTAGCCCATAACCACCCTTGGTGGAAAGACTTTTGGGAGATTATTTATCAAAGAAATCAATTAGGAGATCTCGCCAAACAATTAGCTTTTAATCGTAAGGGATTATTTGCCATGATTGAACAAGATCAAGAACTAGTAAACTATAAAGACTTTATTCGGGCTTTTCATGAAGCCCTAAGAAAAATCTATGCCAAAATTTATGGTCGAACTAAAGAAGGAGATATACCTAGAATAGGGCAAGAATATGAAAGAATCAGAGGAGAATTGAGCCGATGTTACGATCAACAATCCTTAGAAGACTTTCTATCTGATTTTTTAGCCAGAGCAGGTCTGAATGCTGCTTTGTATGAAAAGTGGGAAGAAATTTTACCTCTTATTGTTAATGAAATAGCTTGGCGCAAAACTAGAAACTTAGCCTTAATCGCTTTAGCTAGTTATAAGCCACAAAAATTTTCCCTACGTAATGTACCAATTAAGTTTTGGACTGTGTTAGTTAGTATTAATTCTCAAGCAGCTATTTTATTTTTGTATATACAACCAATAATAGAGGTTTTTCAGGAAATAGCAGCAAATATAGAAGAACACTCAAAACTTGTAAATTAAGTTAATCCACAAATCTATGTACTATTTGTTTGGCACTTTGATGACTCAATATGGTTCAGCATCTTTGAATCATGGGCAAAGAAAAGGTAACGTTAGTCCTCTACAAAAAGCCAAGTGGCACAATAAAATTCATTCTGTAGTTAATAGTGATGCGATTCGTTGGTCATTACGTTATTACTGGCAACAACAAGGCTATCCTGTTAATCGTAATTGGAATGGGGATGAGTTCAGAAATAACTTGTTAGATGACAGATATGATCCGGTAAAATTTATTGATGATGATGTTTTGGGCTATCTCCGTACTGAAGCTGCTAGATCAGAAGTCGTAGAAGAAGTTAATGAAAATGATTCAGACAATGAAGAGAATGAACAACCTCAACCCAGACCTAGCCAAAGATTAGGTGCATTGGGAGTTAACCGTGCATTTTCTCTCACTCCTTTTGATGGTGGAGTAACTTTTAACTCCAAAAGTGGGGAAAAAGATCGTACTTCTCTACATTTCATTGAATTTCATAATACCCGTTATCAATATGTGTTTGGTTTAGATTGCAATCATCTCAAAGATAAATCTCGAATTTTTCAAGTGTTAGAGGGATTAATGTCTATCCGCAAGGTAGGAGGACATAATAATGTATTTTGCTATGACTTTTCCCCTGAAAGCATGGTTTTTCGTTGGACGGAGAATAGCTCACCAGATATATTTTATTGTTTTGAACAATTAGAAACGAGACCCGGAGTATATGCAGAACCGTCAATATCAAATAATCTAACTGAGTCTGTTAACTTAGGAGATGTCGATCCAGATGAGCTATGGATTGGGGGAAAAATTGCCAAAAACTGTGAACTCAAGAATGCTCATATTTTTCCAGGTAAGAGAGATACCATTAGTGAGCTTGAAACAGTGATTGCTAGAGATCTAAAAATACCCAAACCAGCCACAAAGAAATGAGATCAGTTGCTTTATATATTGATGTTCCCTGTGCTACATTTCGGGACTCTCGTAATAGGGAATATGGTCATACTTATTCAGTCTCGAAGATTATCAATTAGACCCCGTTGTAAGAGCGATTCAAATGCCTAGGGTGAGCCTTTTAATCGCTGATGATGTTGGCTTGGGTAAAACCATAGAGGCTGGTTTAGTTGCTCAAGAAATGATTTTGAGACAACGAGTCCAAAAGATTCTAGTTGTTTGCCCTTCTTCATTACAAGTGCAGTGGCAACAACAAATGCGAGATAAATTTGGTCTGGATTTTCGTATAGTCAATACTGATTTGATGAAGCATTTAAGAAGAACTAGAGGTATTCATGTTAATCCTTGGACTCACTATCCACGCCTAATTACCTCTATTGATTTTCTCAAACGCGATCGCCCGTTAAGATTGATGAGAGAAGTTTTACCGAAAGAAGGAGAATCTCTTTATCCCCGTCGCTTCGATCTCTTGATTGTGGATGAGGCGCATAACGTTGCCCCGTCGGGAAGTGGTAACTATGCCGTAGACTCGCAACGGACAGCAGCTATAAGGTTACTAGCTCCCCATTTTGAACATAAAATGTTTTTAACTGCGACTCCTCACAATGGTTATCCAGAGAGTTTTACTGCGCTACTGGAGTTGCTTGATTCACAAAGATTTGCCAGGGGTGTCAATCCAGATCGTTCTCAATTAGAAGTGGTAATGGTGCGTCGTCTTAAAAAAGAACTACCACCAAAATGGGATGGGACTCCCCGTTTTCCCCAAAGGCAATTAGAAGCGATCGCAGTTGATTATACTCCGGAAGAAAAAGCAGTTAATCGGATGTTGGGGGAATACACTGAACTTAGACGTAAAAATGCTCAAGATAAAGTCGAACTCTATTCAACAGAGTTTGTCTTGAAGCTTTTGAAAAAAAGACTTTTTTCTTCTCCTGCTGCTTTTTTAACTACCCTAAAACAACATCAACAATCTATTGATTCTAAACGCCGAAAATCCCGAACTAGCCTGCAAAAATCTAATTTAGGAATTTTGCGTCGTCAGCTAGCAGGTTTAGAGGAAGATTTTGCCGATGACACAGCCTATGAAGAATCTACCGATAGCCTACTAGATATTACGACTCGCTTATTTTCCGAATTAAATTCAGAGGAAAGACAGCTTTTACAGCAAATGCTGAATTGGGCAGTTACTGCTGAGAGAAATCCAGATTCTAAAGCCCAGCAGTTATTAGCCTGGCTAGAGGAAGTAATTCGACCCGCAGGTAATTGGTCAAATCAAAGGGTAATTATCTTTACTGAGTATCGCGCTACTCAAAAGTGGCTCTACGATCTTTTAGCAAATCGAGGTTTTGCTAAAGATAATCGGCTGATGACCATGTACGGAGGGATCAACCCTGAAGAAAGGGAAAAAGTTAAAGCAGCTTTTCAAGCTAATCCTGAAGTATCGACCGTTCGTATTCTTCTTGCTACCGATGCAGCCTCAGAAGGTTTGGATTTACAGAATTATTGCTCTAACTTAATTCACTACGAAATTCCTTGGAATCCCAATCGCATGGAGCAGCGTAACGGTAGAATTGACCGTCACGGACAAAAAGCCTCGTCGGTCAAAATCTATCATTTTGTGGGTAAAAACTACGCTCAAACCAATACTCAAGGATTAACTCCAGGAGAATTGGAAGGGGATTTAGAATTTTTAATGCGGGCAGCTCTTAAAGTAAATAACATTCGTGAGGATTTGGGCAAAGTTGGCTCAGTGATTGCTACTCAGGTAGAGGAAGCAATGTTAGGTAAGCGAACTGTTTTAGATACCATCCAAGCTAAGGAACAAGGGGTTACTGTACGTGAAATGTTCAAGTTTGAGCGTAAAATCAACGATCGCATTGCCCAACTAAAAGAACATCTAGATGAAACCCGCACTACCTTAAGGCTCGAACCCCAAAATATTGAAACTGTAGTCAAAATTGGCTTGGAGTTAGCAGAACAACAACCCCTTCAACCTGTTCCCGAAACAGAGGGAATTTATCATCTACCTGCTTTTAAAGGCAGTTGGGACAAATGTATTCTAGGATTACCAGACCCCCACACAAAAGAGATTCGGGCAGTAACTTTTAATCCCGATTTGACTAGGGGAAGAGAAGACTTGGTTTTGATCCATCTCAATCATCCTTTAGTGCAAATGTGCTTGCGCTTACTGCGGGCAGAGGTTTGGTCGCGAGGCAGTCAGAAAAATCTTCACCGGGTAACGGCAAAAATCGTTCCCAATAGTGTTCTAGAATTTCCCGCAGTGGTAGCTTACGGCAGATTATTAATCTTAGGTAACGATAGCCAAAAACTCCACGAAGAGGTTATTACCGCAGGGGGCATACTCAAAGAAGGTCGTTTTAGTCGGCTCAATGTGCTAAAAATACGTGATGCATTAGCTGGAGGTAAAGGTGGTGAAATTAAAGAATCAACCAAAGAGAGTTTGGTTAAACTGTGGAATAGCTACGAAGAATCTTTGTTGAATAGCTTGGAAAAACGGGCAGAAGAACGCACTCAAGCGTTAGAAAAATCCTTACAGAGAAGATGTGATAAAGAAGTTGCCGACCTTACTGCCATCCTCACCGAATTACAACGCAGCATCAAACAGGAATTAGCTGAGTTTGCTAAACCGTTGCAACTTCAACTGGATTTATTTAATGATGCTGAACAGCAGCAATTAGAGAGTAATCGTAATAGTCTCAAAGCTAGATTAGAAGACATTCCCCAGGAAATCGAACAGGAAACCCAGCTAATTAAAGACCGCTTTGCTAATTTGAGTTCTCGTCTCTTTCCTCTAGCGATCGCGTTTTTAATCCCTCAAAAATATGCTTAAAAAGAACTAACTTAAAGTAAACGATCACTTGATAGGCAACATAGGGAACTTTAAGAATACAAGATGAATTTTCGTCTCCTTTTCTTAAAGTTTTTTAATAAATTGTTCTAGATATGTCTGTCCCTCGTCATCATGCCGAATGGCTTTCTTTAGTGGAAGCCCAGGGTGCTTTTTTAAGCATCGAAGAGTTATTAAAGGTTTTTCCTCAAGGTTTGGATGCTCACGATCCAGAACATTTTAATTTACTCAAGATAGCCTATGACGAATGGGAATATGAAAAATACAATCCAGAGATTCACCAAGCCTGGATTCGTTGGGTATTAGAGAACACTTTAGAATTTCCTGCCGATTTACTTCAGCAACGACAACAGATTGCTCCCAGTTTGACGGTTAAAGTAGCGCAGTATGGGGAAGGTTTGAGTCCCGATGTAGTTTTGATCGAGCCCGATACGGCGAAACCGCAATTACTAATTAAAATTGTTCCTTTTGACCAAGGACTAGAAAAGTCTTATTAGCCGACGGAAACTGAGAGAATTTTGGGAAAAACATGGTGATGCTCAAACTAGCTTATTACTATGGTATCAGCGTACTATTGATGCTAAATGGCAAAATTTAGCTGATGTGCGACAAGTCTTTCCCTCTGCTGACATTGTTGGCAATTTAACAGTTTTTAATATAGGAGGAAACAAATATCGACTCATTACTTTTATCGATTATGAGTCTCAAATAGTCTTCACCCGCAACGTTCTCACTCACGCAGAATATGATAAGGAGAAATGGAAAGATGACGACTGGTTTAAAAAATCCTAGTAGTTATTATCTTCAACTAATTAATACCTTTCCGCCACGTCCAATAAATAATGAAGCTGAACTTCTAGCTACTCAAGAACAAATTGATGCGATTATAGATAAACAAAATCTTACTCAAGACGATAAGGACTATCTTAAGGTATTAGGTACTCTCGTCTATGAATACGAGCAAAAATACGAACCAATGCCAGTGCCTCAAGGAATCGAACTTATTCAAGCTTTAATGACTGAAGAAAATTTGCAACCCTGTGACCTTATTTCTATTTTTGGTGATGAACCTACAGTTACTAAAGTTTTAGAAAAAAAGCAGGAAATTACTGCCAAACAGATACAAAAACTTAGTGAGTTTTTTCATATTTCTCCAATCATGTTTTTGTCTTCAGAATAATTATGTCTATAACTAGTACCGCTGCGCGGAAATCAAAAGCGCCGAGACCCCGCGTTATGCGGAGCGGTATCCTTTAGGGCGGCGTAAGACGCAAGGGAATGCTCGGCAAGACAGTCCAAAGTCATTTAGTGCAAAGGATTCAAGATTTTTGAATGGGTGTTGTATTTACGCCCACGTCTACTAGTAAGGTTGTCGCTCTAACTCGATTAGAAGCAGAAGCTCTACCAATTAACTCTATTGCATTAACTAAATAGTACTTAGGAGTTAGTTTTTTAGTGATTAGTTTAACCCGACAAAGATTAACCAATAACCAACAACTGGTTAATAATTACTTCTGCTGCTACAACAAATTAAGATAGACATAGCAAAGTTAATTACTCTTTATGTGAGAAAAAGAAAATGACTCAGCCAGAATTATTTGACGTTGTTGAGTTATTGATAGATTTACCCGAATTTAATCTCCGTGCAGGGGTTCAAGGAGCAATAGTTGAGTGCTATCAAGATAATAACTATGAAGTAGAGTTTTCCAATTCTGACGGAGAAATATTAGCTCTTTGTGCTTTGTCTACTCGACAATTCGTTGTTGTTTGGTCAGCCAAAACAAAAACTTGGCTACCTATTTCTGAGCGAGTCGCTGCTATTCTTAATAATTTAGATAGTAAACGTCAAGAAGAAGTTTTAGATTTTGCTCGGTTTTTATATCATAAATAAATCCATTGGAAATATCAGGATGATCAAATAACTTAACTTGACACGATCTCATCAAGTTAGCATCACCTTGAATCTAGGAACTAAGAATTAGCAATCAATAAATCCCTAAAGACGCAGAGCAGTCAATATGTTAAAACAGTGACCGTATTTGTAGAAAATTGCTTGCTCTAGTGGGAAAAAAGATTATTGAGCTTCCTCTAAAACTACCTGGGGAACTAGATTTAAAACAGATCAATCAACAACTCAAATCAGGAAAGGTATGCCTAGACTGGAGCGAAGTAGTTTACGCCCCACAAAAATATCTAAAAGTTCTACTAGATGGTTTAGATCTTGAGCATCACGAAGAGTATTTGGGAATCAATGGAAGTATCTCTGAAAGTATTCTAGATGCTATCTCCAAATGCTTTAAGTCCTTCAAAAAATCTACTAAGAAGCCAGAAACCTCTGGCAAACAGCTTAGTTTTATTACTACCAGCTATAGTCCATCGAATAACAATTCCGAAGTAGAGCAGCCTAATCTTCTGGAAGAAAAATTCGAGATCAAACCAGATTTATTAAACTCAACAAATTCTCCTCAGCCGCCCACCCCCCAAAAACAAATTCTTCAAGAAGCTACCCCATATGACATAAGGGAAAAATTACATCAGTTAATTTTGCATGATCTTCTCGGACCCATAAATGGAGAAACCGAGGAAGTTCAAGAAGGAAGTGTTAGTAATCGCTATTTAGTAGGAGTTCTCGCTCCTAAAATACGTTCCAAAAATCCCGAAGAACCAACGGAAGAAACACCAGAACAACAAGATAGTTTCGCCTTAGCAGAACCAGACAATGCTGAGGAAGGTCAGAGCGATAGTGCCATTCCCCCCGCTAGCAGTATGTTTCCTTCCTCCATTGGCATGAGTTTTTGCGTTAGCGGTGAGATTACAGAATTGGAAATTACCGCTAAATGGGGGCATTACGAGCGCAAAAAGAGCGAAATTAGTTTTAAAGAAGATGGTAATCCCATCCAAGTATGGAAACGCACACCACGCCAAGGTAGTAGAGTTGTCACCCTCAAAGACGGCAAAAGAATTGAATGGGTTATTTCCCCCCAAGAAGTTCCAGAAGTATTCGTCCAGGGTAGAGTTAGAAAGTTTGACGGAGATTGGTTAATTACTCTATTTTTAGTCAATAATCAAACTGAACCCAGCAAACTAAGAGATAGTTCTTGGCTGTTTCAATCAGAATTAATACTGCGTTCTGCTGACCCTCAGCATCCCGATATCTTCCTGCGGAAACCCTTAGCTGTAAGTGGTGCTAACCTAGACCCAGTAATTCATCAAGAAAATCAGGCGATGGCAATGCTGTATCGCCATCAGGTAGAGTTTGCAGTCGGTCATGGCGTAGCAGTCAAAGCTGATTCTAAAAATAATTCCCAACGAGCGAGCACTCTTTCAACTACCTTCATTCCCGACTACGAAGTCCCTCAATCCACTACTCCCCAATTAAAGGATTTGGTTGTGGATATGAAACAGCAGTCGATCAATTAGCTACCTGGGAAATCCAAGGAAAGCCCGTGCGTCCTAAAGTTATTGCTTCAACCGCTACCATCCGCCAAGCAGAAACGCAAGTCAACAGCTTATTTCAACGTCAACTACAGGTTTTCCCGCCCCAAGGCTTAAATATTGCAGATAATTTCTTCTCTCAACAAAATCCACCAACCCAAAACTCTCCTGGTCGTCGCTATCTAGGGATTTGCGCCCCTGGTAGAAGATTAAAAGCAACAATTATTCGGGTCTATTTAGCAGTCTTAGCATCATCTCAAACTCTCTACGAGCAGTATGGAGAAAAGGTAGATCCTTGGATGACATTAGTGGGTTATTTTAATTCTCTGAGAGAATTAGGGGGTACGAGAAGGCTGGTGGATGATGATATCAGTAATCGTCTGCGTCAAATGGAAAAGCGGGGTTTAGCCAATCGCAACCGACCCATTGTAGATGAACTGACTTCTCGCAAAGATTCAACGGAAATTCCTCAACTACTAGACAAACTGGAAATACCATTTAATCCTCAGCGAAAGAAAAATAGTAAAGGACAAAAAAGCAAACTACCGCTTCCTTTAGATGTCATCCTGGCAACTAATATGATTTCTGTGGGAGTCGATGTCAAACGTTTGGGAGTGATGGTAGCCTGTGGTCAACCCAAAAATACTGCCGAATACATTCAGGCAACTTCTAGAGTAGGGCGTTCCTATCCTGGACTAGTGATTACAGTGTATAACTGGGCAAGACCCCGAGATTTATCCCATTACGAAAAGTTCTATCATTATCACAGCACTTTTTATCAGCACGTTGAGGCTCTTTCTGTTACTCCTTTTGCCTCTGGCGCTTTAGATAGGGGACTTACTGCTTTATTAGTAGCTTTAGTGCGTTTGGCAGGAGAAGAATTTAATGGTAATGAAAAAGCAGGAGAAATCGAGCGAAATCACCCCTATATCCAAAAAGCAATTGAGACAATTATTAAAAGAGCCGAACAATTAGAAGGTAAAGGCGTTAGCGATCACTTAAAGCTGGAACTAGAAGTCAAATTAGATCGCTGGCTCAATAGCATTAGTTCTTTAGAGAAGGGAACAACCCTAAAATATCGAGTATCCAGAACAGATGGTGGCACGGCAGTAGATCTCATTAAACCAGCAGGGCAAGGAGTGTGGGATGATTTTACCTGTTTGAATTCACTACGTAATGTCGAGCCCACCATTGGCTTGATCTTAAACGATCTACCTCTGTCAGAAGAAAATTCTCCCTTACCCCAACCTTTTATTAATCAATAGAGCTATGTCCTACAAAAAATTCCGAGTAGGCGAATTACGCCCCAGCCAAATACTTTTTACCTATGGCATCGGTGCGATCGCAGATTTACCAAATCTTGCTGTAATAGTTATGGGATTAGAAGATTGGGAGCGATCGCGTACCAGAGAGTTAACAGAACCCAGACTACTTTCAATGGTGCAAAAGCGATTGGGGAAGCAGGTCAAGGAATTGCGGTTACCACCATTACCAGAAGAAGCTGCCAAAAGTCCTTTTGAAGAAGCTGCTACCATCGGCATTCCCGTTGCACCTTTTCCCAACTGGATGTTATGTCCCAAATGTAATTTATTAGCAAATCTCAACTCTGGACTATTTGAGTTAAAGCATAATGCATATCGTCCTGGAGAAACTCGATATCAACACAAACACTGTCCCAAAGCGATTAAACCTCCCAACGTCATTCCTGTAAAATTTCTGGTCGCTTGTGATAACGGGCATTTAGACGATTTTCCCTGGCGATATTTCGTTCATGGTGAAAATAGTGATTGTGATGGTTCTCTACGTTTATTTGAACTTGGTATATCGGGAACTCCTAGTGATATTCAAGTTAAATGCGACAAATGCGGCCAACGTCGTATGCTCTCTGATGCCTTTGGAACTCAAGGAAAAAAAAATATGCCTAAGTGTCGGGGTCGTCATCCTCATTTGAGGGATTTTGATGATGACTGCGATCGCCAAATGAAAACTATCTTGCTTGGAGCATCAAACAGTTGGTTCTCGGCAACTCTTTCAGCATTATCAATTCCCAAGGGTTCAAATAAGTTAGAAGAATTAGTCGAAAAAAATTGGGTAATGTTGAGTAAATTAGAAAGCCAAGAATTACTAGAAAATTTCCTGCCGATTCTTCAAGCTTCAGGACAACTGCAAGACTTTGCATCTTTCAACACTTCAGAAATTTGGAAAGCGATTGAATCAAGAAAAAATTCATCAGAACATGAACAATATCAAGACTTAAAAACTCCTGAGTGGGAGGTATTTTCCGTTGCCGACATGAGTAAAAATAATTCTGATTTTCGTCTTGAACCTACCACTCCCCCAGAAGGGTACGAGAAATATTTCAAGAAAACCGTTCTCGTTCCCAAGTTACGAGAAGTTAGAGCCTTGATTGGCTTTACTAGAATACAATCTCCAGGAGAATTGGGAGATTTAGAAAGCCAAACAGAACAATCTTTAGCTTCCATAAGTAGAAAACCTGCTAAATGGATTCCTGCAACCGAAATCAAAGGAGAAGGAATTTTTTTAGAATTTGAGGAGGAGCTAATCAGAAGCTGGGAAAATTCTCCAGCAGTTGCCAAGCACGCTCTTCATACTAGAGAAGCCCAAATACAATGGCTTAATATTCGTAACCCTGATTTAGTAGATAAAGTTCCTTTTCCTGGAATGCGATACATGCTGATCCATTCTTTTACTCATGCCTTAATGCGTCAGTTAACCTTGGAATGTGGTTACAGTGCAGCTAGCCTTCGAGAAAGAATCTATGCTCAAAATCCCGAAACTGAATATGGCCCCCAAGCGGGACTCCTGATTTATACTGCTGCTCCAGACAGTGAAGGAACATTAGGTGGACTAGTTAAACTGGGAGAACCAAAAACCCTTGGGTATCATATCAATCAGGCTCTTGAGCAAATGAAAATATGTACCGCAGATCCTTTATGTGCAGAGCATATACCTGATGAAGGAACTCCTTCTCTTCACTGGTCAGCTTGTCATTCCTGCTTATTTGCTCCAGAAACTTCTTGCGAACGAGGGAATAAATTATTAGATCGATCGGTCCTGGTTCCCACAGTAACAAAAGACGATCTTGCTTTTTTCAAAAGTTATACCAATTCTCAAAAGTAACAAGAAACTTGATAGGGCAACAAAAAACAAATAACAGGCAACAATAAATAGACAGAGAAGGGTTTTATACCAAATCCGCATCTCAAAACCCCTTTTTCTTTGTTCCTGATAAAATCCTTCTGTCCTCTGTCTTGTCAAATTTTTAAGTGGGGTATCTAAATCGGATTTGGTATAAAGTTATGATTCTAACCACGACTCTAACTTGATATCAATAAGTTTGCTTCTCATTTTTATGTCTTTAAGCTTTACTCACTCTATGATCTGGTTGACTGTATAGTTAATATTTAAATTTGTGAATAAGATCTCACTTAATGTTTGAAAATCTTGACTTAAGAATTGTGCGAGCGATATCTTGGCGCGATCGCATACTGGAATTAACAAATTAATTAAGTTTAGTGGCTTGTCTTGATGCTGAGTCAAGGTTATTTTCAGTTGCTCCATTATTTTTCCTAGAGCAATAAACTGAGTTAAATCTTGATTAACTACTCTTTCAAAACAGAAATGGATAATTTGTAGTTTCCGCATCAAATCTGACAAAGTAGGAGGAAACTTTAACATAGGAGTAACTGCAATTAGCTCCCCAATTCCTGTGATTTTTTGACAATTTGTTTCCAAATCATCAATTAGTGATGCTTGGTTTTTAATATGCTCGCTACCAAGCCAACTCTTACATCGAGAACAAAATCCTAAACGTGAAGAATTAGCGATCGCTTTTAATGCAGAATCACAATGAGGACAGCGATCGCATAACTGACAATGATGTTGTAGGCAAAAATTAACATCTTTAAATGACCACACTAAGGGTTCATAAAGAGGCTGTTTCTTTATGAACCATTGTTCAAAACACAGGGGACACCAAGCCTTATTCTGTCGAAATAGTCCTCTCTCTTTAATGATTCCCTTCCAAGTCAAACAAGACAAAAACTTTAAATCTTGACGCAAGGTAAGATTTTCTAAAGCATCAACAAGCGATCTCGTCATTTCTCTCATCCCATTAATAGCTGGTTTGGCATCACTATTGCCAAAAATAGTACTGACATTCTTAGATTGCATTTCTGTGTGATAGTTATTACCCATGATCAAAGGGGCGATTTCTCTCATAATTAGCTTTTTAGGAGTGACACAATGTTCCTGAGCTAATCTAGTTAAATAACTACTCAAGCTTTCTGTATTGGATGTTCCTATTTCTATAGGTTCTATAAAAAATAAGTGAGTAGGCTGGCGGATATCCAGAGATTTTGGATTCCAAAGCTCATGATAGATATCGCCTTGATTAGACATCTTGAATTCCTACTAAATCTCTCTTAGGAGCTCGTTCTCCGGGTTTACCTTTTCTTGAGTTTTGTGAAGTTGACTGTTGAGGTTCTGTTTCAGTAATTTCACAATTTTCTATCTTATGAAGTGCTGCAAAATCCATCTCTCCTTTTTTTGCTTCTGTTTCAATTTGCTTGCGTCTACCTGAAGACAACTCTTTTGCTCTAAAATCCTTTAATCTAACAGTTTTAGCATTCTCATCTAAAGCCTTCTTAAGAGAGCGATACCACCAGCTTTTGAGAATACCAACACAACCCAAAGAATACTCCATGAAATATTGAGTATATTTTTCTAAATTAGGTTCTGAAGAAACTGGTAAATGACGTTGCAGAGTTCGGATTACTTTTTCAAACTCATCAAAGTCAGCTTTATTATCGATGTGATATCTAGCCAGATGAAAATCTTCGCTTCTTCTACCCACTTGCCCATTTACTTTCTGGCACTTTAACAGTTCATAGGTACCAAACAAAATATGGATTGTGCCAGTTTTATTAGCAATTGACTTAAGCCAATTTGTTTGAGTATTAATCTGCTTGCCTCCAGCTACATCAAATAGGTGTTGAGCTTCGTCTAGGGTGAAAGCTTTCACCTGGCGATTCATAAAAACTTTGTGCATCGCACGACGCAAAGCTTTGGAATTTTTGCCCTCAAAAGTCCCCAACAAAGCATCAGTATCAGATATTTCGGACTGATCAAGCTCGTAACTTATCTTATAGTCAATTAATACTTCCCTAAGAGCCTCTAAAACTTGAATATAGTAATCAGAATAATTAAATTTTCCTCCTTCAGCACTATCAATCTCAATCCCACCAACAATTAAGCTACCAGGATTGTCTAGTAATTCATTCATGAAATGTTTAACTAGTCGTTTCTGAAATTCCTGCATCAATCGAGTTTTACCAACTCCAGTTACGCCAAATACCAGATATACCGAGGCATCATCAGGTTCAATAGCATTTTTCAAAAGCTCATCTAAAATCTTTTTGATATTACGGTGAGGAACAATGATATCCCGAAAATACGTTAGTTTTGCTTTTGTTGGTTGTTGTAATAGATCTTGGGAAAAAGGTCGATTATTCATGAATGATTACCATAATTCGTTGTCATCGTATAGAAAATTATCTTTTGATTCGTCATCAGGGATGTTCAACTCATCTTCTGAGATTTCATTTAGATCAAGATTGTCACTATCATTTCTAGAGCTTACAGTGGAGCTAATATCATGCTGTTTGTTGTGAGTAGCAATAGAAGCGTTATCAAAAGTATTCAGTTTTCCCTCAATTAAATCGTGAACTTTTTGAGTAGAGCGATCGCGAAGAAGTTGCTGTTGAAGCTCTTCATACTCTTCTGCATTTTTTAGTAAATTTGCAATTTCACTGACACTTGCATAAGCCCTTTGATTATGAAGCTGTTTTTTCCTGTGAATGAGAGTCGTTGCTAATTTTATTGCCTTTTCAGAATAACCCTGAAATTTAATATAATAATTGGAAATGCACCGAATCCAACGACTATTAACATAGGCATAAGCCGTCCCATAATCAAATGGATCGTAGCGAATCGGAATATCTTTATTCTCTACTGAATAAAATTCATCTGACCAGTAATCAGTACGGTTAATTCTAACTCCTTTGCTAGGCTGTACTTTAGCAGTACCTTTTTTTGTAGAAGGTAAAGTCAAAATTTTAAATTGGTCGTCATAATTAATGCTTTGATGGGGACGAGAACCTGTTTGAGCTATGCCAAATTCAAATGCCTGTTGAGGGGACATTCCCTCTAATGCAGGGTGCTCTTTTTGATCGTAAACTCCGTAGCAATAGCCTGAAACAAAATATTCGTAAAGTTCTGCTAACTCCCAGACTGCAAGATTTTTGGGATTATTCTCCTTCTTAACTAAACGTACATGCTTCATAATTTGAGTATTACCTCTTAAGTTATTAAAAAACTCAGTGTGGCTAGTCCGAAACCAACGTTCAATAAGTGAGCTAAACTTAGGAACATCTTTAGGACGATGTTTTTTACTGGCTTCAAATCTAGCTAAGAGAGTATCAAAATACGTGCTTTTAAAATCTTTGCCATTATCTACCACAATCCATTCTGGAAAACGTCGAAATCTTTGCACACAAATCCGCAGAAGCATCATGCAGGATCGATAACTAGGAGGATTGAAAGTGATATAAACAGCCAAAATTCGTCGACTGTAGGCATCAATCATTGCTGTTACCCAAGGTCTTCCTAGATTAACTTGACTATCGGGACAGACACATTCAATATCTAACTGTGTATGATCGATATGAACAATTTCCAAAGGTCGATCTCCATGACGAGGAGTTGTTGGCTTTATTAGCCAAGGACCTAAGAAATTGTTGGCTGCGCGGGAACCTTGGCGTTTTTTTGTTTGTTTATATCTAGAACGGTTATGAATTCTCTCATAAAAAAAAGTATGACTGGGAACTGAATTAATTCGATTAGATTCATGCCATCTTGCCTTTAAAGTTTCGTAGACAGCCCAGATATTTTTCTGCTTGAAATTTTCGTATTCCTGTTCAATTATCTCATCAATGAAATCCAAATCATCTTCTGAATATCTAGGAGTAGGATTACCTTTTCTTTGAGGTATGAGTCCAATGAAACCGCAACCATATTCTTGTTCGGCTTTTTTGTACTTGGCTTTCCAATGCCGAATTGTTCTTTTAGGAGTATTTGATTCTGGTGGAGGAGATAATTGTTCTTTTAAATACGGATTTTATCTACAACTTGTCTTGTTTGTTCAGGCAATTTCCGGCGATCGCACCACTGTCTGAATTGTTCATCGGTAAGCATGACTTAAAATATTGTTAGATAATGGGAGGTAATTCACCCATAACTAACTTTAAAATATTTCGGCAATGTCAAAGTTTAATTTTTGTATATCGGCAAAGTAATGCTTTAATCTATATCAAATCTGGGATGATTGGCTAACGGAAATATTGAGTTTTGAAGATAGTAGCGGCAAAGTAATACTTTAAAAAGCGGCAAGGTTATGCTTTAAATCACAGATCTGGTGCAACTAGCAATTATGGAATATCTGTTGTCAGTTGGGTTGAGTTTTGCCACAGCGTCTTGGGGCTTGAAGGAGTTAATTAAAACTGATGCTGATTTTGCTAATCCTCAGACGAAGAAGAGATGGATGTTGTGCTGGAATGAAAACAAGCGTGCTGCGAAGCAGATCCCTGCGCGATCGCTTGTTTTATACCGAATTAAATTGTGTTCACAACAGATCGTGTTGGTAGGGGCGATTGGCCAATCGCCCTTACAGGATTAAGTGTTGTATTCTTATTTTAAATTGGTATTAGAAGAGTTTGACAGAGAAAAAGCGATCGCATTTTTAGATAAGGGAAAAGCTGTAATTCCCATTTGGTTAGATGAGATTCATCAGAAGTTAATTAAACTGTAGGGGCGAACGGCTGTTCGCCCTTACACTCATTTTTGGAGTTAATTTCCCCAATTTATTTCCCCTTCATATATCAAGATTAATTCTATATTATTGACAATTTCAGGATTTAAAAATCCATCCTTTTTCAAACTGTCGGGAACTTTAGTTAGGTCGAAATCAATAACCCAATCCCCAAACCAATTACCAGCGACCTTTTCATTAATTGAATTATCATTTGAATTAATGATATTGTTCTCTCCAATCTTAATAGTGGCAAAGGACATAGGTGATGATGCGTCAGGAGCATCAAGCTTAAAGATAATCTCCATAAGTTTGGCATCTTCGATGTGAGGTGGAATAATCTCTTCTGAAATGTGAAAATTTAACTTTTGCGAATTCGTGTCTGTATTTGAATTAATAAAAGTATGCCATTCTCCTGGAAATGCTTGTTTGAGATTGAAATAATAAGCCTCAGAATATGTTGTTAATGGAGGTAATGAGGTGACTTGTTGTCTAAAATTATCTCCCCCATCTAAAGCAGTGTAACTCAAAGTAATAATTACATCGGAAATAGTGTCAAAATCAATGCGATTGGCTGCTTTGGGTAAACTGAGTTCCCACTCAGAAATAGCTCCTGTACCTTCAAAAGGTAGATATCGTTCGTCTCTGAAATTTAACTCAAATAAGCCATTATCCATAGCACCCCTGGAAAGGGCAATTTTTTGATTGCGCCGCCAATTCACGCGCAAAACAGAATCTTCTGGTGGATCTCCTTCTCCCAGTAAATATTTAACTGCATTAACATTGGGTTTTAGCAGTGTCTTGTTAGAGGTTTGGGTTAAGGTTGCACTGATATTTTGATAAGGGCCGACGACTGCGGGGATGGAAATAGCAATGGTTTTGGTTTGACGGCAGTAGTGACCGGGAAAATCGAAATCAAAAAGTTTTTCGCTCAATTCAAATTCGCATTTCCCAGTATCTTTCAATTGTTGGAAAGCTAGAGGATCTAATTGTAGGAGCGAGATAGTTTTTTCAATTTCCAAACGACGGACATTACCCTCAATGTAGGCTTTTTCCAGTTGGTTTAAACCTAACATTAAGCTTTCTCCCGCCAACAAGCCTTTTTTCAAGCTGTCCCAATAATCGAAGTTGATATAGGTGTCGTCTTTGTTGAGTTCGTATTGGTAAGCGCTTTGGGTTGCCATTGCCATATCAAGAGCAACTTTGTAAGTTTGGAAGTAGAGGATAGATAGGCGACCAATCATCCATTGATACAACTCTTGATTGGTAAACTTTCCTTTGAGGAAGTCTTCTATTTCTTTTGCCTGTTCGATGCTTTTTTTGTGTGTTTCCAGTTCTTGTTCAGCAATGGCTTTTCTAATTTCTTGGGCTTTTATTTGTTTATCTATTTGCTGAATGTCGATTTTTGATAAATCCCTTTGCAGTTCCCATTCCTGTTTCCGACGATCATAGCCTTCTCTTACTTGGAACTCTTGAGCTTGAAAAGTTGATTCTGAAGCCTTACTTTGTTTACGTACACCCTTTACACCATCTATTGCTCCAAATTGTTGACCTCCAAAGGTTATGGCAAATGGTGAACCAAGCTGTGGTATCGCATAGCTGATAGCTGCATTTTTGTTTGCAATACCCGCTTCGCTATCGTAATTTTCAGCTTTTTTCATAGCCTCAAGATTCTTTGTTTCCCTATCAGAAAGATCAGCTGCAATCCATTCCTCATAAGTACCATTACGTTCTTTGGCACTATTTTTGCTTTCCTCGAGCGATAATTTTGTTTCTTCTGCCTCTTCAATTTGCTTTTCTTTAGTTGTCTTAATCATTTCCAGGATGGTTCGCTCGTGACTGCTTCTGAGCAATGCTAGTTCTTCTGCATCTTTTTTCTCCAGCGCACTTAGTAAAGATGATCCAAGTTGAATCAGAGTTGAAGTTATGTTTTTGGCTCGCTCCAGCATATAATCGAAACGATAGTTGGGAACTGTAGCGCTTAATTGGGAAACCACACTCAAAGGCATTTGTCCCCCTGCGACTGCTCGAACCAGTTGGGCTGGATCGATCGCAGGTTGGAATAGTGCTAGTTGTCGTCTGATTCCTTCAATGCTCAAGGAATGACGAATTTTATACAACCTGTCTTGTACTCGCTCCCAATAGGCAATAAATTGTTCGTTTTCAGGAGCGCAGAAGTAGGTATTGAGATCGTTAAATGGTGTACTGGCGATCGCTGTAATAGAAGAATCGCTAAGTTGATTCTCTAAATCAATTAAAAACTGGGGAATGTCTTCATATTTGTCTTTGATTTGTTGAAATGTTTTCGGTGCTGGAGATCGCATTTTACCTAAGTTTTCTGGTTCTTCTCCCAGTAAATCGTAAGCGAGAAAATATAGTAAAGTGGCTTGATTAATAGATTCCCTGTTATCTTGGGCAAATAATTGATCCCCCCAGTCGAGGAGGTTGTCGATGTATTTCATGACGATCGCTTTTTCGTAAGCGCCGATTCTCAAGCGGGCGATCGCGTGGGGGTCGAAAGGATTATCGTTGTAGGCTTTGATCGCATCATCGTTACTTAAAATCTTCTGGAGTTTTTGCAATTGCAAGATATTGCCTCGGAATGGCAGGTAACGCCAAAAGCGATCGCTTGTATGCCTACCCACCTCATCAAGTATTTGCTCGGCACTAAGAGCTACATTCCAAATTCGGACTTCAGCAATTTGACCATTAAAATATGTCCCGGAACGCCATCGACCGATATTGACTGTACCCGTTCCTTGGAAGGGAGACTTCCCTGTTCTTGAGATGTCTAATTGTCCATTGACAAAAATTGCTTGTTCTTGCTTTGAGTCATCATAACGCCAGGCTAAATGATACCACTCACCAGTTTTTAAAACAGTTTTTCCAGTAGTATCGTTAGAGAAAAAACCCATGTAGGGTTTCTGCCTTCGAATAACTAAGTGTAGGCCCTTATTCTTCGACGTTTGATCGATCCCCAAAATAGTTAAATCACTAGATTCGGGGAATTCAGCAATGTTAATCCATGCTTCTGCCGTAAAACTATTATTCGTCAATCCAAGCTGATTGGCAGCACTCAAAGTTACATAATCACCATTACCATCTAGCTTCAGTACATTTTTAGAGTCAGTAACCGGAAAATCATTTTCATTTACTGTTTCCAATTTGGCATCACCTTTTAAAGTCCCATTGTTGTTGCCTACGCGATCAGGGATAACAACTTTCTCACCAGCCTCATTCTCGTTAAACTCATTCATCGGCCAGTATCCCACCAACCCTTTTTCATTATTTTGAGTTGTAGGATTGAAGATGTAGTGATACCATTTCTGGGCTTCTTCAAAACGCTGGTTCGAGTTGAGGGTGTTGGCGACTAAAAAGGGAATGTGGAAAAATATTTCCCAGAAATAAAGTCCTAAAGAGCCGTCAAAATCTAATGTATTGCTTTCGGGAGGAATGACATTATCTGTAGGTGAAAAGCGATCGAAATTTAATTCAGGGGTGAGTTGGGAATCTAGAGTTAATAAATGATCTAAACCCCCTATAAACATTTTGTTACTTAATGTTTGAACAGTGGAGGTGGTTAGTCTTCTGAAGGTATATTTAGTAACTGGACTCCAAAAATTAGAATTATTATAGGAAAGTGTACTATCTTCTAGGGTTACGCTATCATCAATCTGTTTGCCCCCTTTGTACCAGAGTTTTATCGTTCTGTCAAAACTACCAGAAGCCAAAATTGTGCCATCGGGGCTGAAACTCACGCTATAGACATTGCTATCATGCCCCTGTAGGGTACGAATTTCCTGTCCCGTCTCTACATTCCAGAGTTTTATCGTTCTGTCAAAACTACCAGAAGCCAAAATTGTGCCATCGGGGCTGAAACTCACGCTAAAGACAGAGCCATCATGCCTCTGTAGGGTACGAATTTCCTGTCCCGTCTCTACATTCCAGAGTTTTATCGTGTCGTCCGAACTACCAGAAGCCAAAATTGTGCCATCGGGGCTGAAACTCACGCTCCAGACAGAGCCATCATGCCCCTGTAGGGTACGAATTTCCTGTCCCGTCTCTACATTCCAGAGTTTTATCGTTCTGTCAAAACTACCAGAAGCCAAAATTGTGCCATCGGGGC
>JASJDR010000148.1 GCA_030065615.1 Xenococcus sp. MO_188.B8 | reverse complement strand
ATTCCCCAAGTAGCGATAGATATCATCGTTACTATTAACGCCAAAGACAGTACCATCACTTCCAACCGAGACATTCTTTAGACCGCCAGCAATTTGTTGCCACGAATTCTCCCCTGTGTACTGATAGATATTGTCGCTACTGTTAACACCCCAGATCTCTCCGGCTGAACCCACAGAAATTTGCTTAAGCTTACCCGCAATCTGACGCCACTGATTATTCCCCAAGTAGCGATAGATATCATCGTTACTATTAACGCCAAAGACAGTACCATCACTTCCAACCGAGACATTCTTTAGACCGCCAGCAATTTGTTGCCACGAATTCTCCCCTGTGTACTGATAGATATTATCGCTACTGTTAACACCCCAGATGTCACCAGCTGAGCCCACAGAAATTTGCTTAAGCTTACCGGCAATTTGACGCCATGCACACATTTCAACTCTCCTTTTTTTTATTAAGTTTGAGCCATAGGTTTTTCGACAAAGAGATTAGATTAAAACTTTCGTAAAAACCTATCTCATCAGATAGCCATATCTAATTCTATCCTTAATAGATTATTGTGAACTAGGCATAGATATACGAAGCAAGCTAACAATTCATATGTTGTAATATTCCCATATGTCTAACGCAATATAAAGATGAGATGGAAAATCTTTCTTGCTATTAGCCTAATGCAAATTTAGATTAAGAATAATTTCAACTATCATTCATTAAATCGGAAAAATATTCAGAATTTTTTTGTCACTAGTCTATGACTCTCTTATTTAAAGATAATTAGAATAAAATCTGAAAGATCAATTCATTCATATTTCTTAACTTATGCGATATCAAAAAAACAAAGTGATGCAGATTCAACTATCACTTGATTCTACTTTGTAAATTTAGTGTAGAGATTTTTGATGTAATAAAACATAAAAGCAAGGAATAATAAACAAAGTCAACAAAGTTGCAAAAACTAAACCAGAAAAGACGACTATTCCCAAAGGTTGCAAAAACTCTGAACCTTCACCAATTCCGATCGCCAGAGGAAACATTCCCAATACAGTAGTAATAGTTGTCATTAAAATTGGTCGTAATCTAGTACTTGCTGCTTTAATAATTACCGCCTGACGACTTCCTTTCCCGATTTGATAAAGTTGGTTCGCTAATTCAACCATGACAATGGCATTATTCACCACAATTCCTACCAGTAACACTACTCCGACTAAGACCGTTGCCCCAATAGCTGTATCGGTAATAAATAAACCAAAAATTCCCCCAGCTAAAGCTAAAGGAACAGTTAGCAAAATAACCAAAGGATCGATTAAAGAATTATATTGCACTGCCATCACGACAAATACCAGAAATACAGCTAAACCCCCTAATAATTTCAAAGCAGATCGAATTTCTTGGTTAGAACGAGCTGCATAACTAGGTAAAACAGTAATGCCATCAGGTAAATCAATATCTTGTATTATCGTATCTAGTTCAGCAAGAGCATCGCTAAGTCTCGCCCCTTCATTGAGACTTCCTTGAATAATATATACTGATCGCCGATCTATACGTTGAATTTCTCCTGGGGCTTTCCCTAACTCCAAATTTGCTACGTCTTTTAAAGCTATAGAGCGATCGCTGCTGGACAAAATAGGTAGTTGTTTCAATTGGGAGAGTGACTGGCGGGAATTGGCATCTAATTGTACTCGGATGTCGATTAATCTTTCATCCCGTTGTAACTGAGTGGGTATGGTACCCGCAATCGCATTTTGGACGGTTTCCCCTAAGTCTTGAACGGTTAAACCTATATCTGCTAATCTGACGGAATCGGGTAAGACTCGAATTTCTGGTTGTTTAGGGTCGAGATCAGACCTAAATTGAGCTAAACTAGCTTTTTCATCTAATATTTTGAGAACTCGGTCGCCAGTTGCTTCTAACAGCTCCAGATCTTTGCCTTGCAAAATTAAATCTAGGTTAGCGTCTACTGGAGAATTATTTAATCTTAAGCCGCGAATCGTTCCGGGAAAAATTCGCAGACTGATATCCACTAGATTAAGTTTTTGGAATTCTTGATTAATCTTGGTGATGAAAGCATCTAAGTTACTACCTGGACGAAGAGTAATATTAGTCGAACTGCGAAGCAGATTTTCAATAGTTACATTTCCAAAGAGAAATCCCCCAACACTAGTAAAACTATAGGCAGTTTCTGGTTGACTCATAATAATTGAGTCTACCTCTTCCATAACTCGCTGATTGTTTTGCAGATTAGTTCCTGGCGGAAAACTGGCGAAAACAAATGCCTGACCTGTATTAATTTTCGGCAAAATCTCTTGGGATAGATTTTGGAGCATCCCGTAACTGGTGCCACCGATAATCGTAAATGCCAAAGCGATCACCAAGATACGATAACGCAATATACTATCGAGAAGACGTTGATAATTATAAGTTAATCCTAAAAAACCCTGATTAAACCAAACCAAGAGATTCCATTGATTAACGTTACTAGAAATAGGAATACTCAATAAACGGGAAGCCAACATCGGTACGACAGTTAAGCCTAAGAGCAAAGAAGCCGCGATCGCAAAACTAATAGTTAGAATCAATTCCCGAAACAACAGAGAAAACAAACCACCAATTAACAAAAAAGGCAATACTGCAACCAGATTCGTCGCTGTAGAAGCAATCAACGCCGATTCCACCTCCTGACTGGCAATTATCGCCTTTTCAATGACTCTTTTCCCCGTCTTCCCCTGCTCCCCTGCTGCTCTCTTTTCCCTATCTCCTGTTCTCCCTATCTCCCCTATCTCCCCCATCTCCCGCTCCCCAACCTTAGTAGCAATATTCTCCAGCATCACAATCGAGTTATCAACGACAATTCCCACTCCTAGAGCCAAACCCCCAAGACTGAAAATATTGATTGATAAGCCAAACAATTTCATTAAAATAATTGCAGTTAAAGTAGCTAAAGGAATCGCTGTGACAATAATCAGGGTTTGTCGTAGCGAACCCAAAAAGAGAAAAACCGCTACCGCAGCTAAACAAGTTCCCAACAAACCGGCGATCGCTACATTTGAGATTGAATTACGAATAAAAACTGACTCATCTCTGGTGGTCACCAATTTCATATCAGCAGGAATTAACCCTGAATTGCGTAACTGCTGTAACTTTTTTTCTACCTGTTCAACAACTGTGACAGTATTGGCGTCGGGTTGTTTTTGCAGGGTAACTTTCACCGCTGGTTCACCATTTAACGAGACAAATACCCTTTGTTCGGCATTACCATCAATAATTTTGGCAATATCTCTGACATAGATCTTATTGCTGACTCTGTCATCATTACTATCCAAATCCAAAGCCAAATTAGCGATTTCCGCCGCCGATTGGAATCTTCCCACAGTACGAACTAAAGGTTCACCTAAATTATCCCCAGCACCACTTAACCTTCCTCCCGCCAGATCGAGATTCCGCTCTGACAACGCATCCAAAACTTCATTAAAACTCAGACCAAAAGCCTGTAACCTTTGCAAGTCAACTTCCAATCTCACTTCTTCTGTCAAACCACCAGTCACATCCACCGCCGCGACTCCTGGGATAAGATTTAACTCTCGACTCAACTCCTCATCAGCAAAAATTCTTAGATCCAAATCATTCAACGAAGCAGATTCTAAGGCAAACTCATAAATTGGGAACTGAGAAGGAGCATATTTAAACAGACGCGCTTCAGTAACCAAGTCAGGTAAGCGATCGCGATTGCGATTAAAAGTCGCCGTCGTATCGGTTAAGGCGCGATCGATATTTCCTCCTGGCTCAAAATAGAGATTAATCCTGACTCTTCCTTCGCGAGTACTTGAGTATATTTGCACTACTCCTTCGGTAGCACCCAAAGCTTCTTCTAAGGGTTTGGTAATTTCTTCTAAAGCTACTTCTGGAGAAACTCCAGGCGCAGTAACGGCTACCCCAATACGGGGATAGGTGATAGCAGGTAACAAATCTACTTGTAAGCGAAAAATAAAAAAAATCCCCACCACAATTACCGCCAAAGCCAGCATCAAAGTACCAATGTGACGACGGATGGCAACAGCACTGATAGAGTTTTTTCCTAGATTCATTACGAGGGGCGATTAACTAAGGAAGGCAGAACAAGAATACTATAATGAACTTAACATAAATTAAGATTTCTTTTATATTCTCAAATATTCTATTATCATTCAAGAACTGCCGTTTTAAACCATAGTTTTTAAATACTGATTCAGATTTATAACCGATGATTAGCTTAGGTTGTTACTGGTAGAGTGAAATGGATGCTGCTTCCTTGTTCTTTACCTGCAGAATGAGCCCAGATTTTCCCTCCTAGACTTTGAATAATTTGAGAGCAAATAGTCAAGCCAATACCCACTCCATTAACAGTCCGTTTAAGGGCATTTTCTTCTTGATAAAAACAATTAAAAATCGCCTTAAGATTATGAGGCGCAATTCCCCGACCGGTATCAGAAATAATTACTTCTAACAATTGATTTTCCTCAGCTTTCGACAAATTTGATAGTCTTTCTGTTGATTCCTTCTGCAACTGAACTTGAATTGTAATTTCTCCCTGAGGCTGGGTGAATTTACAAGCATTATCTAACAGTTTAGTTATGGCTTCTACTAAGCGATCGCCGTTAGTTTTTATCTTAGGTAACTCTAAAGGTAGTTCCATCTTAATTGTTGGTAATCTGCGACCAGACTTTTTATGTTTAAACCCAGTAAGAGCTAGCTCTAAAATTGATTGAACTTCCACATATTCTTGATGCTGGTAAAGTTGTCCCCGTTGTAACCTGGCTAAAGTGAAAAAATCCCTGATTAATTGCTTTAATCTTTCTAGATCATTTAAAGCAATTTCTAGCATTTCTTGTTGATATGCTTCATCTTTATTATGTGTTTCTAATTCAAGAGTTAAACTTTCTAAGCAAACTTCAATAGTACATAAAGGAGTTCGTAGTTCATGACCAACAATAGCAATAAAATTGTGACGAATATGTTCTAAAGTTTCTTCCTGAGATTCATTGAAGTTCAAATTTTGTTCTTTTTGTTTCACCAGATAGGCTAAATCTGTGACCTGATATAGGGGCAAAATTCCCGCTAAAGTTTTTTGCAAAATATTTTCTAGTTCCCGAGAGCGCTCATTATGATTCTCTGACTCCAACTGAGAAACATTGATGCAATCGGTGATTAACTGTCGCAGATAATAAACATCTTGAATCGCTGTATCGAGAAGGAGCTGCTTTGACTCTATTGTCATTGAGGATTCATTGGCCAAGGTTTCTAAGCAAACTTGAATTGTCGATAAAGGATTCCACAACTCGTAACCAACAATATCAATCAGATGCGTTTCTAGATGTTGGAAAATCGCTAACTCCTTTTGTAATTCAGGATTTACAGCTTGTTTGAGCGCTTGAGCCATGTTTTGATTTTTCTAGATTTTGTAAATATTTGTAAATATTTGTCAAGAATAATAACACAAACGTTACAGCCTTCTCAAAAAACCATGGCTTGCTGGTGATAAAAAGCAAAAAATAGATACCTTAGCGGGAAAATAACTTAAATCAAAGATTTGCTAGCAAATATTAGCTACTAAATCTTCTAAACTAGCTTTAAAGCTCACTATCTATAGCCTAATACTGTAATCAATAATCTTTGCTCAACTCACAACACAAATAAAAGATCAAAGAACGAAAGTAAATCAGTATATTTTGTAAAGTTATGTAGCTTTTCTAAGGAGCAATAGCTAACTAATGGTAATTTAAGAATTGAAGCTTCAGAAGCTTCCCTGACAGAGAGTACAGCTCTTGTCCATGTTCGCTCAAAGGAGGTCAAAACAGCTGTTAAATCTTGCATCTGTCTCGTATAAAAAACACAATAGCGCTCAGCTAGAAAGCTGATATTTCCTCAATTAGGATAGTGAGAGTATCTTAAAAAAATAGTTTTACGGCTACTCTAAGTTGGATTTATTAATAGGAGGAAAACTCTCAGTTAGTATTGCTTGGGCGCTATTGTTTTAAGCAATAACATTGCCATTAAATAGTAGTCATATAGCAATTTTCATACTGATGAGGTACATAAACGCTCTGCTTTAGGGAACTGGAATCAGCATGTACCTCTAATTAGTAAACTCTAACCTCTCTTCAACCTGGTACATTTTTGCTGCTGTTGAAGCTATTTTGTTGCAATAGCGATCGCTTTCTCCCAAACCACAATCAAAGCTAATACCAATTTGAATAAAGAATACGACAGATAAATGTAGGGGTTTGGCAGTGCCAAACCCCTAGTTCGGTTTAAAACAGATTACAGGAGAGTTGTAATAGTTGGTATAGAGAGGAAGTGTCACGACGAAATCTTCAGAACCTAGAATTTTGTGAATCTATACTCTATTTCGCGATCGCGAAGCGCCTCGCTTTGCCTGACCACGCAGTGCCAGCCTTTGGCAGACCACGAAGTGCCTACCGAAGGTCTCGCGTAGCGCCTCACTTAGCGCGATCGCCCTTTCGTCAAATCTATCTCCCCGCATAACTAAATTTTCTCTTCAATGGGAGAGATTAATCAGTTCCTATAATAATTAGTTCAAATATACCAGCACTCACCAGGCCGCAAGTCAAGGGGCAGAGAGCTTCTGATTAATTACACTTATAGATAGTATAAAAATAAATTTGTCAAGTATTATTTGCATTTCGTAAAAATATTGTTACATTAGTTTACATAGAAAAGTAACAGCACAGAGAAACGCTCTATGTACACTACTCAACTAGAAAACGAAACTCTTGACGACTACGCTATTAAACCTAAGATGACTTACGCCGAATACCCATCAGTTTATGAACAACGGCGCTACATCTTTCAAAGTGTGATAGACGCCGTTTTTGTTACAGCTACAGTCTTAATTTTCTTTGCAGTGAGCTAATTGCTTGAGAAAAACCAATTAAACAACAACTTTTAATTAATCAAATTTGAATCTAAGGATAGAAAATAAAAATGTTTGCACCTCTAGTAGTTTTGGTTCGTAATAGTCTTGGTAAAACTAAGTTTAATCAGCTTCGGGGTAAAGCAATCGCCCTACATTCTCAAGTCATTACTAAAGTCTGTAATCGGGTCGGAATCGAAAGTAAAACTAGACAAAGCTTTATTAGAACTGCCCGTGACAACGGTAAAAAGTTAGGTCTACTTGCTTAAAATATTTCTCTTGGTCTCCTCTTTTAATTAATCAAATTTGAATCTAAGGATAGAAAATAACAATGTTTGCACCTCTAGTAGTTTTAGTTCGTAATAGTCTTGGTAAAGCTAAGTTTAATCAGCTTCGGGGTAAAGCGATCGCTCTACATTCTCAAGTCATCACTAAAGTCTGTAATCGGGTCGGAATCGAAAGTAAAACTAGACAAAGCTTTATTAGAACTGCTCGCGACAACGGCAAAAAGTTAGGTCTACTCGCTTAAAATATTTCTCTTTTTCCTCTATCTCGACTCACGCGCATCTTGTTCACTGACGCGGGGTCGCTAACCATAATTGATTTCTCCTTTTTGATCTTGGTATAACCACCAAGATTTTTTATTATTTAAGAGTAATGGCAATTCTAAATGATCTAAGAGGATTGCTACAAATTCTTATTACTCATTACTCATTACTTATTACTCATTACTTATTACTTGTTAATAGCCATTGCCATTCGATTAATATAGATTCAGAAATTTTCAGAGATAAATCGTGATTTTCTTGAAGAATTATCGACAATTTTAAAGAGCCTTTTTCTGGAAGTATGGGCAATATATCAGTCAGATCAAACTCCCCTACGTTTGGTGCAGGAGATGAAATACTAAGTAGATCAACTGCGTTTAATACCTGTCCGTTTGTTGTAATAATTTCTAGGGGCTGAGGATGAATAAATTGCGTGATTCCTGGAAATCCGACTAAACGCAGATGATATTTAGTTACATCAGATTGCTTTTCAGTAAACAGAACTACCTGCCATGTCATTCCCTGTTTATCTTGAAGAGAATTGTGAACGTGATAGCGAAGTACTCCTGGACTTTCATGATGCTGTCTTAAAACTGCCTCTGCTGGCAAACAAATTATGATGGAACTAAAACATAAGAGTACTAAGAAGCCAGTAAATAAAATCAACCTTCGTATTTTATCCATATTCAGAAAATCAAGAGTAGATTCAGTAAATTATTGCCACAAAAGTCGCAAGTTTGTTCTTTCTTGATGATATGCTCGATCGCGACGGTAATATCAGGAAATACCAGAGGGTTAAATGTAATTAGTTATGATAATGCGATCGCTGATTGCCTCGTTACAGAAAGAAATCTTGCTCAAAAATCATCGATAGAGAGAAGAAAATTATGAAAAAAAATTATGACTATAGCTTTACTGTTTTTCTTGAAATTTTTTGGGTTCCCGAATGATGCAGGTTAAGGTTTGGTTGTGATCCCATTGCACTGTAGTGTTAAATCTTGTCCCTTCTCGATTTAAAATTGCTTTCAACCAAAGAAGATCAGTAGTTGAGGCTAATTGAAGTCTGAAGCATTTAATCTGAGTTGGGATCATTACTAGATTGACGAGTTTTCCTGTAGAGGAATCGAGGGTAGCAAAATACATTAAACCTAGATCATCTCGAAAAGTTTCATAACCAGTGATTCCTTCATAATCATTGATCAAGTCACCGCAACCATAGATAATTAGGCGATCGTGATAAATTTCAATCCCTTTGACATGGTGGGAAGAATGTCCGTGAATCAGATCAACTCCAGCATAGTCAATTAGTTGATGGGCAAATTCGCTTTGTTCGAGGGGAATTTCATAACCCCAATTACCTCCCCAATGGATAGAAGCGACGACTAAATCTCCTGGTTGTTTAACTTGCTCGACTTGCTTTTGGATGTCCTGAACTATTTGTCTCGACAAGTCTGGCAAGAGATTAACTCCTGACTTATCTTGCCCCGCAGCCCAACTTAGAGGAATGCCACTAGTGGTTACGCCACAAGAAAAGACAATCACTCTGCCTTTACCTTTGACTTTTATAATTGCTGGAGCTGCGGCTGATTGCTGAGTTAGTCCCGCCCCAGCAGTTTTAATTTGCACTGTATTGAGGGTATTTATAGTTTCTACCAGACCAGAATATCCCCAATCGAGAACATGATTATTTGCCAGAGAACAACAATCAATCTTGGCTGCTGTTAGACAGGAAATATTATCAGGATTCATGCGGTAGTTAATCCCTTTTCCCTGCCAATAATCATTACTTTTAGTGATACTGGTTTCTAAATTAATTAGTTTTACATCTGGTGCTATTCTTTGCCATTCTTCTAGGGCATCGCCCCAAATATAACTAAAGCTCACTGGAGAGGAAATCGAACCGTTGGCTTGCTCGGCAAGCTTGACATATTGCCTGGCATCTTTCAAATAAAATTCGGGGATAAAAGGATCACTCGGATGAGGCAAAATCTGGTCGATACCCCTTCCTGTCATCACATCACCGCCGAGAAATATATTGATATTACTCATCAATCAATCCTAGTGTCGCTGCACTGAAGCTCTGTCCTAGACTTCTATCGTCTCCCCACCCCTTCCAAGCTTCCCCTACCTCTCCCCTTAATCTCCTCTCCTATTAGGAGGAAGGCAGAAGCTCTCAAGTGTATGCTTTTTATATTTGATGATTAAGTTTGCTGGAAATGAGGATAATATCAAAAGTCACTCATCCTTGCTTGTCCTCGAATGGGGGAATGGGGAAAAGTTTTTGATATCAAGCTTTTGAGATTTTTTTTAATAGTGTGTTATTCACGCCCACACCTACTAGTTTAGCTAAAGTACTCGCTTCTAATACCATTTTAGTTAATAGACAAAATGATTATGATACTGGTCAAAATAGTAAGTACAAGGGGGGCGAGAATACAAAAGATTAACCAGGCAACGCCTGCTGGTTTAGCAAGGTTGAGCGTCCATCCGTGGGACGGAATGCTTTTGGGGACAATTATTCGCGAGTCTGCATGACTAAAATAGACACCAAGCCACTTTGAACCCGATGTCCAATTCTGAGGATTTTGCCATTCTAATCGATTTATTTCATCTTGGGTCATAATCCACAGTTACGTTAATATTATTTTGTTTTAAATGTAAACTTGAAAGGATATGCTGAGTTACCATTTTTATCTTTAAAATTTTTGTGTTTTGGGGAATTGATCCAAATAACATAGTTCTTGTTGGACTCTAGTTTTACAGGTAATACGTTGCGAGTCTTGTTTTCTGTATAGTAAGCCTGACCAGTCATTTGCGGAAATTCACTCCGATCGCTATAAGCCCAAGACCAATTGCCATCCATCATCTCTTCATTAAACTTGACTGAAATTTCTGTCAAAGAGGGGTCAACATTGACGCTTTCATTTTCTGGTATGGTGCTAACAACTCTAGGCGGTTGGGTGTCTGATTCTCCACAACCAACAACTAGATTAAGCAGGCTGGTCAAAACGATCAATAACCCTTTTCGATTCATTATCTTTCCTTAAGCTAGGGCTAATAGTACTATTTCTTCAGACATTTTAAGTATTTGCCTTGAAATAGAATGATATTCCCGGAAATAGAATCTAAATATTAGCCTAATGCCTAATTTTCATCCAGTAACATTAGCTTTTCTATGGGAGGTTTTTTTGTTCCGCGATCTCATAATACTTCACTTTGCGCGATCACGAAGTGCCAGGCTTCGCCTGATCGCGCAGTGCTTGCTTAAAAGCTATTATTCATCTTGGGGAAATCTCAAACGCTAACTCATGCCGATAAAAGCACACATTAAACTCTTGGAAAAAATTCATATATCCTAAAATTACTGGAACATTTCTTGGACGTTAGTACGCTCCAAGCTGTCATTTTTTTCTCTGAATGGAAATCGCCTAACAGTAAAGCCAAGAGGTGTTAGAAGTTCAAATTTCATTTAATACCTATTTGAGTTTAACTGACAAATTGGATCTGAAGTTCTGCTCCCACAGCCTTAGCATAGGCACGTAACGTAGACAAACGAACATCTTCGGCGTGATTTTCTATCCGAGAAATTGCTGATTTTTTTGTACCCAAGCAATTGGCTACCTGTTCTTGAGTTAGTCCTGCTTTTTCACGAGCCTGACGCAACATAACACCAATTTTGAAATCAGCATAACCGCTCTCAAATCCTTCCGCAAATTCAGGATCTCTTTGACTTCGTTGCTCAATATATCTTTGTAGGTCACTCATTTTTTTCCTCGACAGATAATCATACTTTCTTCGTTCAGCTGGCAATAGTACTCAAACTTAACACTCGAAATACTTCTTGGTTAATTACTCTGAACTCTCAGTAAACTTCCTCCTAGCACGCAATTGTTCTAGAAGAAGATAAATCTCATCTAGAAATTCACTGCCAAGGTTAATGAATCGTGTTTTGTCCTTGCGGGTGTATTGCTTCAGCCATGAAGTGAAAAATTCTGAACCTGAATAATTTTCTATGATTTTCTCTGTATACGATTTTTTTGATTTTCTTGAAAATTTAAGTCTCTTAAATATTTTGGTGGCACTCCCAAAATATTTAAGTATTTTTCTCGATGTTTTTTGCTTTTTGCCTTTTAATCTTTGCCTTGCTCTTTGTCTTATATCTTTTTTTCTATTTGCCAAATACAACGAATCCTCTAAAGCTATAGCTAGCTCATTTATAAGATCCTCTGATTCTTTATTTGCAATCAATAAAATTTGCTCGCGAACTACAATTATTGACTTTTTTATAAAATGTTTTGTACGATATAAATCCATTAGATTTAGCAATTCCTGAGCGGTCATATTAGAAGATTTTTTTGTCCATTTTTTCCATTTTTTCCAATCTTGCATCAAATGAATTAAGTATTTTAGCCAAGTTATTGAGTATTTAAATAAGTAATAATAACTGGAAATCAGATACAAAGACATTAGTAGGAATACAAATGTAAATACAACATAAAATAATATGATTAATATGATTAATATGCTAAGCAATATAGTATTTGGATCGGAAAAAATCAACGAAGAAATAAATTTTATAAATAGAGCAAATAGGACAATAAAAAAAACAAAAATATATGTAGAAGTACTTTGTAAAATAGAAATACACATTTTTATGATATTTCTGGATTTAGTAATAAAATATTTTATGATATTTCTAGATTTAGCTATAAAATATAGTAGCGGAAAAAAGAACAAAAAAGGCCACCAAAAAGGATGTGTGAACTTACCTGTATTCGCAGCTAAGATAGCGAAAATACTCCACAGACAGGGAAAATATATAAAACGAAAATACATAACAAAAAATATTTTAAATTGTTCAATACTAGGAGAATTTAATTTTTCTATTGATGTCTTTCTTTCCCAATTTGTCCAGGGAATACTCATAGACATTTTCATTATATCCCTAGAAAATTTTCTAGATGATACTTGTGAAGAAAAATATCGAAGAATCAACAGAGACCATATCGGCAAAATAAGCACAATTGAAATTATATAGGTGAGAAAAAAGGACTTTGTGAAAGAATCTTGATAACTTAACTGATCATTAAATTGATGAAATAAAAAAAATGATAAAAAAGGAAATGATACAATATGTAAACAAATATCAATAAAGCCAATCCAGCGTAGGAGCCATAAGATATTTATGTAACTTGTTGACTTATCTAGTCGAGATAGATGCGCATAAGTAGAAAAGAACTCCTTGTTCAAACGCTTATCAGAAAATAAACCTAGCAATGCTCTTCGAATATCAGCAGAGATATCATCAGGAATCTTGACAAGTCGAGCAGACTGCCGATAAGCCACTTCTTTCAACCATTGGCTTTCACTGGAAAAAGCATTACGAAGTAACCAAAGTAAAACTGGTTGAGGGGTAATTCCAGCTACTTCTAAACTCCATTTCTTATCTGAAAGAGTCCCTTGAACACTAGCTGATAATAGTATACGTCCTGCCTGCATTTGAATATCATCAGACAAATCCTTAATCCGATTGATAAATCCATCTTGTAAAAGTCCCAATAGATTAAGTAAACCAGGAGGCCAAGAAAAATTTTTAGGTACTGAACTACTTTGCTCAAATGATTCCCTATTGACATATCCAATAGGATCATCAATTAATCCCGACAGATTGCCAAGTATTTCGTCGAGAAGATATCTTGCCTCAGCCAAAATTGGGGCAAAAGTTTCTGGGGACTGAGTCTGAAATATTACAACAGTTGTTTCTCGCCAGCGACCATCAGTTAATAACTGTCTAGGCTTGATACGATTAAGATCGCTTAGAACAACGCAGGTAGCAAAATATTCCTGAAAACGACGGTGAGAAAATGTAAACAACGGGGAATCACCTGCTATTGTTTCATCTTCAGAACGTGCTAGTTTAAGATACTCTAAAGCATTCAAAAATTTATCAAAATTGCCTGGAACTCTAAATTCAAGAGTTCTCATCGCATTCCGAATTCCCGCACGGGTAGGGCTGAGTCCTAAATTTGGGTCTAATGACATACAAAAAGCAACCATTTCTGCCATTGTTCGTACCGCAGAAGGTTCAAGATTAAAACGCTTTTTGAGCCTATCTTTATCGCGGGTTAGTCGCTTTTCTAAATAATTTTCAAAAACACTATGAGTATTTTGGGGGAAAGATCCTCCATCCCGCATATTTTCACATAGAATACCTAAGAACATCGGATTCTTAGTCATCTCCTGAATTTCCTGGGAAGCGCTTCTAAGTTGTCCAATCAGTTCTTTCTCTATTACTGAGTCAAGTTCTGCTTTGCGAATTAGTTCTAAACGAAGATTTTCTAATGGTAAAATGCGAAATCGAGGCCAACCTAAGTGTTTAGGCCCACGAAATTGACGAGAAGCAATAATTCCTCGACAGTTATTAAAGCCACTTAAAAAATCGTCAATTACCTCAGCATAACTTTTAGTAGCTTCATCTGCCTTAACGGAGCTTAATACTTCAGGTAGTTCATCAAAGGAATCAAAAAGAAATAACCATGTTCCTTCCTGAATTCCTCGTTGAAATTCTTCGTCCAGAAATTGCTCAATATCGCGATCATTAAATCGATTCAATTCTCTTTTTACAAAAGATTCTATTAAGTTTCTGTCAATTGCTTCTTCAGAGGAACGTTCCAGTTTTTTGAGGTTTAGATATAAGGGAATAATGCTCTTGACACTTCTGCTTTTCATTGCACGTTGAGCTAACTTCTCAGCAATATGTCGGAGGGCAACACTTTTTCCTGAACCTGGAGCGCCCTCAACTAGAATAAGTCTTTCTCTACTTAATTCAAGAGCCTTGGAAAGCGTTTTTTCCCGGCGCAATCCTCTTTTTGTTGACTGAAAAAATGGAATCAGGGTAAATCCCTTTCTTCTGCCTTCTGCTTCAATCTCTGCTTCTAATTCAGTGTATTGATAATCTTTCCATTCTTCACCGAGGTTTAGTTGATCAATCTCGCGGACTATATGCTTTGCAAATCGACCTCTTTTGCGATGGCGTATTCTTTCTTTTTGGTTATAGAATAAAGGCCAAAATTCTTCTACAAATAAATTCTTTATTCGACTTATTACAAAAAGCAGTCCCCAAATTGCTAATAGGACTAATATAGCAAGTAAAATACGGTCAATTAGTAAATTTAGCCCATCAGGTAGTTCGTCCCCTTCATAAAAACTGGATACTAGATCCTTAAAGATCTTAAATAAATTTGGTAAATCTCCAGGATTCATTTTATACTCCTCAATCTTTATTCCAACTTAAGACCTTAAAATCTAATACTTATAGACTACGTATGTTTCTTGTCTTAGCGTTGCTTCGCACTCGCGTAGCGAGACTACAAATCCATGAATTTGTGCTCGCTAATTCTCAGCTTGAAACCTAAAGCGATCACTAAAATACCTCTTAAACGTATTACTTAGTATATTACAAGTTGAATTTTAGAAGGTGGGATATAAGATTTTTGTAATTTATATTAACAGGACTACTTTTATCTAAATCGCGTCTACTTTGAAACCCGTAGTTTTGCCCTATAAAAAAACTACGGGTTTCAATCTGGACATAGCTACATAAGATCTTTAGTTCAACTGGGACAATGTCTAGAAGAAGGGAGTTCTAAACACCTTCACTCAAAGATACTACCCAAACATTAATCCCTATCTAATCGGCAAAACTAAACTAATTATCAGTTAAAAGTTCTGATTGTTTCGCAACAGGTAACTCTTCTTTCTCTTCAGACTTAAACCATCCTTTGTATTTTGCTGCGACAACTAATACAAACAATAAATCTAAACCGACAACAGCAGCTACAGTCATCACAGAGTCACCACTACCAAAACCATAACTATGTAAACCTGTCCCCAGAACAAAGTTCACACCGTACCAAGCCATTAATACCGCATTAAATGCCACCACACTAGTAACGGTCAAACCAAAATCAGCTAACCATCCTACTAAACGACCGTGGAGAGGCACAACGTAACACATCAGAGCAATTAACGCCCAGGTTTCTTTGGTATCCCAGCCCCAGAAACGTCCCCAAGCATAATGCGCCCAGATTCCTCCGAGAATAATACCAGTAGTTAATAACAAGACTCCTACTTGTAAAACTCCATAATTCCACTTCGATAAGCTGCGAATTCTCTCTTTAGCTTGGGGCGCAAATAAATAATGACCCAAAATAATATGACCTAAGCCCAAAGCAAGGGCAAAACTAGCATAACTGAGAGTAATCGTGGGAACATGAATACTTAACCAGAAATTATCCCGTAATACGGGGACTAAAGGCTTAATCGAAGGGTCGAGAATCGCCGGTAAACTATCTGCTAGGACTAAACAGACTATAGATAAAGGAGCCGCAGCGAGCAGATAATATTTCGCGCGATAGATTAGCTCAAACAGAAGTGCGATCGCCGAAATCCCAAAACCAACCCAAATTACCGATTCATACATATTGGTTACAGGAGGACGACCAGCAATTTGCATTCTTTCCCAAATGCCATAGACGTTAATTAGTAAACCAGCACTAAATATACCAATGGCACCCCAGTAAAAGTCAAGTGATTTAAACAGTAACACCAATAACATGACCACAAACCCTAATGTATAAATCATCCAAGTATTAGCAAAGGGATGTAAGCCATAAAATCTAACTTCTCTGTTTAAAACAGCTGTCTCAGGATAAACCTGGGGACTGAGACTCGCTAATTCAGTTTGGAACTCGGCAGCAATTTGACCTAAACTAATTTCATCTTGAGGAGAATTGCGATAAGTTTGTTTGAGTACATCGTAGGTGGTTTGGATTTGCGCTACAGCATCCGCATCATAATATTGTCCTGCATCCTCTACCGATACCCAAGTGCCATTAATATCATTGGGATGGGGAACTAGAGGAAGTAGATCTACGCCTACGGTAGAAACTACTAATGACATTCTTTCTTCAATAGTTACCGCTTCGGTTTCATCCCGATTTAAATCAATGCCTGCCGCTTGTTTTTGTTTAATTGCAAGCAAAAATTCTCTGAGATCCGATTCGATTAATTCTGAGAAGCTAAAGTACTTTTGATCTGGATCAAGTCCTAATTTCTCTTTGAGGGGACGATAGTTAAATAAAACGATGGGTTCATTATTCCAATTGCGATTATTGAACCATAAAGAGAGATCAGTATTTAAATAATCAAGTTTCTCTCCATTAAGAGCCTGATAGCTATTTCTCCCATGAATTTGCGTTACAGTTTCCCGCGCCACAGTATCCAAAGGTTTTTTCCTCCCATCTAGCTGTACTGCTAAATTCTGTAGCGGTTCGACAGGAGAAGCTTGAAATTGACTAAATGGAGTAATAAGAATAAGTATTCCCAGTATGAGTCCTACTATAAATTTGACGATCTTCACAATTTAACTATAATCTGACGTTCTTAAAGTTTGTTCCTTAATAGATTATAGGACTTACGGGCAAACCAAGTATTTCACTTTGAGTTAAAGTATCGTTACCTTCAAATTAGTAGGGTGAAAAAACACATCGATCGCGCTGTAAAATATATCACATGCTTAAATCTTGATATCATAGGCTCTGCAAAAATCTTTGAGCAAGAAAAGTTGTTTGATGGTGAGAAAGAGAAAGTTGAAATTTTGGGAGCGCTTGTTGACAGGACACTATTAGGAATGTGAGCATAGCTGCGGTTAATAGCCTCTCTAGGAAATCGCCCCAATTACTTTTGTCTTTAATCACTTTCTTCCTCCTCAACTAAAAAACTTGAACTAAGTTTAGAATTCTTGCTCTTCGATTCAAGTTATTCTTATGAAAACAATTACCTATAAATGCAAGCTGAATAAAATTAGTCTTTTAATTACGTGGTTAAGTTAAAAATGATCTACTCACCTTAAGAGGTATAAGCTTTCTGAGAAATCACCTAAGTTAGCAACCATAGGCGATACCACGATATTTTCTTAATCCCAAGTGTGGTTTAAACCTTTGAACGGGATGGCGCAGAGAATAAGTCTGACCTAAAAATTTAGCTACTCCATCCGAAGCGACAGTTTCAACTTGAGTATTTTGGTTAGAGTAAGTAATTCCGCGATAACGAAGTTGCATAGTTGTGATCTCCTGTGTTTGTTGGTTGCTTCTTAATTTAGGAAGAAATCGGGAAGAAGTAGAGATCAGTTCGAGAAGTATTTTGATTTTTTTTATCTTTCTTCCGCGAGAAGACTCCCGCTAAAGCGGCGAGATGGGGCGTATAAACATCTGGGGAAACCCCAGATGACAGCCCCTCATGAATCGCGGTCAGGGTGTAGAAAAACGCTCTAGAGCTGGTAAAATTACAGCATGAAACAGCTACGCGGATTTAAGTACAGATTTTACCCGACACCAGCCCAAAAACTAGAATTGGCGCAAACTTTCGGCTGCACTAGATTCGTCTATAACTGGGCATTAAAACTGAGAACTGACAGTTACTATCAAGAAGAGACAACTCTTTCCTATTCTGAGACATCCAAGGCTTTAACCAAGCTCAAAAAAGAGCCAGAAAAAACTTGGTTAAAACAAGTCTCATCGGTACCACTACAACAAGGATTAAGACATTTAGATACTGCATTTAAAAACTTTTTCGCTGGCAGAAGCAAATATCCTAAATTTAAGAAAAAAGTAAATCGTCAGTCTGCAACCTATGCCAGTAATGCATTCACTTGGTTTGAAGGAAAGCTTACTTTAGCAAAAATGAATCAACCGCTGAAAATAAAGTGGTCGAGATATTTTGACGGTGAACCATTATCAGTAACCATCAGTAAAGATCCCGCTAA